>CAZYID010000320.1:0-2502 GCA_964646595.1 uncultured Spirochaetales bacterium | reverse complement strand
TCATTATTTTTTTAAATTATATAAGGATACTAATATCTCAATTAATTTTATGCCTTTTTATGTATTATTTTTTTTATTGACTTCAATTAGACTCTATGATAGCTTAATTATTTAATAAAAATATTTATTTTTATCATTTTTAAATAATAGATATAATTGATAGCATTATTAAAAGCTAATTGGAGCTGGTAAATCTCATAATTAAAAGACTTAAATATTGATTGTAATAATCTAATATATAAGGAGTAAAAATATGATGGAAATAAATATTAAAGAATATAATTTATTTAATTTTATAAGTTTAAAAGGTGATTTGGATTTAGCAAATTCATATAAATTAAAAGATACTATAAATTCCTTATTGCATAAAGATGTTAAAAACATAATTATTGATTTTAAAGATTTAAAATATATTGACTCCAGCGGGATTGGTGCCTTATTAAGAATAAATTCACAATTCAATAATCCAGGTAAAAGGTTATGGTTAATTAACATTATTGGTCAAGTATATGAAATAATTAAACTAGCAAGATTATATGAATATTTTCCAATTTCTACTTTAAAGGATGCTATTGAGGACATCAAAAAGAACGTCGATTTAGGATAAAAAAAATCATGAATGAAATATTAATTGATTCTAATCATAAGTTATTTAATAAAGAAAATATGTTTTATCGAGAGTTTAACAGTGATTTAACGCAAATTAAATTATATTCTTTATCAATAATACGAAGTGCACCATCAGTAATACCTAAGTTAAGATTATTAGAACAACAAATAAGTGAGCTTATTGCTAATGCTATTAAACATGGAAATAAAAAAGATATAAATAAAAAAATAAAAGTATGGTATATACTCAATAAAAAATGTGCTCATTTAATCATTGAGGATGAAGGTGAAGGATTTCAGAAAATTGAAGAATGGAATTTATTTAATAAAAAGAGGATTGAATATTATAAAAATAAAAATTTTGATAAAATGAAAGAATATGTTTCTTATAGGACAGAAAATAGCGAGAGTAATGATGGAGGAAATGCTTTATTTGCAGCTGTAGAATATTGGGATGGTGGCGTAGTTTTTAATGATACTAAAAATGCTGTAGCTGTATATAAAAGTTTTTCTTAAAAAGAAATAGCCTCTAAATAAATTTTACATAAGAAAAAACTATTAATAATTTATAAATAAAATTTAGTGGTATTTATGTAATTTAAGTAGTAAAATAATTAATGTTTTTTTATTTTTTTAAGAAATAAATGTCCTTTCTTATGAGATTAGTTATTTTTTTAATTTAGATTTTTTTTAAATTAAAGTTTATATTAAACTGGGCTAACCTATGAATAGAAAAGAATTATCAGAGCAATTATCTTCTAAATTTTTTGAATATGAAGTTGGTACTATCATGAAATATGTTGAGCCCACAACACATTTCATTACATTAGAAGATTTTGTTGCTGTATATAGAAAAGAAGAAGATATTACTTGTGTTCCAGTTGAATATGGTATCGGTGTTGCAGGTCTAGTAGATATAAATAAAATAGTAGAAAAAAATAAGTCTTTTTGGGAACATATAAAAGGCAGTACAATTGAAAAATTTGTAAATAAAGATGTTTTAATTGTTGAAGCAAAAGAGCATGTTGATAAAGTTATTGAACTTGTTCTTTCAAGAGATGAGACTACCTTTGATTTTAATTTTTTAATTTTTTATCATGGCGTATATATTGGTCTTGGAAATTTTAATAAACTTTTACAACATGTAACACAGCTTAGAAATCTTGAATTAAGAAGAGCAAAAGAGATACAAGAATATTTCATGAATATGCATACTATAAAAGATGTTAATTTTGAAGTAGAAGTATTTACTCATATGGCCCATATGCTTGGAGGAGATTTTTATAAATTAATAAAGATAAATGACCATTTGTCAATGGCTGCTTGTTTTGATGTTAGCGGTAAAAATATTTCTGCATCATTACTAACAAGTTCATTAAATTCATTTTTTATTACATTTAATTTAACAAATACCCTTGAAACTTTAAAACCAGCAAAACTAATTGCTTTATTAAATGATTTAATAAATAGAAGCACTCATCTTGATATTTTTATTGCCAGTATATTAGTTTTTATAGATATGGAAGAAAAACAAATTAAAATTTTTAACCATGGTTATTCTTATGTTTATATCTTTCAAAAAGAAAATGGAAAAACAACATGTAAAAAAGTAAAACCATTTTTACCTCCATTAGGAATTATTGAAACATCCGATTTAAAAATAAAAGAATATGTTATACCCATTTCTAAAGGATTAAAATTAGTTACTTATTCTGATGGATTTATTGATGCAAGAAATCCTGATGGAAAGCAATATGGAGAAGAAAGAGCACAAAAATTTTTATTGCAAAATTATAATAAATCCTCAAAAAATCTTGTGAAAGAGATAGAAAATGAATATTTAAATTTTATAAAAACAGCACCTAAAACTGACGATGTTACTGCTTTAGTAAT
>CAZYID010000319.1:0-2548 GCA_964646595.1 uncultured Spirochaetales bacterium | reverse complement strand
TTTCTTTTGAAACAAAGAATGGGATACAGGAAGTAGAAATAGGCATCAAGGAAATTTTTATTGGAGCAGAAATGGTATCAAGCGCCGGTACAGAGAATGCAGAAAACATCGATGAATTAGAAAAATTAATAAGTCAATTTAAAACTGATGAATAAGACAAATCAACCCATTTTTTTACTTTATTTTTAATAAATAATTATTCAAATTATCAATGGTTGACACATCTTTTATCATAATATTTTTGTATGCAATTATTACATTTTTAATATTAATAAAAAAATTATAATTAATACCTTGCATTAAAAGGTACCATGTGCTATAATGTATTGCAGGTGAGGTAAAATTATGAATATTCAATTTAAAAAAGGAGTTTTGGAGCTATGTGTTTTATCTTTGCTTGGTAAAATGGATTGTTATGGTTATGAGCTTGTAAATGAAATCTCTAAAAATATTTCAATATCAGAAGGAACTATTTATCCATTATTAAAGAGATTAAAAGATCAAGGATTATTAACTACATATTTAAAAGAGTCACAGGAAGGGCCGTCAAGGAAATATTATACTCTGACTAAATTAGGTAAGTCTACATTAAAGGATTTAACAAAAGAATGGTTTAGTTTTATTAAGGGGATAAATAAAATTGTTAAGGAGGAGAAATAAAATGAATAAAAAAGATTTTTTAAAAGTACTGTCTAGCAATCTTGGCAATATCTCAACGACTGATAAAAAAGAGATTATTGCTGATTATGAAGAACATTTTGATATTGGATTAAAAAATAATAAAAGTGAAGAAGAAATTTGTGAATTGCTTGGTAATCCAAAATCAATCGCAAAACAGTATAAAATGGATATGATGATAAAAGAAGCAGAAAAATCAAGGTCTATATCAGGAATTATTAAAGCAATTATTGCTTCTCTTGGTCTTGGATTTTTTAATATAGTATTTTTATTAGGACCATTTATAGGATTAGTGGCAGTTTTAATATCTCTTTTTGCAGCAGGATTTTCAATTACAATATCAGGTGTTTTTATATTTTTTGCTGCAATAATTCAGCCATTTGTTTCTTCAATTTTTTTTATTGGGATCAATCCGGTAATTGCTATATTTTTATCAATTGGAACTACAGCATTTGGATTGCTTTTTTTGATTGGAGATTGTTTTTTAGCAAAATATTTTTATATTGGAACAATAAAATATTTAAAATTTAATTTAAAGATAATCAGGAAATAAAAGGAGTCGTCATGACTGAAAAGACGCCCAATAATGAAGAAAATGTTATTTTCTTTGATTGAGGTGCATGACGACTCCATCAACGAACAATTGCGGCAATTTTCTAGGAGGATTAAATGAAAAAAAATATAAATCTAAAAATTATTGTTACTGTGCTTTTTGCGGTTATGGTAATTTCTTTTTTGATTGCATTTATTTTATTCCCATTAACAGGTGGGTGTAAGGGCTTTAATGTAAATGGAGATGATACAATTATTAATAAAGAAGAAACTTTACAAATTAAGGATATTAATAATATTGAAATTAATACCATAAATGAAGAGGTTATAATAATTCCAACAAATGATAAAGAAGCAAAAATTATTTTTCATACAAATATTTCAAAAAATAATAGCAAATATGAACCTGAGCTTATTATTTCTCAGTCTAATAAAGATTTAATAATTAGTATTAAACATAAGAAATTATTTCAATTGAGTCTGTTTAATTTTCATGAAGAATCCAGGTTAGAATTATATTTACCTGTAGAATATTCAAGAGATATTTCTATAGCAACAGTATCCGGAGATATTTATAAGGATAATTTTAAATTTGATAATGTCAGATATAAAACTGTATCAGGAGATATTCAAATTGATAAAGTTTATGCAAATGATATAAGTATAAATACTACATCAGGTGATATCAAAATAAATGGAGAATGTAATAATTTTGCTTGTAGAACAGTATCCGGGGATTTTTCATCATCTGAGTTGTTTACAAAAAAGAGTGATCTAAGAACAACATCAGGAGATATCTCAATTAAAAGCTTCAAAGGAGATTTTATAAGTAATCATGTATCAGGTGATGTAGAAGTGAATTATTTAGAATATAATAATGATATATCAATTAAAACAGTATCCGGGGATATAAATATCGTTTTACCTGTAAATGCGCAATTTAAATTATATTTCAAGTCAACTTCAGGAGATTATAATGGTGATTTTCCAATTACTATTAAAAATATTAATAAAAAGCATAATGTAGTAGGTATTGTTGGAAGTGAAAAAAATAAAATTGAAGCTACTACTGTTTCCGGTGATCTGAAAATTATGAATTAAAAATATTAGTACTTACGAGAAATAAAATTAAAAATATTAATTGAATTAATGAGAAGCATTTGTGAAAATTACGTTTTGATCATTAATTTCAATACCGCATTTATTATTACTTTTACCGGTTATGATGATTCTATCCCAGCCTGATTTTTTTAATTGGGAACCAAAAGTACCCCCGACAGATGTATCACCAACAGTGCCGGTTAATGGAGATTTTGAC
>CAZYID010000318.1:0-2582 GCA_964646595.1 uncultured Spirochaetales bacterium | reverse complement strand
TGACCCCTCATTCCGGGTTATTGACCCCTCTGCCGGAGGCAACAACCCCGAAGGGTGATCGTAGTTAAAAATGCAATGAACGATTAATCTGCTAAAATTATACTTTTTTCTTTTTCCTCATAGACTCACCAGATAATTCAATTCGATGTGATGTATGAACCAACCTGTCAAGGATCGCATCAGCCACAGTACTCTCTCCAATTACATCATGCCATTTATCCACTGGTAGTTGTGATGCTATAATGGTTGAACTCTTCTGATGACGGTCCTCGATGATCTCCAGAAGCATCATACGTGACATTTCATCCAGCGGTTGCATACCAAAGTCATCAATGATCAGAAGATCCTGTTTTTCCAGTTTTTTAATCTGCCTGATGTATGATTCGTCAGCTTTAGACATTCTGAGCATTGCAAAGAGTTTTTGAGCAATGAAGTAATTTACCTTATAACCAAGCTGACAGGCGAGATGACCAAGGGCCGAAGCGATATAACTTTTGCCCACACCTGTCGGACCAGAGATAAGTATGTTCTCAGCAAATTTTAAAAAGCTTCCGTCAGTAAACCTCAGAAGACTTGTTTTGTCAAGTCCGCGTGGAGAAAAGAAGTCTATCTCTTCCATTGAGGCACGCATCCTGAACCTGGCATTCTGTAACCTCCGGTTGGCTTTTGCATTTTCTCTTTCATCCCATTCTGCCTGTAACAGAAGGTTCAATAACTCATCGTTGCCGATAGAGTGAAGGTTCTTTGTAGATATTATTCCTTCGTACGCGGCTCTCATTCCAGGGAGTCGCAGGTTCTGCATCAGTTGTTGGATTTCATGTGTCATAGGCATCTTTTTTTAATTGATTATTTGTAATAGTTAGCACCTCTTATGTTTTCATGTAATGGCATGGTTTTTTGTTTTTCTTTTGTTTCAAGTCGGTCAAGACGGTTACCAATAATCTGACTGATAACTTTATAATTATATACACCAAAGTCAGAAGCTCGCTTGCATGCAGCTATCAACCGGTCTTTACCTGCTTTTTTCTCAAAGGATAGTATTCCAACGCAGCTCCGGTATGTTTGCTCCGGGTATGATTTATTGTCAAGCACTTTTCTTATATATGATTCCACATCAGAGTGAATGCGTCCGGCCCACTCGATAAACTTGCCAGGGTTCCATTCACTTACAAACTGATGACTCGATGGAAGATGTTCTTTTACAGTTGTGTACTTGTAAGGAATACGATCACGTAAATGATATGCAATGCGCTCCCCTGCAAGGTAGACTGCAACGTATGTGGCAGTATAAACCAGTTTTACTTTTTGTCCGATATAGTGATATGGGACACTATAGTAATGCCTGTCTCTGTGAAGCTGTACGTGGCAGTTTTTCATGACTTTAACATGTAGGTATTCTTTCAGTTCCCAGTAATCATGTGGAAGAGGGCGAAGATGTTGTTTCTCCTCGGTTTCAAACAGTACGTTACGGCTCTCAGATCTTCCCTGAAGTGGAACCTGGTTATGATATTCAAGATACTCAGCGATGGCGTCATTAAGATTGTCAAGATTGGTAAAGGTCTGGTTGCGAAGAGGAGCATATATACGTGTATAAACAATTTGCACCATTCTCTCGACCCATGCCTTATCCCTTGGTTTAACGCTCCTTGTGGGAAGGATGGCCATGTCATAATGGTTGCCAAGGTCAAGCAGATCCCTGTTTATTTCTGCCTCATAACGATTAGCCTTATCAACTCCACTTTTTAGGTTATCAGGTATCAGAACTTTTGGAACACCTCCAAAATAGTTTAATGCCCTCACAATGCATGATAAAAAATCTTCTTTACGCTGGCTCTCACAAGCTCTTACATATGTCTTTCCGCTATAACCCAGAACTGCAACAAATACTTCGACTTCCTTTATCTCACCGGTATATGGATCTGCTATCGGCATCTTTGAACCGGCAAAGTCAACATACAACCGGTCCCCAGGTTGTTGTTCAATATGAAGCGATGCATCTTTACGATCAAGCCATTGACTTAGATACTCGCAAAACTGACTATAACTGTAACCATCCGGATACCTGCTTCGATACTCAGCCCAAAGGATCTGCCTTGTTACTCCTTTTCGCGGCAGTTCACTGCGGCAATAGGGAAAGAAAGAATGTAAATCTTCTTTACGGGAGTCAGTGTTGCAATCAGCGGCTTTCTCATCTGACACTTCAAGATAACTCTTTACTGTGTTCTTTGATACCCCTAGTTCCCGTGCAATTGTTTTCTTACCATAACCAAGACTGCTTAAAATCTCAATCTGTTTCTTAATTTCCATTTCTATTATCCTTCTTGCCATCGCATATTTTTTCCTGCAAAGGAAAAAATTCAACGATCACCAGAGGGGTCAATTTGCCGGAATGTCAGACATTAAATTCTCATAAGAGGGGTCAATATGCCGGAATGTCAGCAAAAATTTCCCATACCAGGGGGGTCAATTGTCCGGAACAGGGGGTCAATTATTCCGGAATGGGGGGTCAATTAATTTCGGAATATACAATTATGGTTTACTTTCCCTATTCTCAGATTATCATGATTAAGTTAAAAGGTACA
>CAZYID010000317.1:0-2583 GCA_964646595.1 uncultured Spirochaetales bacterium | reverse complement strand
TATCTCGGTAAGTTTATTTGTTTCATCATATTTATACTCTGTAATTGATGAACCGCTTGTTGTGTTTAATGTTTTTTGGGTCATATTGCCAAAGTCATCATAATTAAAGTCTACACCTGTTTCTCCAATCGGGCTTCCTGTTATATTAATACTTGTTATTGCATGATCATCATTAGCATAGTTGAATGCATAGGTTGTTGTATCCCCGCTGTCTCTGCTGAATGTTTTTTGCTGAATCCTATTGTCATCATCAAATGTATATGTTTCATTATATGTTTTTGCTCCGCCGTCATATGTACCGTTTGATGTAGCAATTCTGCCAAGATATGGATCATAAGTATAATTTTGTATTGATCTATTGTTTACTCCGTCTACATTATCAGTTAATGTTGTTAAATTTCCGACTAAATCAAAGTCATAATTATAATTTAAAAGTACATTTGCGCCTTTTGTCTGGGTCATTGTATCAAGCAAGCCTGTTGTTTCTGTATAATCATATGTTGTTTCAACACCATTACCGTAACTTACAGATGTTCTCTGTCCATATTTATTGTACTTAATATCACTTATATAACTCTGTGTCCCTGTAATGCTCTTAAGATATCCGCCTTCATCATAGTCATAGGTAACTATCTCAGAATCAGGGTACTCTACATTATCAATCCTGCCCTGTACATCATATGTATACTTTGTTGTATAAGAAGCGCTTTCAATGGTTTTTGTTACATCAATCCATAATTGCCCGTAATCATACTCAACCTCAAAGTAACTGCCTTTTGTTACTTTCTTAATACCTGATTTTGCATATCTATTGCCTTCGCCTGTATTATCATAATAATCATAATGAATACTGTTATCTGTAAAACCCGAGTATGTAATATCTGTTACTCTATAAAGCTGGTCATAAGTATAATTAATTACCCTTGTAATACTATCAAACGGATCTTTACCCTTATCGCGTACTATACTTACCTGAAGTTTATTATTATACTCATACTCAAATGTATCTGCATCAGGACTTGTCATCCACATCAGTCCGCCTATAGAGTTAAATTGTTTCTCGCCAATAGCTCCTGTATGCTCTTTTACTTTGCCGTAACCGTTAAGTGTATATCCAAACTCTGTGGTTATATAATTATTTGACGCATCTTTTTTTACTTCTGTTTTTACAACTGCTCCTGCAAGATCAGTGTATTGGATGCTTCTCCTGTCTTCATTATCACTAAGTATACTTTTAGCTACAAGTCTTGTTTCTGTAGCTGATGTTATAATATTATGATAAGTCTCTGTAGCAAGCTCATACTCTTTTGTTACTTCATATGTACTTGGCATTAAAGCTTTGTAGAATCTTCCCATATCATCATAAGTGAATGTTGTTTTTACATTTAATGACTCTGTCCGGTTATCAATATAACCGGTCGCAGTAAAGTCATCTGTAATTGTTGGAGAGCCCTGTTCTATTGCTCTTCCCATTGCATCTCTTACTAACCAGCCTGATACTATCCAGCATTTTTCCCCGTCAACCATACTCTCTTTTTTTGTCTGAACATTTCTGCCAAGCGCATCTTTATAAAACTGCATTTTTATATAATTATCTCCGCCTGCATTATCAAGATAACTTGCTTCTGCCTTAAATAAATCTCCTTCTTTTATGTAAACAAATGTCTTTGTTACTGTTGGAGTGCTGTCTATCATTTCAGTTATAGATGTTACTCTTCCATAATCATCATATATCATAGTAGATGTGTCTTCATATATATCTGTTGATTCTACAACTCTCTGATATTTATCAAATTTAGTTACTGATGATATATTATCAGGAGATGTTTTTGTAACAACCATATAATAACCGGGTTGATTATATGCTGTACTTATAGTTGTTGTAAGTGGAGTAGTATCCAGATCTGTATAACTGCTTACAGACGTAACATTTCCAAGCGAATCATAACCATACTCAGTTATTGGATCAGCGCCTTGATTGTTTTCCATCTGTTGTTTTTTCACACTTCCATTTGCATTGTATTCAATAGATTTATATGAAAGTCTTACACCTGCATTGTCTTTTGTTTCGCTATTTATTGGAAGGCATAACCAGTTAACAGTATTAATAAAAATATTTGTTACTGATGTTACATCATCATTATTATGGTAAGGATCACCTTCTGAGAATGAGCTTACCTGTGTAATAAGCCCGTTAACTGTATCAAACTGATAGCTTGATGTTCCTGTAATGTCACCGGCTGTTTCATTTATACCAAGAAAGATTCCCTGATCATCATATATCCATGATCTTACTTGATCAGCATATGTAAACTTAACATCATTTGCAGCAGCAAACAAATCAGCTGTTGTGTAACTATATTGAGTTTTACCTATTGTATATGCATCATTTGAGCCTTTTTTTACTTTATTCTCAACCAATGCTACCCTGCCCTTTAGATATGGGTCATATATTGGATTACCCGCAGGATCAGTACCTGTTGAATCATCAACTCTATATGTTACTTCAGTTATATGATCAGTGCTCTTTTCTGTATCAGTAACAGTTGTTGTTACTTTTTCAAATCCCCTGAACTCTTTTTC
>CAZYID010000316.1:0-2586 GCA_964646595.1 uncultured Spirochaetales bacterium | reverse complement strand
GAAAAAATAATAGAAAATAAAAAATTTACTTCTTTTAAACTTCCTGCAAGTCCCGGGCTTAATCTAACAGAAAAAAATACTTGTATTACAAATGATAATAATTCTATTTATATTTCAAGTGATTCTAATAATGCTGTTTATTCAATAAATCCTATAACCGGAAAAATAAAATGGAAATTCAAAGATCCGGAAATTAAAGATATAACAAGTGCTGTAATTTCATTCAATGATAAATTGATGTTGGGTACATCAAATGCAATTATTGTTTTAGATAAAACCGGTAAGTTAATATTAAAAGAAAATGTTAATAATGGCGTGACTTATTGGGCAAATAGCATAGTTGTAAATGATAAAATATATATACCTACAGGCGAGTCTTTATATTATTATGATGGTAATAAAATTAATATTATAAATGATTTTCCAAAAGCATCAGGTCAGCTGTATATTTCTAATTTAAATAATAAATTGTTTTGTTTTGACAGTAATAAATTAAACATCAAAATATTTGATTTAGCAGACAATAAGATTATCTGGGAATCTTCAAAATTGCAAAACAGGGCATTTACACAACCGATTATAAATAATAATATAATTTATATTGGTGATATCAAAAATAATTTATATAAATTTAATTTTGAAAAAAGTAAAGAGCCGGAAATTATTAATATAAATACCGGGATTTTATCAAATATTATTTTTAATAATAAAAAAGCTTTTTTTATTGGAAGCAACGGATATTTTTATCAATTAAATAATAATATTCCCAAAAAAATAATTAAAGTAGATAATAATCCTGATATAAATAAATATTTAACTAAAAAACTTGTTAAGTATAATAATTATATTTTATTTTGCTCTGACACGGGCAGTATTTTTTATTATGACATGATAAATGATAAATTTGAATTATTTGAAATTAGGCAAAATAAAGAAAAATTGCCTTTAATAGGAACGCCTATAATAATAAAAAACAATATTTATTTTATTGATACAAAATCTAATATTTATAAATTGAGTATTAATCTATGAAAACATTAAAAATAATATTTATTATTTTATTATTGATTAATTTATCCATAAATTTTATTTTTGGACAAAATCAAACAGATTCTAAAAAAGATCTTATTAAAAGAACAATAGCTATACTGCCGTTTTTAAATAAGAATAATGTTGAAAAATATGGTTATTTATCTGATACAGTTAGGAATGCATTAAAAACTAAATTATTAAACCTTGATCAGTTTCAATTTACTAATTTTACTGATATTGATACAGAGACTATTAAACTTGAATTTTCAAAAAAGACTGCACTGGAAGAAGCAAATGCAAAAAAAATTGCGCTTAAGCTTAAAGCAGATGTTTTTATTACAGGTTTTTATATAATAATTGAAGATCAAATAATGATACAGATTGATGCATATGACATTTTTTCCAATAAAACTGCTGCAAGTTCAAATGTTAAAGGAGAAGTTGGTTTAGATATATTTAGACTGGTTGATGAAATAACTATTGATATGTCTGATAAACTTTCTAAAAAGCTGCCAAAAGTAGATAAAAATTATTTTGATGAAATGATAAAAGTAATAAAAGAAAAAAGAAAGTTTAATTTTAGAGAAGATTTTACTGTTAAAAAGAAAGTAGGTCTTGGTTTAACAATAGGAGGCGGAACTTTAGTTCTGGCAGGTGTTTCAATACTTATTTATGATCTCGCTGCATATTCAGATATAGTTACCAATAATCTTTATTATAATCCAAGAACTGATGCAGGTTATGATGATTATGTAAATAGTTATTATACTTATACAGCTCTTTTAGTTACCAGTATTGTAAGTTTAAGTACAGGTTCAATATTGCTGGGTATTGGTATACCTTTTTTAGTAATTAAATTTAATAAAAAAGAGAATATTAGTTTTAATATAGAATTAAAAGATGAAATAAGCATGAGTTTTAGGATAAGGATATAAAAATAATAATATTGCAATTGGGAATGACTCGTTGTTTCTTAAAAAAGAAATTATTATGATTTATCTCGCGTAACTTTGAGCGGCCTTGCACAGTTAAAAACAAACTATAAAATATTGAATTTTTTAAAAAATGTGATATAATTTTTATTAAAATATTGTTATTTATAAAAAAAATTAAAAAATAAATTAAAAAATGAAAAAAACAGCATATTTAATAAGTTTAATACTATTTTCAATTCTATTATTTTTCATTTCAAGCTGTGATATTAAAAATTTATACACAAAAGAACAATATATGGCATTAGGAGATGACTCAAAGGATTCCGGCAGTTCTCATAATACCACAATCAATCAAGATTTAAAAGAAGCTCAGCTTGTTGACCCAGCATCTGTATATAATGGACTTTATACATTTTCTTCAGTGCCCATTAGAAAAAGTGACGGTAAAGTAATACTTAGTCCGGATGATTTTACTTATAATAATGACTTAAACGGTATTTATAATAATGCAAACAGCGGTCCTCTGTTAAACGGATATTTTAGAATAGTGCATGACGGAGAAAATGTTATTGTTGAAAAAAATGGACACCCCTTCTTAACACCACATGCAAAACTTTTA
>CAZYID010000315.1:0-2596 GCA_964646595.1 uncultured Spirochaetales bacterium | reverse complement strand
TCAACTATATTGATTTGTTTGTCTCCCATACCTTGCTCATCTAAATATTTTGCTAGCCATTCAGCAGCTTTTTCACCTTCTTTTACGAAATCACTACCCATAATGGTTAATCTTAAATGTCGATCTTCTTTAGCAACATCTCTATCAATCATTATAACAGGAATTTTAGCTTTTTTTGCTTCTTCAAGAACTGGTCCAAAACCAGTTTCAACAAGAGCTGTAAACAGTATTACATCAACTTTTCTAGCAATGAAAGATCTCAAAGCTTTAATTTGATTTTCCTGTTTCTGCTGTGCATCAGAGTAGATTAACTGCATATCCAAATCTTCATTAAATGAATTTTGAACTGAAACAGTATTAGCATTTCTCCATTCACTTTCAGCACCAATTTGTGAAAAACCAACAAGTACCTTTTTCTTTCCAGCTCCTTTACAAGAAACTAAAGAAAAAGTCATAAGTACTGCTAAACTTAGAAATACCACAATAACTTTTGTCCATTTTTTCATAAAAACCTCCTAAAATTTTTAGCCTTATCTATAATATAATAAAGCAGTTAAAAAAATTGTGTTTTATTAGATTTACCTCCTTTTTAAATTATAATAATAAGTTGTATTCAAACAATAAAATAATTTAAAGTTAACAAATATTTAATCCAACTTATTATTTAATAAACTATAAATAAAAAAATAATTGTCTTATTTTTTATTTAGATTTATTTCACGTTTAAATATTTATATAAATTTTCCCCTTTTAATAATTTTTCTACTTGAAATTTTAAAGGACCAATTACTTTTGTTTCTTTTCCGTTTGCAAAAACTAAAGTTAATGTATTATTAATAGCAATAATTTGAACAGTTCCTGTTGCATCTAAAACATCACCATATTTTATATACCTAAAACCTTCGCTGTCTCTATAATTTTGTTTTCCCCAATATTCTTTTACAACTACCTTATTTGTAAATTTTTTATCAGGTTTATCTAAATTTGGAAAAGAAACTTTTCTTTTTTTACCCTTTAATATTTCTGATACCTTTTTTGTTACTACTGTACCAGTTTCACTCCCTGTTAATTCATATACTTCATTAGGATTTTCAGATGGGCATATTTCAACCCAATCTCTATCAACTGAAATAGATATTTCTGCATCAAAAGGAATTTTATCTCCTATCTTAACAACTGTCCATCGACCAGAACCAACTCGATAACTAACATACCCTGCGTCCGTCTCTGAATATAATCCTACTACTCTTACAGAGGTAATTTTTTTTGCTGCTATTACCTGATAAACCGGTAAACATAATAACATTAAAGTAATGAGAAAAATTTTAATCGCTAAAATATATGCTTTATGTTTCATGTTTTTCCTCCTAATGGAAAATCTTTACGTTTGCGTTAACGTTAACGCAATTATAAAGATTTTCCATTTATTGTCAAGTAAAAAATTAAAGAAAGTGTAAATTTTTCATACTTTTTATTTATGATCTTCATCCATTTTATTGAATAATAATTTACAGCTCTGTCCCCCAATTTAAAATCTATTGCATAATAAAATAAGATATGTAATTATAAAAAATATGAAAGCAGTGCAACTTAGCAGTATTAAAAAAATAGATATTATAGATATTGCAAAACCGTCAATAATAAATGATAAAGATGTTCTTATTAAAGTAAAAAAAGTCGGTATCTGCGGATCTGATGTTCACTATTATAAAACCGGAAAAATTGGTAATCAAATAGTTAAATATCCCTTTATAATTGGTCATGAAATGTCCGGAATTGTGGAACAAATTGGTTCTGAAGTTACAAAAGTTAAAGTAAATGATAAGATCGCAGTAGATCCATTGATTTATTGTAATCAATGCGATCAATGTAAAATTGGTCGATATCATACATGCAGAAAACAAAGATTCCTTGGATGTCCTGACCAGTTAGAAGGATGCCTGAAAGAATATATTGTCTTACCCGAATCCTGCTGTTTTCCAATCCCTTTTTCCATGAGCTATGATAACGCAATCCTTTGCGAACCCCTTTCCATAGGATTTTATGCAACATCTTTTGCTGATTCAATTAAAGGTAAAAAAATTGCAATTCTTGGGTCCGGGCCTATTGGACTTAGCGTTCTTATTATATGCAAAGCACTTAAAGCTAAAAATATTTATGCAACCGATTTGCTTGACTTTAGACTAAAAGTTGCAAAAGAACAGGGAGCAGACTGGATTGGAAATCCTCAAAATACTGATATTACAAAAGAAATACTTCAATTAGAAAAAAATCAATTGGATTATGTTTTTGAATGCTGTGCTAAGCAGGAAGCAATTGATCAGGGGACAGAGCTTCTTAAACCTGGCGGTAAACTTATAATAATCGGTATACCTGAGTTTGAAAACTTCTCTTTTAATGCACATTTAATGAGAAGAAATGAAATTACAATTCAAAATGTAAGAAGACAGAATGAATATATGAATAAAACCATTGATTATGTAAGTACTAATACAGTTAGTCCTGCTTTTATGATAACACATAATTTTTCATTATCAGAAGTATCAAAAGCATTTGAATTAATTTCTAATTATAAAGACAATATAATTAAAGCTGT
>CAZYID010000314.1:0-2600 GCA_964646595.1 uncultured Spirochaetales bacterium | reverse complement strand
GGAAGACAAAAAGCAGCTATTTTTTTAGTAACACTTGGTAGTGATGTTTCTGCTGAAATTTTTAAACATTTACGAGAAGATGAAATTGAGCAATTAACATTTGAAATAGCCAGAATTGAAATTGTTGAACCTGAAGATAGAGATAAAGTTTTAATGGAATTTCAAGAATTAATGATGGCTAAAGATTTTATCTCAACCGGTGGTATTGATTATGCAAAAGATTTACTTGAAAAAGCCGTAGGTGGACAAAGAGCAACAGAAATTATTAATAAACTTACTTCAAGTTTACAGGTTAGACCTTTTGATTTTATTAGAAGAACTGACCCAGCTCATTTATTAAATTTTATTCAAGGTGAACATCCACAGACAATTGCTTTAATATTAGCTTATTTAGATGCAAATAAATCATCAAATATATTATCACAGTTACCTCATGAAATACAATCTGAAGTTGCAAAAAGAATTGCTATAATGGATAGAACTTCGCCTGAAGTATTACGTGAAGTTGAAAGAGTGTTAGAGAAAAAACTTTCTACTTTAGCATCAGAAGATTATACAGCAGCTGGTGGTATCGAAACAATCGTTGAAGTGCTTAACTTAGTTGATAGGTCTACTGAAAGAACAATATTAGAAACACTTGAAGAAGAAGATCCGGACCTTGCTGAAGAAATTAAGAAACGTATGTTTGTATTTGAAGATATTGTATTATTAGGAGATAAAGATATACAAAAAGTATTACGTGAAGTAGATTCTACTGAATTAGCAAAAGCATTAAAAGGAGTTAATTCTGAAGTACAGGATAAAATATTCAGAAACATGTCAAAACGTGCATCAGCAGTATTAAAAGAAGATATGGATTTTATGGGACCTATTAGATTAAAAGATGTTGAAGAATCACAACAAAAAATAGTAAGCATTATACGTAAGTTAGAAGATGCTGGTGATATAACAATAGCTAGAGCTGGTGAAGATGAATTAGTTGTATAAGGAGTAAAAATTGTCTAAAAAAGTATATAAAAATATTGAAATTATTCCTTCTAATACAAAAATATCTATAGATATCCCTAATATTAAAATAACACCAAAAAAAGAAATTGAAGAAATAGATGAAAAAGAAAAAATTGATTTAGAAAAGTTAGAAATATTAAAAAAAGAAGCAGAAGAATTCGAAAGTAATTTTAATGAAAAAAAACAGACAATGCTTTCTGAAGCTAAAAATGAATCCAATCAAATTATAGATAAAGCAAAAAATGAAGCTTTTGATATTATTAAGAAAAAAAATGACGAAGCACTTCTTATCAAACAAAAAGCTGATGATGAGTCTAAATCAGTCATTGAAAAAGCTAAATTAGAAGCAAAGAACATTGAAAGTGAAATACAGGATAAAGAAACTCAAATTTTAAATGATGCTAGAAAAAGAGGTTACCAGGATGGTTGGGATGAAGGTATAAAAAAGGGTACTGATGAAGTAAAAAGATTAATTGAAAGAGTTCAAATAATTTTAGATAATGCAATACAAAAAAGAAATGAAATTTTTGTAGAAACTGAACAGCAAATAGTTGGACTTGTTTTACTAATTGCAAAAAAGGTAATAAAAGTAATTTCTGAAAATCAAAAAAATGTTGTTATAAATAATGTAATTCAAGCTTTACGAAAACTCAAATCAAGAGGTGAAGTTGCAATAAGAGTAAATTTGGCAGATTTAGAATTAACAAGTCAGCACAAACGTGATTTTATCGAAATGGTGGAAGGTATCAAATCAATAAAAATTTTAGAAGATTCTACTGTAGATCGCGGTGGTTGTATTATAGATACAGATTTTGGATCAATAGATGCCAGAATATCAAGTCAGTTACATGAAATTGAAGATAAAATATTAGAATTAATGCCAATTCAGTCAAAAGGCAAGCAAGACAGTCCAGTCTAATTTTATAACTTTTGGGAGGGGGAAATGCCAGTAGATACAACTTCTTTTTTTGACATCAATAAATATAATACTGTTTTAAATAATACTGATCCAATAAAATATACAAGTTATGTTACAAAAGTTTCTGGGCTGACATTTGAAACTAATGGACTAAGTACTGTTTTAGGTGAAATATGCAAAGTAATATTAAATAACGGTAAAATCTTGTTAGCTGAAGTTATTGGACTTGAAAAAAGTAAAATAACACTAATCAGTTATGACGAAATGCATGGAATAGAAGTTGGCAACATGGTAATTGCTAGCGGAGAACAATTTTCAGTTTATGTTGGAGATCATCTTTTAGGAAGAGTTTTAGACGGTAAAGGTAAAGATTATGATGGAAAAGGACAAATAGGATCCTCTACAATTTATCCTGCATTTAATGTACCGAGTGATGCTATTAAAAGAATGGAAATAACTGAGCAGATTGTTACCGGTGTTAAAGCTATTGATGGTTTATTAAGTATAGGTAAAGGTCAAAGAATAGGTATTTTTTCCGGTTCAGGTGTAGGTAAATCAACACTTTTAGGTATGATTGCCAGAAATATTGATGCTGATGTAAATGTTATTGCAATGATAGGTGAAAGAGGAAGAGAATTAAAAGAATTTATTAATTATAATTTAGGTGAAAAAG
>CAZYID010000313.1:0-2605 GCA_964646595.1 uncultured Spirochaetales bacterium | reverse complement strand
TAATTAAATTTAAATTAAATATGATTATTACCGTTTTTAATTGACATTTATTTTTTTAAAAATTATAATTTTTTTCTTTTATCATTTCTGCATTAGCAGAAAACTCAAAAAAATTTATAGAGATCCCCTCATCAATGGGATTAAAATTTAAAATAAATATTTTGGAGTTTATAATATGGGAAAAGTTCTTATTATTGGAGCCGGCGGTGTTGGAAATGTTGTTGCAAAAAAATGCGCTCAGGTTCCTGAAGTGTTCAATGAAATCTGGCTTGCCAGCAGAACTCTAAGTAAATGTGAAAAAATAAAATCAGAAATTAATAATATAAAATTAAAAACTGCTCAAGTAAATGCTGATAATCCAAATGAAGTAATTAAACTTATAAAAAAAAGTAATCCTGACTTAATAATAAATGTTGCTTTGCCATATCAGGATTTATCTATAATGGAAGCCTGTTTAGCAACAGGTGTGCATTACCTGGATACAGCTAATTATGAACCGCCGGATGAAGCAAAATTTTCTTATTCCTGGCAATGGGATTTGCATGAAAAATTTAAAGATAAAGGGATCATGGCATTATTAGGTTCCGGCTTTGATCCTGGTGTTACCAATGTTTTTTGTTCTTATGCCAAAAAAAATCATTTTGATGAAATGCACTATATTGATATCATGGACTGCAACGCAGGTTCACATGGTCATGCATTTGCTACAAATTTTAATCCGGAAATAAATATTCGCGAAATTACCCAGCGGGGTAAATACTTTGAAAGCAATAAATGGATTGAAACAGATCCCCTTTCTATACACAAGCCTTTTGATTTTCCGGAAATAGGTGAAAAAGAAATGTATTTATTGTATCACGAAGAAATGGAATCACTGGTCAAACATTTCCCGGAGATAAAACGAATACGTTTCTGGATGACTTTTTCTGAACAATATCTTACTCATTTAGAGGTATTGCAAAATGTTGGAATAACCAGGATTGATCCGGTTAATTATGAAGGACATAAAATTATACCGATTCAATTTTTAAAAGCTCTGCTTCCTGATCCATCATCTCTTGCGCCAAACTACAAAGGTAAAACAAATATAGGATGCATGATTGATGGAATAAAAGAAGGAAAAAAGAAAACTTATTATGTTTACAATGTGTGTGATCATGCAGAATGCTTTAAAGAAGTTCAAGCACAGGCAATTTCTTATACAACCGGAGTTCCTGCAATGATAGGTGCAATGATGATCTTAACAAAAAAATGGCAGGGCAAAGGTGTATTTAATATGGAACAATTTGATCCAGAACCCTTTATGGAAAAATTAAATATCTACGGATTACCATGGAAAGAAAAAATTTTATAAAAGAATTAGATTTAAATAATATCCCTACTCCATGTTACTTAATTGATGAAGAAATAATTCGCAGCAACTGCATAAAATTATTTAATATAAAGAAAAAAACCGGATGCAAAATCCTTCTGGCTTTAAAAGGTTTTGCAATGTTCAGTGCCTTTCCAGTTATAAAAGAATACCTTGATGGAGTATGTGCAAGTTCTCCACACGAAGCAAGATTAGGTAAAGAAGAGTTTGGCAAAGAAGTTCACTCATATGCTCCGGCATACAGTGATAATGATATTATTGAACTTATTAAATTAAGCAATCACATTATTTTTAATTCTTTTAGCCAATTTGAAAAATATAAAAACAAAATACCTGTAAACATTTCATGCGGAATACGAATAAATCCTGAATATTCAGAAGTAGAAAAACCAATTTATAATCCATGTTTCAAGTATTCACGTTTAGGAGTTACTTTAGAAAATTTCAAAGGAAAAAATCTATCCGGAATAGACGGGCTTCATTTTCATGCTCTTTGTGAACAAAATTCTGACAACCTTGAACATGTTCTTTATGAAGTAGAAAAAAAGTTCGGTGAATATATAAAAAAAATGAAATGGATTAACTTCGGCGGCGGTCATCATATTACAAGAAATGATTATGATGTAGAAAAGCTATGTACCTTAATTACAAATTTCAAAAAAAAATATAATTTAGAAATAATTTTAGAGCCTGGTGAAGCAATAGCTCTAAATAGCGGTATTTTAATTTCCTCAGTTCTGGACATTATAAAAAACAAAATTAACATTGCCATACTTGATACATCTGCTGCAGCTCATATGCCTGATGTTCTGGAAATGCCGTATCTCCCAAATATTATTGATGCAGATGAACCAAATAAGCTTTCTTATACTTATCGATTAGGCGGACTTACCTGTTTAGCCGGTGATATCATAGGAGATTACTCATTTAACGAACCATTGAACATTGGTGATAAAATTGTTTTTTGTGATATGGCCCATTATACAATGGTTAAAAATAATACTTTTAATGGTGTACAATTACCTTCAATCTTACTTTATAATTCAACAACAGGGACTCTAAAGGTAATTAAAAAATTTAATTATAATGATTATAAAAATAGATTATCATAATAGTTCAAATTAATAAAAAAAATTTTAAAATATTTGTATCTATTTATTTTTTTTGATAAATTATTAATATACTTATCAATAAACGAGATTAAATAAAGTGGATAACAGTAAAATATCTTAT
>CAZYID010000312.1:0-2648 GCA_964646595.1 uncultured Spirochaetales bacterium | reverse complement strand
GGATCTTTACATCGTACTAGCGTCCAACCGTCGAAACCATCCCATAAAACTTCTAAATCATGCTCGTGTTTTTTCATTTTTAACCTCATAATGTTTTTAATTTTACAATATATGTAATTGAACCGTCTAAATGAATAATTATACTTTCTATTTTTGATTTTTGAAAATCAACCATAAAATCATTATTTTTTTTTAAATATTCATTCATTTTCTTTTGAGTATCAATATCTTCTAGCTTTTTATTATTTATATAAAATTCAAAATTTTCTTTCATTCTTCATATTCCTCCTTACAATGTAATTTAATCATTGTTTCTTTCCAACTGCAATTATCACAAATAGCACCACACTCAGGACAAACATGATAATCCCAGTCTTCATAAAGACAGTAATATTCTGGACAGCAACGGTCTTTATGTCGTATCCCATATTCACTCATTTTTATTCCTCCAACAATGTCTTATTAATGTAATATCTTTATCACCTTTTTCTACTTCTTTAAAACCTAATTGTCTTGTTCCAACTTTTCCTTTCTCCAAATGTTCTATTAATGCTTTTTTACCATCGTGAAATAAAATCTTAATAACATGAGATCCTCTCCAATATCTTATATCAAGCCAATCCATTAAGCTCATTCTTCAAACCTCCAACCACATCCTAAACATTCCCATCCAATTATATCACCCCATTCTTTTTGAAATTCTATTTTTTTACCATATGGAAGTGTTAAAACTTCTTTTTCAAAATCTGCTTTCATTTCCGAACCACATTTTTCACAAATCATTCATACCTCACCTCATATGGATAAAACTTTCCATTATACTTAATATCATTATAGGGCTTGCGTAGCCGAGTCTTGTTTTCATAGCAGTTTTGGCAGATGGGTTTTTCTAAGAACTCTTCCGTCAGGCAGTCAACCCATTCGTACATTTTATTCGTGCACCGTTGGTTTTTATTATCGACAAAAGAGCACCGAATTGGTGTCTTACCGCATTGTTCCCTCACATCACAATATTTACATTCCCAATCGAACACGGGACATTCAAGGTTAGCTGTATTATTATCGATTTCTAAAAAGATTAATTCCGCTTTTTTAATGGACAAATCGAACTGTTTTTGGCTGAAATGAACGGGAAGAGTATAAGACCATTTTTCACTAGATTCTTTGAAAGAATGAAATGTGTTTAAAAAAGCTCTCATGTTTATGCATGATAAAACACCCCATTTTTTTTGGATTGATCCTAAATATCCATTTAACTGAAATTGGTGATAAGGGACCATTTCTTTTGACCAGTATTTATCATACGTCCATGTTGTCTTTAACTCCCAAGGAAATATCGAAGTATTGGTATCAATATGACCTTCAAGCACCACGTCTTCAATTGTTAAAAATTTATCTGATTCAATCTCGTATTTTAACTTGTATTCGGGGACGACTTCTAGTTGTCTGGGAACAATATCTGTTTCGTGCAGGATTGAAGTTATTAATAAACTCAACGCTTCGGGTTGTTGGAAGGTCTCATGAATGATCTGACCCATTAACGTTTTCATATTTGATTCCGTTTTAATGCCGTGTATTTTTTTTAGGGCGATTTTACGCATTCCGTACGGTAGTTCTGACCATCCAATGATATTTTTTTTGTTTTCACGCTCAAAATCATTCGTGTAGGCATCAGCTAGTATCTGAAACAGGTCGATGTCAAAGATTTCCGGAATGTTCATAATATCAACCTCCTCATCGTCACTATGTCTTTTATGCTCAAGGCCACGAAGTTTTCATTTTTATTATAGATATAAACTTCTCCCTTACACTGTATTTTATCATATAAACAAAAATTTTTTAGTAAACTCGATTCAATCCATAAATGCGTGGCCTCGATGTTTTTATTAACGGTCACGTTGCCCAGTAAGGCTCGTGGGGTGTGGAACATGGTGTTGGGGTCAAAAAAGGTTATCGTGCCCTTGAACTTGACTTTTTTATTAAGCAAGAGTAATAATTGGTATCGCTTAATCCGTAGCCATCGTATGTCCTCTTTCTCGTCTCGTAATACGTCGGGGTCAATGGGCTTCTTTTCAAATAATTTACATAAATTATAATCGGGAAGTTTATCATTCACGTTAATACCCACAACTCCATTCATATTTTTTAGTATTCGAATATTTTTTTATATGCCAATATAATCGGATTAATGCCATGATTACCGTGTATTTATTGGTCTCCCATCCTCTTCCAATCATTTCGTAATGTTCTGGTAAGCTTCTCATTTTATCATCCCATTTTTTATGATCATAAATATATTTAACACCATAATAATTAAGTGCAAGTCTTATTATTTTGGCATATTTTTTCGGATTGTCATAAAAATCCTTCTTATGAAATAACCAAAAAGGAAACATTGAATTGTAATTACGGGTTATGTAAAAAGCACTTACAGTATGACCACAACACTTACAATCAATCGAGTAATCAGCACCCATAAAATTATAACCTCCAGAAGAGATACTGAGCTCTAATGAATTTTTTTATCTTTTTAACCCATTTTTTTAAGAATAGTTTTAACCCTCCTGCTTTCTCGACCAATGCTTTCTTGACTTCATACCATCGTTTATACTTGTTTATGGAGCATAGAAACGGATACATCGTGCAGT
>CAZYID010000311.1:0-2678 GCA_964646595.1 uncultured Spirochaetales bacterium | reverse complement strand
CTCTTGATACAGCTTCCCTGATTTCAGTTTTTACTTTATCTCTATCAGAATAATCAGGATCAACTTCAACATGTATATATGATATATTTTCCATTGATATTGATGTTATTTCTTTTATCCCTGAAATACCTTTTAGTTCATCTTCTATCTTATTTGTAACATTTAATTCAACATCCTCCGGAGATGCTCCTGGGTACTGAGTTGTAATCTCAACAACACCAATATCTACTTTAGGCCATTCACTTCTATTCAATCTTAATAAAGTAAAAACACCAATTACTAAAATCATTAATGTAATTACATTTGCTAGTAAATGTCTTTCTGCAAAAAATTTAAAAATTGACTTCATAGATATTACTTCCTACCTTATTTTATTATTAATTTAATGACGATTTTTATTATTAATTATTGTATGATTTTTTAATAAATAACACTAAAGCAATGAATGTTAAATAAAATAAGTGTTTAACGGTAATATATATAAGTTAAGTGGTTATTTATTAAAACTAAAAGGAATTAAAGTTAAAAAATAACTTGAAATTAAAATAAAAATATATTATATTTAACTAAACGGTTGGTTATAAATATGTCTAAAATAAACGGACACATTACGAAACAAAATATTCTTAAAATTTCCGAAAAATTATTTAGTGAAAATGGATATGATGGAACCAGTGTAGATGAAATATCTAAACTTTGTAAGATTAATAAAGCAACTGTCTATTATCATTTTAATAGTAAAGAAGAAATTTTAGACTCTTTGACATATTCTATATTGGATGAGGCAAAAAAAATGATAAATGCATCTATTGAAGATATTCATACTAATCCTAATAAAAATATTGTTCGTGATAATATTGAAGCACTTATAATTTTTTTATCCAGTAAACGCAGGCTTGTTTCAATACTAATTATGGAATCATTAAAAAATAAAAATAAATATAATCTTCTTTTTAAGTGTGCAGATTTAATTATTGATCATAAAAATGATGGAGTTTATCAAAATTTAGCTAAACACAAAGATCTTCCATTTAAAGAAAAAAAAGAATACCTTGTTTATGAATTTTTTACAGGATTTATTCCTATCATTATGTACATTGTTTTAGAGGATAAATGGTCAGAATATTATGAATGTAAAAAAGATAAAATGATTAATTACTTTGTTGACTCATTTGAACGTTCACACATGAGTATTCATAGAATTTAATATTTTTTTTAAACACAAAACTAACCAACTAGTTGGTTATAAAAATATACAAGGAGTTTATTATGTCTAAGGTACATGTATGTCCAATGCATATGGCTGGATTATTAGATAATTGGGTAAGAAGGCTTATCCATAATCCAAAAAAAATTTTAAAAGGATTAATTGATAAAAATCAAGCTGTATTGGATTTAGGATGTGGACCAGGTACATTTACTATTGATATAGCTAAAATTGTAGGAAACAATGGCAAAGTGTTTGCTGCGGATATTCAAAAAGGAATGCTAGATCTTGTAGGAAAAAAGGCAAAAAAACATAAAGTTCATGATCAGGTTATATTACACCAATGTAGTCCAGAAAATCTTGGTTTAACTAAACCGGTTGATTTTACTCTTGCTTTTTATATGCTTCATGAATCTGGAGATTCAAAATTTTTACTCCGGCAAATATGGAATATATTAAAATCTGGCGGTACTTTTCTTCTGGTAGAACCTAAAATGCATATTAAAAAGAAAGTTTATATTCAAGCTATCAAAAATGCAAAAAATATTGGATTTAATGTTATTTCCGAAAGAAAAATCCCGCTGAGTTGGGCTGTTGTACTACAAAAATAATAGTTTTAAAATTAGGGACAGAGCTTAAATATTTTATCTACTTAATAAATATTCTCTTAAAGACTCTGAATTATTATCTATTTCAATTGAATGTTTTTCTTTATTTAAAGCTTCTTGTAAAACAGAAGGTATTGGGACAGTTTTACTAATAGCATTTTCAATTGTATTATTAAATTTTGCTGGATGTGCTGTGCTCAATAATATAATTGGTAAATCTATATTTTTATTTTTAGAAATATAATCTAATATTGCTTTATAGCCAACTGCAGTATGAGGATCTAAAATATAATTATACTTATTATAAACATCTCTTATTGTATCTATGGTTTCCTGATCTGTTACTTTAAAACCGATTATATCTTTTAGCATATTTTCTTTGGTTTTATAAATATTAAGAATTCGAGCAAAATTTGAAGGATTACCAACATCCATTGCATTTGAAAAAGTATGAACTGATGGTCTTGGATTATAAACACCAGTATCTAAATATTCTGGAACAACATCATTAACATTAGTAGCAGCAATAAATAATTCAACAGGAAGACCCATATTTTTTGCTATAATTCCTCCAGTCAAATTCCCAAAATTTCCTGATGGAGTACAAAATATTACTTTATTATTTTTATCATTAACAACCTGTGAATAAGCCCATACATAATAAAAAGACTGCGGAAATAATCTTCCGATATTTATCGAATTTGCTGAAGATAAATTAATTTTAGAGCTTAAATCTTTATCAACAAAAACATCTTTTGCCATATGCTGACAGTCATCAAATGTACCTCTTACTTCCAGTGCCGTTATGTTTTCTCCAAGAGTAGTTAATTGTTTTTCCTGTAAATATGATACTTTATTTTTAG
>CAZYID010000310.1:0-2701 GCA_964646595.1 uncultured Spirochaetales bacterium | reverse complement strand
TAGAAGGTAAACCTTTATATTATTTTGCTGTTGTATGTAAAAAAAATTATAATATCCCTGAAGATTTTCTAAAGAAACTAGGATTGATTAAATAATTTGAATTATGCTGCAAAATAGTATAATATTTATAATCAATAATAAATAAATATCAACCCAATCTTTTATCCATAAATACTAATATTTTTTAAGGTTAGATATAGTGATTACATATAAAAAAGCAGACTTAGAAAACATTCCTGATCTAATAAACTTAAGAATCGAATTTTTAAAAGAAGCTCAAAATTTCAGCAGTATTAATAATGATAAAGAACTTTTTAATTCACTAAAAAAATATTTTTCTGAAAAAATAAAAAATAATGAATTTATATCCTGGCTGGCTTATAAAAATAATGTAATTATTGCAACAAGCGGTATCTGTTTTTATACACTTGCCCCTTCATTTAAAAACATAACCGGTAAAACTGCATATATAATGAATATGTATACTAAACCTGAATATAGAAAACAAGGAATTGCTTCAAATTTATTTATTAAAATGATTGATGAGGCAAAAAACCTCGGGATAAAAAAATTAGTTCTTCATGCAACAGATGAAGGAAAAAAAATATATTCAAAACATGGCTTTAAAGATGAAAACAGTGCAATGATGTTAACTTTAATCTAAAGAACATAATAAGGATTTTATTTGGTAAAACAGCTGCTTATAAAAAAATTATTATATTCAACTTCTTTTATAAGGATTTAATAAAAATGGAAATAAAAATTTTAGGAAACGGCGGCGGTATTAATAAAGGATTAAATTATAATTCATTTATTATAAACAAAAAGTATTTGTGTGAACTGCCTCCTGATATAATGTTTACATTAAATAAAAACAAAATCAATATTAACAGAATTGAAACTATCTTTATTTCACATTTACATGGAGATCATATATTTGGGTTGCCTTTTCTTGTTTTAGAATTATTTTATAATTCAATTAATAATTCTACTAATAATAAAAAAATTAAAATATTTGGTCCAAAAAAAATAAAAAAACATGCTGAACAATTATTAGCTTTATCATTTACAAGCAGCCACCCAAGTTTAAAATGGATGAATGAAAATATTAATTTTATAGAAATTGATAAAAAAAGTAATATTAGTTTTATCACTAATTTTAATATTAAATACTTTAAATTAAAACATCCAATCGATACTTATGGTTTTGTTTTGCATAATAATAAAAATGAAATACCCTTAAGTTATATTCCTGATACTCTCTGGAACAATGAAATAAAAAAAGTTTTAGAAAAAAAGCCAAAAGCTGTAATAATAGATCTAAACGGACAAAAAAAAGACAAAAAAAAAGTACATTTATCACATGATGATTTAATAAAGTATGCACTCCCAATTACAAAAGATAAAACTATTTATTATGGAACACACTTAAAAAAAGAATTTAAAGAAACAAATAAATATATAAAATGCTGTAAACCACAAGATAAAATTATTGTTTAAAATACATATAAATAATTATGTTTTATTATAATACCAAATTACATGTTGAAAATTCATTAAAACCGATCTATTAATTTAACTATTATATCAATAATATTATGAGTAGTGCTGATAAAAAATTTTTATTAATAAATGATATCTATAAATATCATGACCAATTCTTATTGCATTTAAGCACACTACCTGATAATATAAATTAATAAAAATCTATTTTTTTTTAATCTTAAAAGAGGATTTTTTAATGAAAATAAATAAAACTTTTTTATTGATTCTAATTTCAATATTAATTTTTTTTCTATTAATCCAATGCCAGGTTGCTAGTACAGACTCCGATAAATCAGAGACTATTTCCCAAACTAATAAAAATAATACAGAACTGGCATCAACGGAAAAATATCTGCTTCAAAAATTTAAATTTGATAAATTACCTGTTGAAGCTATTGAATATAAAAAGCCTTTATCATTTCAAAAAATAATTCAAATAAAAGATATTGCTACTGATTGGCTTGAAGCTCATCAAGATGTTGCTAATGCTATGAAATGGTGTAATGATGCAAGTTTTTATATGCCAGGTGAAAAAGACAAAATGACCTGGAACGACTGGTCAATTACAATGAAAAGTGATTTTCTTGATAAATTTGTTGAAATATGGAATTGGGGAAGATCTAAACCAGACTATCTTATGGCTCAAAGTTATTGGGTAGCAATGTTGGGAATAAGAAATGCTCCTAATGTGTGTGATACAGATTTTCCTGATCCCGTAACAAATAATTCTGCAGTAGTTTCTGATGGCAGTTTTCTTGCTCATATATCATTAACTCCTGAAGACACATGGAATATTTATATAAATTATATTGCTTTATCATTAGTTGCAGAAATTCAGAATTGGTATCCATGGTCTGTTTTAGATTATGACACGTTAGAACTTAATTTACTTTATGACAGCAGCTACTGGTTTAGAAAACAAGTTTCAAGTGGCAATTATTCAAATTATAGAGGAGAAATATCAAATGACCACGGAGATTTCAGAAGAGAAGACAATCTTGCACAAGCTACTCCTTCCCCGCCAAGATGGACATACTGGTATTTGGATAGAGAAGGAATAATTGACTCCACAAGACTAGAATCAATTTCAAATCTGATAGAATGGCTTTATGATCTTGAGCACTTTTGGAGTAATAATATTAAATTTAAAGTTTGT
>CAZYID010000309.1:0-2836 GCA_964646595.1 uncultured Spirochaetales bacterium | reverse complement strand
ATATTATGAATAATTATCTTTCTATAAACAATCCATTTTTCTTCTTTTTGGCTGTGAGTCTATTTATTTAAAAATTTGGAAATATACAAAAAAACTTTACATTCTTTATCGAAAATTATAATAATTATATATATTTCAAATAAATAAATATTTGTCTCCCTTCCTTTTATTCGCTCTTTTATTTAATCTTTCTATCTCACCCTTATCTATTTTTTCTTCAAGTTTCAGCACTTCATTATTGTCAAAACAAATATTATTATTCTCAAAAACAGGAGTTAAAAAGTTATGTTATATCCAATTTCTTACCGTTGCTTCTGATATCCCTAAACCACTTGCCGTATTATGAATTGATAAATTTTTTCCAGCCATGTTCTACTTATATAAATTTTAAATTATATTTTCAATAAATATTTCATTATTTCAATTTTTTAAAACCTGATATCCCGTAAATCCAGATATACTTTTTCACCAATTTCAACATTTAACACATCTCTTGCATTACCCTGATTCACACTAATTTCCATATAGCCTGAACTTCCTATAAGGGACAGTGCTTTACCATTTACTACATCATTGTAAGTGTGATTAATTCTATCAAATTTTGAATTTTTTATTTTTATTTCTAATTCTTTTGAATTTTTAAGTAAATTTGCTTTTATATTTGTTATTAAATTTCCAAATCTATCTATATGAATAATTTCTCCAATAATTTTATTTCTATTTACATCTGGTTTTGGAATATCTATTTTTCTAATTTTTTCTATTTTCTTCCCGATATCTTGAAAATTAAAACCTAAAGAAAAATAAGCGGCAACAGGTACAAAGATATCTCTGCCATGAAAGGTTTTGCTGATATTCTTAAGCATTATTTTAGAATTCTCAATGACTCTTATTTCATCATATCCAATTTTTTCCATTAACAAAGTTAAAACCCCATTATCTGGAGCAATAAAGTACTGACTACCCGACTTGATAGCTAATGGCAAACGAGAAGTCCCCACCCCGGGGTCAATAACTATAACATGTATTGTTCCTTTAGGAAAATAAGGGCATGCTGATGCGACAAAAAGATTTGTTCCCATTATATTTTGCGAAGATATCTCGTGTGATAGATCGATTATTTTGGCATCCGGATTAATAGTTAAAATAATGCCTTTCATTGCAGCGACATATGAGTCTTTTGTACCAAAGTCAGTAGTTAATGTAATAATTGGAGTTATCTTAAAACTAAGGATATTAACAAAATCAAAAAAATGCAACAAAATAGTTTATTGTTACTTTATTTTTTAATTTTTTTTTCATAAAAGATATTTTAATACTTGACATACATAGATATTCTATGTATAGTTCTTCTAGGCATGCAATGCTAATTAAATTAACTATCCATAGGATGGTGGTTAATTTAACTTTATTAATATTTGGAGAAAACAATGAAGAAAATATTAGTTTTAATCCTTATTATAAGTATTGTTTCATTTATATTTACAATTTTTAATTTCTTGGCATCAACCGATATCTCTCATGATTATTTAAGTAAAAAAGTTCTTATTTCAGAAAATATAAATACAAAAACAATCCCTGAATGGACAGATTGCAAAAGAGAATGGAGTATTTTACAAATTGATTTTATTCTCAGAGTTATTTTTATAATAACCACTATAATATTAATTGCCTTATTAATTAAAAAGAGTAAGAATCAACGAGCTCAATTTTAACATTTAGTAGAAAAATATTATGTTTATTAACCTCTACAATAATTTGTGTGAAAATTTTAAGGTAATATAAAAAATGCAAATATCAAAAGATCTAATTGCTGCTTCTGCAACGTCACTTATACTATCAATTCTTGAAAAAGATGATAACTACGGATATTCTATAATAAAAAAAGTAAAAGAGTTATCCGGGGATAAAATAGAGTGGACAGAAGGAATGCTTTATCCTGTACTCCATAGGCTCGAGACCCAGAAAGCAATAGAGTCATATTGGAAAGAGTCGGAAACAGGAAGAAAAAGAAAGTATTATAAAATTAATAAAAAAGGGAATGAATTGTTGGAAGAACATAAAGAACAATGGAACACAGTAAACGAAGCATTACAAAAATCATGGGATATAAATTTAAAATTCAGTTATTCATAAGGAGTATTTAAATATGTTTGCTTTAGAGTCAAAAATAAATGAATGGAAAGACAGTCTACGTGAGAAAGGTAAATTTTTGGATCAGGATATTCTTGAATTAGAAAGCCATTTGAGAGATGAGATAGAAGCTCTTGTAAAAAAAGATTTAACAGAGGAAGAGGCATTTATAATAGCTATTAAACGTCTTGGAAACAGCAATATACTGAGTAAAGAATATGAGAAAGTTAATACAGATATTATATGGAAAGAACTTATTTTTTATGATGATGAAAATCAAAATAATAAAAAAATACAAAAAGACATTATAATATTAATCTTACTATCTTTGATGGCTGGTTTATTTGTAAAAATTCCTGAGTTTTTTGGTTTTCCTCCTTTATTTAAAGCCAAATCTCCAGATAATTTTTTTTACGGTAGAATTGTAAGTCTATTTTTTTTTCCATCTATAGCAGCATTCTTTGTAATTAAAAATTTTTTAAAAATTAGTAAAAGACAAATAACTACTATAGTTTCAATATTTATTTCAACCACAATTATAGTGATTCTCATGCCCATGAAAGATCCATTTCATACTGCAGGCCTTACTGGATTGCATTTGTCACTTTTTTTGTGGGGAATAATAGGACTTGCTTACACAGGCAAAGAGTGGAAAACTGTAAAACAAAGGATGAATTTTATCAGATTTTCAGGAGAATCATTT
>CAZYID010000308.1:0-2862 GCA_964646595.1 uncultured Spirochaetales bacterium | reverse complement strand
AATTAATTATTTATTTGCTTTGATAACGATAAAAGAACCTTTACCATATCCTTTTTCAACAGGTTCATTTTTTTTTATTTCTTCTAAAGGCTTAAAAATCGTTTGCCGAAAACTAAAATCTTTAAATCCCGAATTAGTTAAATGATGTAAAACTTCATTTACAGAATAAAAAGCAGCAGTTTTGTAAAATGGATTATTTGCTTTATTTTCTATGTATATTTTTCCTATTGGACTTTCTTTGTCAATAAAACCAATAATAAAGTAGCCATCTATATTTAATATTCTATTAACTTCATCAAATGCTTTTTTTACATTATCTAAAAAACAAATTGTTGTAACCATTAATGCTAAATCAAACGATTTATCATTATAAGGTAAATTTTCAGCTGCTCCTTTAATAACTTTAATTCCACGTTTTACTGCTAATTTCCTCATTTTATTTGATGGGTCTATCCCATGTTTAATTCCAAGAGGAAATGCGAACCTGCCGCTTCCAACACCAATTTCTACACCATTTTTATTTGGATTTAATAATTCCATAATTGCCAGAACTTCAGATTTATAAACATAACTGTTTTCATCAAACCATGAATCGTATTGTTTTGTATATTTTTGAAATGCTTTTATTTTTGGCAAATTATTTTCCTTAGTACAATTTATTTTGCAATTAAATATTCTCCTATTGCTTTATAAAAAGTGATACATGCAAGAATTGAACAGTGGTGATGTTCTATTGGCAGATCAATTAATTCCTTCAAGATATAATTAGGAGATATTGTTAATGCGTTATTTATGTCTTTATTAATAATATAATTTATTAGTGTCAATCCGCAAGCTTTAGAAGAAAAACACCCGGTAGTCCAAAATTTAGCATCAATAATTATATTATCAGATATAACCAGGTAAAATTCCATTTCATCACCGCAAATCCCTTTTTCTCTTGCTGAACAGGTAGGGTCATTCATTCGTCCGAAATATGTTTTATCATTTGCTATTTTAATAATATGTTCACTGAAAGAAATATTTTTATCGTTATATCTATCAGACATATAAACATCTCCTGTCTTAAAAAAATTATTTTAATTATTACTCTTGTTAATCCAAAATTTTGCATTAGCTGATACTGTTTTGTGATCATTTTGTAATAAACTTGCACTAAGCAAGGTTATTACTTCTGAGTTATTATCTTTAATATTTACAACAATGGTTATTTTATTATTAATTTTCACAGGCTTTATATATTTAATGTTTAACCGGACTGTATAAGCTTTAATACCATGACCAAATAAACATTTTGTCATTGCAGAATCAATTAATGCTGATATCATCCCGCCATGCATTATTTCATCATATCCCTGATATTTTTTATTACAAAAAAAATGTGAAATAAAAGATCCGTCTTCATTAAAATAATATTCAGAACTAAATTCATCACAATTAAATAAACAATTTTTATGATACTGATCTTGAAATTTTATTAAATTACTATTATAATTTTCTGCTGATACAATTTGAGTTTCTATTGGGTTTTTATCATAAAGCGTTAAAGGATTATTCTGCATAAAACTTTCTCCTATGGTTTAATTCTTTTAAAAAATAACAATGAGTCATTATCAATAAAAATATTTTCTTTTTTTTTGTAGATATAAATTGATTTTTATTGCCTTATCATGTTTGCACCGCAATTTGGACATTTAATGCTGTAGCACGGTATTCCTTGATTATGAGCAATAGCTTTTCCGCAGGAAGGGCAAACACAATTTCCTCCTGCTCCTGCACCGGAACGATTTCCGCCTTTTCGTCCCATACCTTTTCCACTTCGGTTTCCAGCACCTCTACCGGTTCCCGAACCTTGTCCAAATGGTCCTGTTCCATCACCTCTTGGCATATTATTTACCTCCTATTATTTCGTAAAAAATTTGAATAATTTATAATATCTTTTCTGCTCCTGAATAAGCTTCTTGAATTTCAAATACAGCAGCAGCAATCCCGGGTAATTTTTCTGAATTCCATTTTTTCATATTTTCAAAATATTCACCATCTTTATAATATTTTATAATTCCTTTTAATTGATAAGATTTTTTTTCATCTGTTATAAAAAGAATAGAACCCGTGCTTCCTGATAAAATGTTTTCACGTGTTTTATTAAAATAATTATCAGCAATTATTATTGTATTATCATTAAATTTTGAAACACCTGAAGCATAAATTGAATTTGGTATTCCTTTTTTATCTGTAGTTGTAAAAATAATTGGCCCATTTCGTTTATTCCATTCATTATTTAAAATTTCAAAAAAATTATCCATTGAATATCCCTTTTATATATTATTTTTTTATTTTATTCCAAAGTGAGAATCAACGCTAGCTTTATCCACGGATTTGAATTCTTCCTTTTTATACTTTTCTATTGCATCCTTAATAATACCGGAAACACCGGTTATTATTTTAATTTTTGCAGCGCTTAATGTATCATAAGCATTTGGACCTACATTTCCTGTTAAAACAGCTTCAACATTTTTCTCCGAAATTAGTTGACCCGATTGAATTCCTGCGCCGCCTGAAGTTTGCGCATTACTATTTTCGATTGTTTCATATTCCATGCTTTCTATGTCTAAAATTATGAAATAAGCGCATCTTCCAAATCTTGGATCTACTTCAGAGTCTAATGATGTGCCTTTTGATGTTATACAAATTTTCATTCTTCACCTCCATTGCTATTGTTATCGTGATCGCATACGGTTTTATCAACTCCGTATCCTTTTCCTTTTCCGGGATTACATAATGAATCTCCGGTAATTAAAGTGCCCTCAACTAATTGATTGATAACATCTTCAATTTTTCCTGAAATACCCACATATTGTT
>CAZYID010000307.1:0-2972 GCA_964646595.1 uncultured Spirochaetales bacterium | reverse complement strand
CACTCGCAGGTTCGAATCCTGCCGACCCAGAATTAATTTTAAAAAATTATTTATTATTATAACTATAGAGGATTTAAAATTATGGAAGTTTATGAAATTAAAGCAACAAAAAGGGATAGTTTTAAAAAAGGCCCTGCAAAACAATATAGAGATCAGGGATTTATTCCATCAATAATATATGGTCAGGAAGTAAATAGAAATGTTTTAATTAATAAAATTGAATTTAATAAAATGGCTCATAAATTAACAAAATCAACAATTATTCAAATAATATTAGATGATAAAACATACGATGTTTTAGTTAAAGATTATCAAAAAAATTATATTAAAGATGAATATTTACATGTTGATTTCTATGAATTAAAATCAGGGAAACCGGTTCATTCAAGAATATCATTAAATTTTGTTGGAAATTCAATTGGAGTTAGAGAAGGCGGTGTAATGGAAAAACATTTAACTTCAATTGATGTTGAATGTTTACCAAAAGACATAGTGCCTTATATTGATATTAATATTGATGATTTGCAAATTGGGGATGCACTTCATGTAAAAGATGTTCAATTTGATGAAAAATATAAATTGATATCTAATCCTGATGAAGTTCTTGTTCATATATCAGGTAAGACTGCTGAAGAAGAAGAAGTTGCTGTTGAAGGTGAAGAAGAAGCAGTAGTAGGTGAAGAAAAAGCAGCAGCAGGTGAAGAAAAAGCAGAAACTGAAGAAAAAAAATAAGAATAGAACTTTTCTTTATTTCAAGTTGATAACAATTTTCATTTTTATAATATTTTATTTCTCTGATATGGAATTATAAAAGTTAATTCAATGAAATTAATAATTGAATGAGTTAGAACCGCATACCATATTGAAGATGAAAGTTTAATTGAAATTAAGAATACTATTGATATTAAAAAAGAAATTATAAAAATTTCTTTTCCTTGTATTACATGAAATAAAGCAAATAATAATGAAATTAAAAAGAATATTATTAATTCTGCATAAATATTGTTATAATAATCTTTTATTATGATAATATTTAATAATAAATAATATAAATACCCTCTAAATAAAAGTTCTTCAAAATACCCGCTTAAAAAAGATAATAATAAATTTAATTTAATATTTGTTTTTGTTCCAAATATATGTTCGAGTAAAATTATATTTTTTTTTAATTGATTATTATTTTTATAAAAGAAGATATCATATAAAAAAAGTATACTAATTGAAAAGAACAAAAATAAAATTGTAATACTGTTAAAATTGAAATGCAAAATTTCATAAATATTATTAATAATTTTTAAATTAATAGAAAATATTTTAAAAAGAATTACAGGTAAAGTTAAAATGATACTACCGGAAATATAAAAAATAAGACTTATTTTTTTCATTATTATTATTTTTTTTATTTTTTTATATGAACTTATAGTCAAATTTCTTTTATTAATCAACTAAAGATTTTTAACCGAAAATATTTACAAGAACATAATATGAGGTATAAAAATTGAATTATAACAGCGATGAAATATTTGGAAAAGCAATAGGTCAAATAATACATGACATTAGAAATTCTTTAAATATCATTATTGGTTTTTCATCATTAATCCAAACGGATGAAAATATTGATGATGAAATTAAAGAATACTTTAATAGGATATTACATTCTGGATTTTCTATAGAAAATTTATTATCAAGTATTGATGATTATGTAATGGAGCATATAGAAATTGAAAATAGTAAAATTGATGTTATTTCAGAATCAAAAAAATTTTTTACAGAACTAATAAAAAATATTGATGAACTAAATGTAAAAATAGAGTATTTAAATGAGAATAAAATAACTGTTAATACATCATTGGAGTTATACAAGAAATTATTAGATAATTTATTTCATTTTTCTTTAAAAGAATTAAGAAATCAGGAGCAAAAAGATATACAGATTGCATTTAATTTAAAAGGTAAAGAATTAGTTATATTATATTCTGATTCTTCTTCTCCAATTTATATTGCTGATAAATATTTTACCTTTGAGGAAATATTAGAATCAAAAAGAGGATTAAATTTAATTTTTGTTGAAAAATATATTGAGCTATTAAATGGTAATGTAAACTATTATTATGGGAATAAATGGAATGAAATAACGTCTAAGTTTTCAAATAAAATTAAATTTAGCCATGGATTTGTAGTGAGGATTCCATTAAATAATGAATAAATATTTTGTTATTGTTTAGAATTATAAGGAAGTGTTATTTTAAAAACAATTTTATTTTTATCTTTTTTTTCTGTCCATATATATCCATTATGTTTATTTATAATACCTTTAGCAATAGATAAATGTAATCCAATACCTTCACTAATAAATTCATTATTTGATACATTGTGTTTATTAATATCATCAGGTTCTGTAAATTTTTCAAAAATTTTATTTAATTTGCTTAAAGTAATATTTTTACAATTATATTCAAAATTTATTTCAATGAAATTTTTAGGATTATGTCCATATTTTTTTAAAATATTATTTGAAGGATAGTGTAATGTAATATTTATTTCCTTTTTTATTAAATCATTAAATGAAAATTTTATGATATTGCTTATAGCAAGATATATTTTATCAATATCACAGTCAATTAAGGGTATTGTTTTTGATGTTTTAAGATTTATTTTTATTTTTTGTTCGTCTAAAAAATTTTTAAAACTGTCTAATATAGCTTTTATTATATTAATTATAGATACTTTTTTTGTTTTTTTTAAGAATAATATATCATTTTCTAAACATGAAATTGTAAGTATATCATTAAAGATGTCTTCCAGCTTTATTGCATTTACTTCAATTTCTGTTAACATATTCAAAAATTTTTTTTGTGGTATATTTGTTTTGCTTGAAATTAATAGTCTTACAAATCCTATAATTGATGTTAATGGAGTTTTTATTTCATGGGATGCTAATGAAATAAAATTTGATTTTAGATTATCAATTT
>CAZYID010000306.1:0-2995 GCA_964646595.1 uncultured Spirochaetales bacterium | reverse complement strand
AAAAAAAGGAGACTCATATGTCACCAAAAGAAAAAATAGATTTTAAACATGACTTGGGAATTTACTTTTCTCACTTAAAGAAATATGGATTTTTAGCCATTTTTATTCTTATTATGGCTCTTTTTTTAGAGGCAAATTATGTTGTTGTCAAATATCTCTTTAAAATTATTATTGACAGCAGCAATGATTATCTAGTTCAGAAAATTTTAAAAAATCAATTGATTTTAATTTTTCTTCAGGTTGCCTCTATTTTTGGCGGAATCCTGCTATCCAGAATTATTGTTAAGTGGATTTTTGTTCATAATATTATTCAATTAAGTGTAAAGATGATGTTTGATGTGAAGAAACGTTTTTTTAATCATATTCTTCACTTATCACATGATTTTCATACAAATAACAAATCAGGAACTCTGATCTCAAGGTTGATCAGGGGGAGCAAATCGATTGATCTGATGAATGATATCATCTGCTTTCAGTTCTCTTCTCTTCTTTTTAAACTGATTGTTGTTTGCGGATTTATCATCTACTTTGACTGGGTTTCTGCATTGATTATTTTTTTAACTGTTGTGGCATTTATCATTTTCAGCCTTTTTATCCAGAACAACCAACAGTCATATAATCTGGCAGCTAATCATGCTGAAGATGGTGAAAAAGGTTTTATCAGTGATATATATACAAATATTGACTCTGTTAAATTTTATGGAAAAGAAAAACTTATTAAGAGAAAATTAAGATTAGCGCTTTATAAAACAAAGTTTGCACAGACCAAGCATTGGAATTTTTACCGTACATGGGAGAGTGGTCATGCGCTGCTGCTTGGTATTGGAACATTCTGTCTGATATTTTTCGCCATGTTAAGGTTTTTGAATGATGAAATGAGAATTGGCACTATTATATTTATCTTTACCAGCTTTGAGAGTCTCATAGGGCCGCTCTTTATGTTTGTTTTTGGAATGCGTAATTTTTACAGAGCTATGGCTGATTTTGATTCACTCTTTCGTTATGATAAGATACAGAATACGGTTAAAGATAAAAAGAATGCACAAAACTTAAGTATTAATGAGGGCGTTATTGAATTTAAAAATCTAAGATTCAAATATCATAAGGAAGAAATTTTTAATGATTTTAATCTCAAGGTCAAAAAGAATGAAAAAGTGGCTCTGGTCGGACAGTCAGGCTGTGGTAAAACAACTCTTGTTAAACTTCTCTATCGTCTTTATGAGATTAATGAAGGAGAAATATTGATTGACGGGATGAATATCAATTCGGTCAAACAAATTTCATTGAGGTCAGAAATGGCAGTTGTACCTCAGGAATGTATTCTTTTTGATGATACGATCATAAATAATATTGCTTTCTCAAAGCCAAAGGCTGGAAGGGATGAAGTTGTTGATGCCATGAAGTATGCCCAGCTTTTTAATATTGTTCAGTCTTTTCCTGAAAAAGAAGAGACAATTGTTGGTGAAAGGGGAGTCAAATTATCCGGCGGTGAAAAACAGCGGGTTAATATTGCCCGTGCTATTTTGGCGGATAAAAAGATCGTTGTACTTGATGAAGCAACATCTTCTTTGGATTCTCAAACAGAATATGAAATACAGAAAGATCTGGAAAGACTCCTTCAAAATCGAACAGCTATTATTATAGCCCATCGTCTATCTACTATCATGAAAGCTGATCGAATAGTGGTTTTAGAGAAAGGAAAAATAGTTCAAATGGGCGGACATGAGGAATTGCTTCAACAGGGTGGAACATACAAAAAACTCTGGGAATTGCAGAAGAATGGGTATATAGAATAAAAATTAGAAACATAGATACATGCAGATCAATGTAAATAAAAAATTAATATTTATTCCATTGATCTGCTGATATAATAACTGTTTAATGATGAAAAAGCCTGATCCCTGTAAAAATCATAACCATACCATGTTCATTACAGGCATCAATAACTTTCTGATCTCTGATGGAGTTACCAGGCTGGACGATATATTTTACTCCGTGTTTCTGCCCAAGATCAATATTATCTCTAAAAGGTATAAAACCATCTGAGCTGAGTGTAAGGTCTTTAAAATTTTTAAGCCAATCCATTTTTTCTTCCAGGGAGAGTTCCTCTTCGATAAGTTGGATGATAGCATTATCTTTTTGGTTCCGATTAAGGTCGTTTTTTTCTGTTATTTTGAGTGCCTTTGGATGTTGTCGTAAAAACCAAATCTGTGCTTTGGAGATAGCCAGTTGTGAACAATGGATCCGTGACTGCTGACCTGCACCAACCCCAATCGTCTGTCCGTCAAAAGAGAGACAAATAGAGTTTGACTGAGTGTATTTGAGTGAGATCAGTCCTACCAGCATATCATTGATGACATCATCAGTGAGCTCTTTGTTTTTTGTAGTGATATTTTTAAGGATATCTTTTGTGATTTTACAGTTGTTATGATCCTGTTTAATGGAGATGCCGTAAATCATTCGTTCTTCAATAGCAGGAGGTTGATAATTTTGATCCATTTGTAGGACCAAGTATCCGCCGTTTTTCTTTTTTTTGAGAATATCAATTGCTTCAGGTTCATAGTCAGGGGCAATGACACCGTCTGAAACTTCTTTACGAAGGATCCTTGCAGCAGCTGCATCCACTGTATCGCTGAAAGCAGCAAAATCACCAAAAGATGACATTCTGTCTGTTCCTCTTGCTCTTAGATATGCACATGCCATAGAGGACTCATCCATACCATCTGCCAGATAAATCTTACGCATAACTTCATTAAGAGGTTTACCTATAGCTGCACCTGCCGGATTGACATGTTTAAATGAGGCGGCAGAAGGGATTCCGGTGGCAATTTTTAATTCTTTCACAAGCTGCCAGCTGTTTAATGCATCCAGTATATTGATAAAACCCGGGCTGCCGTTTAAAACCGTAATCGGAAAATTAGAACCTTCTACTACTTCAGCATAAGCCTGGTTTGGATTCATTCCATATTTTAATTTCATTAAAATCTCCATTTTT
>CAZYID010000305.1:0-3027 GCA_964646595.1 uncultured Spirochaetales bacterium | reverse complement strand
ATATAAAAAAATATACTCAAGCGAACAAAGAGGCATGGAATGAAGTCATGCCGAAACATCAAGCTGCATCAAAAGTAAACTTAGACAATTTATTTTCACAATCAGGTTTTATTATTCAAAAAGATAAACAACTCCTAAAATTATTTAATAAAATTTCTATCAAAGGAAAAGATGTCATTCACCTTTGTTGCAATAATGGGATCGAATTGCTTTCAATAAAGAATATGGGAGCAAATAAATGTGTTGGAATTGACATTTCAGATTTAGCTATTAATGAAGCAAAAATAAGATCTGAAAAGTTTAATATTGACTGTGAATTTTTATGTTCTGATGTTTATGAACTATCTGAAACATATTATAAAAAATTTGATATAGTTCATATTACAGCTGGTTGTATTGGATGGATGCCTGACCTTAAACTATTCTTTAACATTGCTAATAAAATATTACGGAAAAATGGATATTTTTTTATTCATGAAATTCATCCTTTTTCAGAAATTTTACCATTCGATGATAATGAAATGGAAAATAAATTACAGATTATAGAGCCATATTTTAGAGATGAACCTATAGTAGAGAATTCCGGATTGGATTATATTGGAAAAACAAAATATGATGCAAAAACACAATACTGGTTTGTTCACACATTATCAAATATTATAATGTCTCTTTTAAAAAATAATTTTTTAATAGATGAATTTATTGAAAGTCCAAAAGATATATCAGCTGGTCATGGTAAAATAGAAGTTTTAAATGCGAACATACCGTTAAGCATGATAATTTTAGGAAGGAAGAGTGATGAAGTTTAAGACATTTTCAATTGACCAACTTCTCATATTTCTGATCCTATAGACGTAATTATTCAAAATAGGAAATAATATGATAAATTATGATACTTTAAAGAAAAATTTCAATAAATGTGGTTACATAACAAGAATTTTTGAAAATAAAAAAGAATTAATAGACGCGGTGTTTGAATTTACAAGAGATAAGACTGTTGGTTTTGGAAGTTCAATAACAGTTAATGATCTTGAAATTGTTAAAAATATAGAGCATTCTGCAAAGGATATTTTCCTTCATGAAATTGGTGAAGCAGGAGAAATTGAACGAAAAGCATTAACTTCTGATGTTTTTATTACGTCAGCGAATGCCGTCTCTTTGACTGGAGAAATAATAAATATTGATGGAACCGGAAATAGAGTGGCAGCTACTTGTTTTGGACCAAAGATAATATTATATATTATTGGCTGCAATAAAATAACAGAAAATCTTGATCAGGCAATGAATCGTGCAAAAGAAACAGCAATTAAATTAGCATCAAAATATAATAGAAAAACACCTTGTGTAAAAACCGGTAAATGCAGTTATTGTTATTCTCCTCAATGTGTATGTGCAATAACAACTATACATCGCAAAAAACCATTTGGAGTAGAAATAGTATTTTATATTTTGAATGAAGATATAGGACTGTAATCAATTAGATAATTACGTCAAAATGTTGTTAGATATTATTAATATTAAGAGAAAAAGTTTTTCAGTTATAATAAGATTGAATAATTTTTAAAGAAACATCTTGAAATTTTAATTTGGTTTTAGTTATTTTAAATAAAATGAATAATAAATTAAATTATATTTTTATATTATTACCAACTATTTCAATAATATTTGGATTATATTTTCTAAAAAATGCAATTTTATCAATTATTTTTTATCATATTGGAATTATTGCAATCTTATTTTTTTCAAATAATATTAAATTAATAAAAGAAACACTAAAAGGATGGAATAATATTGTCGGACTTTTTTTCATAATACTGGCACCATCTGTTGGTTTACTTTCATATATTCTGTGGCCTATTATTTTTAAAAATGATCTAAATTTTTATCAACTCCTTAAAACATTTGGATTTAATAATTATAATTGGATTATATTTATTATATATTTCTCTACAATAAATCCAATTTTAGAAGAGATATTTTGGAGAGCATATTTTAATAATAAAAAATATTATTCAAAAAATATCTTTACAATTCAGGACTTTGGATTTGCTTTTTATCATTTATTTGTATTAATATATTTTATAAAAATATACTGGCTAATTATTATTTTTATTTTTTTATATATAGCATCTTGTTTATTTAGATTTATTTATATTAAATACAAGGGACTTTTAATTCCTATAATTTCACATATTGTTGCAGATATAAGTATTATTGTAGTAGCATCACTAAAAAGGATTTAAATATAGACAATGCTGTGCATATGTATAGCTTCTCAGTAAGGTGTCGTCCATGTATTTAAAATAATTCAGAATTAAAAAAAGTTTGACAAATATTTTATATCATATTTTTTGATTGTTCAATAATCCATCTTACAGCATCATCGTAATTTTTAGCAAAATATTGCTCTTTACTCACTACAGCATTTGCAATAATTTTTTTAATACCAGATAATCCAAATAATGAAATCTTCATTTTACCAATTTTATTTTCTATTTCTAAAAGTGAATTAATAGAAGCATCTTTTATTTTTTGAGTTGGGCTTGTATTGGTTATATTCAATACACAAAATTTTATTTTATCTTTAATTGCTAATTTTTGAATCGGTGGAAAGAATTGCAATATTTCATTTTCATTTAAATTTGATATATCTAAAAAAATAAACTTGATGCCATTGTAATTGTTTATCTTTAGCCTTTTTTCCATTTTTATATTCTTCCTTTTAATAAATTATAAAACAAAATTTATTAAAATAAAATATAAATAATTTTATTTCTCATGGATTACGTCTAACTGTGCATTTAAGGTTTTGTGCACTATCCGCTTTTGTTTCAATAAAGCACTGGTCTTGTAAAACTTCAATTTTTTTGATATAGTTATTTTAAATATATAGTAATAATACAGCACATAGTGCAGTATCTTTACTACTTAAATATGCGGATTGTTGTCCGCCATTTCCCATAAATATTTATAAAAATGGAGATTTTAATGAAATTAAAATATGGAATGAATCCAAACCAGGCTTAT
>CAZYID010000304.1:0-3041 GCA_964646595.1 uncultured Spirochaetales bacterium | reverse complement strand
GTTTATTGAATATTGTTATAAAAAGGAAAATAATGAATAATTTAAAAGTTGTTATGATGGGACTTGGTTATATTGGATTACCTACTGCAGCATTAATTGCCAGTAAGAATATTAAAGTTCATGGTGTTGATGTTGATCAAAAAATTGTTGAAATTATTAATAAAGGGAATATTCATATTATTGAACCTGATCTGGAAGGACTGGTTAAATATACTGTAAGCAATAAATTGTTTAATGCAAACTTAAAGCCGGATAATGCTGATGTTTTTATTATTGCAGTTCCAACTCCTTTTAAAGATGACCATGAACCGGATATATCATTTGTTGAATCTTCAATAAAAATGATAATTCCTTATTTAGAAAAAGAAAATTTAGTTATATTAGAATCTACATGTCCTGTTGGCACAACAGATAAAATGAAAGAGCTAATTTTTAATAATAGACCGGAGTTAAGAGATAAATTATATATATCTTACTGTCCTGAAAGAGTATTACCAGGTAAAATTATTTATGAGCTGGAGAATAATGATAGAGTAATAGGTGGGATCAATACCGAATCAACAAAAAAAGCCTATGAATTTTATTCTATTTTTGTAAATGGCAAACTTCATAGTACTGATGCAAAAACTGCAGAAATGTGCAAGCTTGTTGAAAATTCTTTTAGAGACCTTAATATTGCATTTGCAAATGAACTTTCAATGATTTGTGATGAAGCATCAATAAATGTTTGGGAGTTAATTGAACTTGCAAACAAACATCCAAGAGTGAGTATATTGAAGCCGGGAGCTGGAGTTGGAGGTCATTGTATAGCAGTTGACCCCTGGTTTATAATAAATAGTTTTAAAAATAATACTAACCTTATAAAAATAGCCAGAGAAGTAAATAATCATAAGCCTGAATGGATAGTGCAAAAGATTAAAGATACTGCAAGGGATTATGAAAATAATAATAATAAAAAACCTAAGATTGCATGCCTGGGTTTGAGTTTTAAAGCAGATATTGATGATTTGAGAGAATCACCTGCATTATTTATTACTAAAGTTCTTATTAATGAAGGTTATAATATATTGCCTGTTGAGCCGAATATTAATGAATATAAGAATATAAAATTATTTGATTTTAATTATGTAGTAAAAGAAGCAGATATTTTTGTATATTTAGTTTCACATAAACAATTTAAAAATAACAGAATAAAAGATAAAATAATTTTAGATTTTTGCGGATTAAATAATTTTAATAAAAATTAATTTTGGATAAAAAAGTATGAAAAAGAAAGCATTGATAACAGGAATAACTGGTCAGGATGGTTCTTATCTTGCAGAGTTATTACTTGAAAAAGGATATGAAGTTCATGGCTTGATTAGAAGAGCCAGTTTGATTAATACTCATAGAATTGATCATTTATATAAAGATCCTCATTTGAAAAATGTTCATATGTTTTTACATTATGGAGATTTAACAGATTCTACAAATATTATAAGAATTATAAAAGAGACTCAACCGGATGAAATATATAATTTGGGTGCCATGAGTCATGTTAAGGTTTCCTTTGACACACCGGAGTATACAGCTAATACCGATGCAGTTGGTACACTTCGTTTTTTAGAAGCGATTAGGTTGTTGGGAATGGATAAGAAAGTAAAATTTTATCAAGCTTCAACCAGTGAATTATATGGAAAAGTTGTTGAAACGCCTCAGTCCGAAAAAACGCCATTTTATCCTCGGTCACCTTATGGCGTTGCAAAAATTTATGGTTATTGGATTACAATAAATTATCGGGAAGCATATAATTTGTTTGCCTGTAACGGCATTCTTTTTAATCATGAATCCCCTCGCAGAGGTGAAACATTTGTAACAAGAAAAATATCAATGGCAGTATCAGCAATTAAATTAGGAATGCAGGAAAAACTTTTTGTAGGTAATATGGATGCAAAAAGAGACTGGGGTTATGCTAAAGATTATGTTGAAGCTATGTGGTTGATGCTGCAGCAGGATAATCCCGTTGATTATGTAATTGCAACAGGGGAAAATCATTCTGTAAGAGAGTTTATAGAATTATCTTTCAAAGAACTTGACATAGATATTGAATGGAAAGGAAAAGATATAAACGAAAAAGGTTATTGTAAAAAAACAGGGAAATGTATAATTGAAATAGATCCGCGTTATTTTAGACCAACTGAAGTTGAAGAATTATTAGGTAATCCTGCTAAAGCGTATAAAGGACTGGGATGGAAACCAAAAGTTTCTTTTAGTGAATTAGTAAAGATAATGGTTAAGGCAGATTATGATTTGTTAAAAGGTAATATATGACAAAACATAATATTCCAGATAATATTAAATTTTATGAAAAATCAAAAAAAACAATAAAAAAAATAATTTTAAGCAATTTACCAAAAAACGTTGAAGTATATTTGTTTGGTTCAGGTGTAACTAAAAATCATTCATATAATTCTGATATTGATGTAGCTATAATTCCTCATTCAACCTTTGAAGAAAGAACAATTAATAGAATAAAAGATTTAATTGAAGAATCTTATGTTCCTTTTAAAGTTGATATTATTGATCTAAGAAAAGTAAGCGATAAATTTAAAGAGCAAGTATTTAAAAAGGCAAAAAAATGGAGATAAAATTAAGTCAATATAAAGAAGCGTTAGATGGATTTGAAAAATTATTAAATATTGATCTTAAAGAATTAAAAAAAAAATTTGGTGAGGTTGTTATTGATGGTTTAAAAAATGGACAAGCTCAAAAATTTGAATATTGTTCAGAATTATGCTGGAAAATAGTTAAAATTTTTTTATATAAAAATGATGGAATAGATACAAGATCACCAAAGAGAGCAATTAAAGAATTTTATCTAGCAGGTTATATTGATAAAGATAATTATTTGAAATTATTTAATATTATTGATGATAGAAATAAGCTAAGTCATATTTATAATGAAAAAGAGTTTAATGATATTGCAGATAAATTTAAAGATTATTTAATCAGTTTAAAAACAGTTTATAATGTGATAAATAAAAATAATAGATGAGTTATTA
>CAZYID010000303.1:0-3092 GCA_964646595.1 uncultured Spirochaetales bacterium | reverse complement strand
GCGGCTCTTGACTCGCTTGTTCTATACTTTATTTATTACTTCCTTCAACTGTCATATAATTATCTAAAAAATATTTTTGATAAAATACAATAAATTTAATCAATTTTCGTCTAATAAAATAAGGAGAAAGTTATTTATGAAAAAAAACAAACTGCTAGACAAATATTTATTACTTAACCCATTAATTAAAGGTAATATTGAAATTGGAATTTTAATAATTTCAGGAATCATTAGTATTATTATTAATTTATTTCGAATTCCATTTTCTCCAATAATTAATATAATTGGAGGAATTATTTGCATATTTTCTTTGTTATTTCATGGTTATTGCGAAAAATTTCATATACAAGCTCATAATAATGCTAATGAAATAAAACACATTATTACAACTGGTATATATTCAAAATTAAGACACCCAATATACCTAAGTTTAATAATATTGAATATAGGTATTGCATTAGCTTTTAATTCGTGGATTTCTTTATTTCTTGGAATTATTTTTTCAATATCATGGATTTTAACTGCTTTAAAAGAAGAAGAATATTTACTTGATAATTTGGGAGAAAAATATAAAAAATATATGAAAAATGTTCGCTGGAGAATATTTCCGGGAATATTTTAAATATATAAATCTACCCAACTTCATCAACTTGCACCTATAATTGCAATTATACTTTGAAATTATAACTTTTCTAATCTTTTGTTTCTCTTTTTTGGATTATTGAATCTACATTACTTTTTTATTGCTTTTATTACCTTTTGCATCAAATTAAATGGTTTGATTTTTGATTCTGCTTGATTTATAGAACCTGCCATGTATAGATTTAGATCCTCAGAATAATAAAGGAATGAACCTGTAGACCCCGAATGTCCCCATAAAGGAGGTATTTTCATCATAAAATAAGGCATTTTAAAGTACATTATTCCATATCCATATTGATGCGGAAATTCTAATTTGTGCCAATTTTGCATTAATTTAAGCGTGTCTTTACTGACAATTTGTCCTTCATTTAGTGATTTCAGAAAAATGATCATTTCTTCTGCTGTAGTTACAATTCCTCCATCAGCCCAGTAGGCTCCATTTGAACGAATTCTCGTAATGTCCATATCTTTGTAAAATACATCTGCCGGATGACCTGAGAGAGCAGCCTGAGATGTAGAACTACCAATCAACCAGGTATGTGTGAGTCCAAGAGGAATAAATAAAAACTCTTCATAAACGATATGAAGCGGTTTGCCGGTTATTACTTCGATGATTTTTCCCAGCAACTGAAAATTTGTATCCGAATACGATGCTTTCATGCCCGGTATAAAATTAGGTTTCAATTTATTTCGCGCTCTTTCGATTGTCTCATCCACTGTCCATGACCGTTCAGGATCTTCCAGAAAAACTTCAAAAATATTTTTTCCTCCTTTAGGTTTCTCAGTATAGTAATCTGCAATACCTGAAGTATGAGATAACAATTCTTTAATAGTAATTTCATTGGAATAATCCTTCCCTTTATACACATGAATTCCTTGAATAAGATTTTCAGGAAGATATTTCGACATTGGATCATCTAAAGAGAGCTTTCCTTTTTCATACAATTGCATTATTACTGCGGCAGTATATAGCTTTGTGATACTGGAAATAAAAATAGGAATATCTTTGGTCATAGCTAACTGTTTATCATGGTTAGCAATTCCTGCTGCGCCGGACCAGGAGAAAGAACCATCCCCCTTCATCACAGACAGAACACAGTTTCTGACTGATTTGTTTTCCTTTATAAATTTTGTAATTATATATTCCATTTCCTGATTTAAACTGTCAAATGATTGACTTGTCAATTTTAAACATTTTATAATAATTCCTGCTGCAACAATCATTACAAGTAATATTATGGATATAATTATTATCCGTTTCATATTAAAATACTCCAATAATATCTAAAATTTTAAAATTATAATATTCCTAGTATAGTATTTTATTTTATTTAATATCAACATAATATTTATTATATTTTGATAAATTTTATAATAATATATGAAATAAAAATTGTATTTTGCTTTAATATAGACACAACTGCTGTTAACTATAGATTCGATGTCTTTGACTGTGTTTTTTTTGAACAGTTATTGATTTTTCCGGGAAAAATGATTACACTATTTTAAGTACAAACTAACGGATGATAACGTCAACGAAAATCAATCCGAGTTCCGTTGTACGCAATAATTTAATAAAAAATTTGGAGAAGTCATGAAAAAATTTTCTTTAATTTTTATTTTATTACTTTTAACTTTAAATTTTATATCATCACAAATTGACGATTCTTTAAATGATATTATTACAATTCCAAAAAAAGAAAATTATCTTGATATTAAATCTGTTAATATTGAAGTAATAAATAAAAATATTGTAATTACATTAACAATGAATGGTGATATACCTCAATCAAATTATTATGAAACAATATTTATTGAATGGGATATAATGATAGATATTGATCAAGACTCAACTACTTATACTTGGAAATCATGGTCTGAATCTGTTAATGATATTGGAGTTGAATATATGATAGGAGTAATGTTGCACAAAAACAAACTTCAAGGACGATATTTTAATTATGGGAAAAAAATAGATAAAACAATTCCTGTGGAAGTTAATCAAAATATTATTAAAATAAAATTAAAAAAATACCAACTTGAAAATGTTGATAAATTTGATTTTACTATATTAGCAAGAAAATATGTTGGTTATGGAAACTCAAATTCTTTAGTATATTATGATAAAATGCCAAATGCTGGACATTTTACTTTTTTAATTAATGAAAATATAATTATTCAAAACAATAACTAAATTACTACACATAATTGTGAGTTTATGCTATCCACCGCTAGAATTAAAGGAAAAATATAATGGCTTCAGATAAAGATTTTGTTGATTTTATTGTAGACCAAATTGAAAATGTTAATGAAATAACATATAGAAAAATGTTTGGAGAATATGCAATTTATAGTAAAAATAAAGTTATAGGATTAATTTGCAACAATCAATTTTTTATAAAACCTACTGACGCAGGAAAAAAATTCATCGGAAATGTAATAGAAGCTCC
>CAZYID010000302.1:1626-3098 GCA_964646595.1 uncultured Spirochaetales bacterium | reverse complement strand
GTGAATAATGAATATTCAAATACCATAGATCCAATATTAATTTCATAAATTTCTGTTTTTTTCCCAATCAATAAATCATCAATTATTTTCGCTACATTTTTAATGGACGCTTCATCAAATGATAAAGTTGAAAATAAACTGTTTCCAATAACTTCAGAGTCGTTTTTAATTTTATGATCCTTTGGATATGATGTAAAAAACATATCATTTACATATTTTATTTCATAATCTTCAACAGTAAATATTAATACAATTGCTGGAATACTGGAAAGGATATTGTCGATTACATATCTTGAATAAATTTTTAAGTATGCTACTTTTAATTGTCCCGAAATATTTTGTAATAGTAATTCAATTAATTCATGGGGAATTTCTAGTTTTTTATTGCCCAATAATATATAAAATCCAATATGAATTCCCGGCACTTCAATTGGCAAAAAATATAAATTTTTATTTTTATTGTTTTTTAGCCATTTTTTTATATCTGCTGAATTAAAATTTATTGATTTGTTTAATTCTGTATCATTAATTTTAAATCCTAATTGTTCCAGTTTAAAATATTCATTAATTGATATTTTCAAATTTAAATCATCTAAATTTTTATAATAAATATTTTTTTTATTTTTATTAAGCATATCAAATAGTAAAGTAAAAATATTTTCTTTCAAATTTATTTTAAAAAATAAACATTCTATGAATCCAATATCAGTAATCAATATTTTACCTACTTTTTTAGTTAAAGAATCAAAAAAGTTTTCTTCAGTTATTGATTTATTTATATTGTTCACTATTGTTAAGTACTTATTTCTTGCCTCTAATTTAATTTTTGTATTTAATATTTCATTATAATCTTTTTCTATTTTTTCCATTGCATTCAGGACTGAATTATTACGTTCATAATTGAAGAGTTCAGATTGTTTTGTTCTTGTCATATATTGAATATTTTTTACTGCCAGTAATAAGGAAATAATACTAATAGATGTAATAATAATATCTTTAATATCAAAAACACTATTATATAAAAATATTTCAGTTGAGATAGCAGATAAAAAAAATAATAGCCACAGATAAGTTTTTGATCTCTTTCTTTTTTCCCATTTTATAATATATATACAGCTCTCTTTTCCCTCTGCCGCACAATGTTCATGAATAACCTCTGCAGGCGGCAACCCGCATCCTAATGTTCCGACAGATATATACCCCTGAATTGCAAGACAATTATATTTATTTTGTTTGTATCCATCAAATAATTTGTATTCTACTGTTATTGAATTTCTGGAATATGATTTTATATAAAAATCTCCGATTTTGGTATATCTTTTATAAATGTTCTTACTAAAAATTAGTTTATAAATATTTTTAGGGGAACCTAAAAAAATAGATGCATATGATGCAAGAAAAATATCTTTTACGATTGCTTGAGGCTTACTCATACTAAAAGGAACCTTATATGGCGCCTTTTCATCTTTAGT
>CAZYID010000302.1:0-1526 GCA_964646595.1 uncultured Spirochaetales bacterium | reverse complement strand
TTAGTTAGTAAAAGATTAATTTTCATCTATATTATAAGTTAATATAGATTTATTTTCTAGGAAATATTTCAAAAAATATAAATTTTATATAAACTAAAAAATCTTTTTACTTTATATAAATAAAGTATATAATATTAATTATATATGGATGGGAAAAAAACTAATAAAAGAAATATTTTATCTGAACGTATACAGTTATTAAGCAGAGGCATTTTGCCTCCTATATTTGAAGGCAGATCTTTATCAAATCTTGCTTCTATCGGAGTTGGAGCAGGACCACAGGGTAAAACGTATTATATATTATCTCCAGAAAATAATAAACCTATCAGTATGATAAGTATACCTGTTTTACATGAAGATCATTATCTGGCAAAGTACGCATTAAAAACAAAACTTGGTAACATCCCTGGAACATTAATTGTAGAAAATGGGATCATCCTAAAGAGTGACCTACCGCCAAAATTTCTTAATAAAAAAATGAATAATGGAATTGCTGTTGCAAAAAGAGGGATAGCAATGATGCATTGTTACAATACATGTACTACAGTTTTAGGATATGATTGCATGCATTTTAGGGAAGGTAATGAATGTAGATATTGTGAAATTGTTCCTGTAGGAAAAGATACTATTGGATTTTCAGAAAAACAATCTATTGATGAATTTGTTGAGGTAATAAAAATTGCCACTAGTGAAGATAAAATCAGATCTTTAACGATTACTTCCGGTACATTTGATGAACCGGACAAAGTTGCTGAATATTATTTAAAACTTCTCAAAATACTAAAAAGTGAAGTTAATATTACTGTACATATTCAGATAGAGCCTCTAAAAGATTTAAATCTATTAAAATTATTATCGAAATATTCTGATTCTATTGGGATTTTTCTTGAAGTATTTAATGAACAAAAAAGAAAAGAAATATGTCCCGGAAAATCCAGGATACCACTGGATGACTATATTATAAACTGGAAGGAAGCAGCTAAATTTTTTAGAAAAGGCAATGTGCTTACAACTTGTTTACTGGGTTTTGGAGTTGAGCATAATGAAATACTTAAAAAAATAAAATTTTTTTCAGAAATCGGAGTAAGAACTTCATTGTTATTTGTAAGATCTAAAAGTGACCATTTAAAAAATTTTATTCCTTCTTATTTAAATAAAGATCTGGATGAACTGGTTGATCTTCATATTAATGCAGCAAAAATAATGGCTGAAAATAGAATAATTTTTAAAAGAGGTACAGGCTCTGGATGCAGCGGGTGTCAGGGATGTTCTGCTATGATGGAAGCTTTCGAATTAATTCAAGAAAAAGGTATCAATTAATTTTTTTCATCAGTATATTCTTTGATTAATTCTATAATTTCATTTATATTATCTACATTAAAAATTTCTACTTCATCGATTTTTATATTAAATTCATCCTGAATTAAAATAATAATCTGGGTTGCCTGTAACGAATCAATATATAGTTCATCCCGTAAAGATGCATGATCCATTATTTTATTAATATCAATTCTCGTAACTTTGCT
>CAZYID010000301.1:0-3217 GCA_964646595.1 uncultured Spirochaetales bacterium | reverse complement strand
CACTTTGTAAAGTAATAAATATTGATCAAAAAAAATGTTTAAACTGCCATTCATGTATTAATGTTTGTCCTGTCAAATATTGCATGTCTGATAATGAAACAGTTACTATTAATGATGATCTCTGTATAGGATGTGGGAGATGTTATCACGCTTGTCCACATGGAGCTATAAATTTTATTGATGATTTTCAAGACTTTATGGATACAATTAATATTGGGAAAAAAGCAATTTTAATTGTATCACCCGCAATTTTAACCGCTTTTCCTGAAAATTATAAAAATTTATTTTCCTGGTTAAAAAAACATTTTTTAATACAAGGTATTTATGATGAAAGTTTAGGAGCAGAAATTGCTTCAATACTATATATGAAATCTCTAAAAAAACATAAACAAATTCCAATTATTACTCAACAATGCCCTTCTGTTGTTTCTTATATTAAAATTTATCATAGAAATTTAGTTAATTATTTAGCACCATTTTTATCGCCGACTTTAATTCTAGCAAATATTTTAAAAAAAGTATTAAACTTTAATGATACAATTGCATATTTAGGTCCTTGTATATCTAAAAAAAGAGAATTTTCTGAACCACAAACAAATAATTTAATTAAATATAATATTACTTTTGAAAGTTTATCAAAATATATAGTACAAAATAATATTAATATTCCAGGTTTTAAAGCTATTGATTTTGATTATATCCCTGCAGAAAGAGGCAGTACTTTTTGTAAACCTGGTGGTATAATCAACATTATTAAAAGATATTATAAAAATCCTAATATGTTTAATATTGAAGGAAAAATAATATATACGGACTATTTAAAACAATTAGAAAATGACTTAAATAAATACAGCAAACATCTGCCATTAATTATTGATATTTTAAATTGCAAAGGCGGATGTTATCATGGACCAGCTACAAGTAATGATCTTAGTTTAAGTGAAGAACATTGGTATATTGAAGATAAAGAAGAAGAATCAATTCAACTTTATTCAAATGAACTTAAAGCTCAAAAAAATTTTGAAAATATACTAAAAGAAAACGATGACATCAATTTTAATCAAAATTATATAATTGAAAATTTAAATCCATTATATACTTTAGATTCTCATGATTTAAAAGAAGCATATAAAAATTTAAATAAAATTGATAAAAAAGATTTTCTTAATTGTCAATCCTGCGGATTTAATACATGTGATGAATTTGCTTCTTCATTAACTTACAAATTAAATAATCTAAAAAATTGTAGAGTATATTTAAATAATAAAAATATTAAAGATGTTCATCAAAATGATGTTATTTTAGAAGAAATAAATGAAATTTCAAAAAAAATGATTGAAGCATCAAAATTTGTTTTAAAAATAATAGATCAATTTAAATCAACTTTTTTAACTATTAATAATCATGTAACAAATGTAATAAATTACAATGATCAATTAATTGAGAATACAGAAAAATTTGAACCAATTATTGCTGCAATTACAGATATAGCTGAACAAATAAATTTGCTATCTTTTAATGCTTCAATTGAAGCATCAAGAACCGGAGAAATTGGTAAAGGATTTTCTGTTGTTGCTACTGAAATCAGAACATTAGCAGATAAAACAAGATCTGAAATAGATAAAATTCCTTCAATAATGCAAATTATCTCTACAAATACTTTTGGAATACAAGGCAATATTAAAAATATTGATACAGTTTCTTCTGAATATAATCATTCGATTCAGGTTTTTCATGACTCGTTAAAAAAAATAGATCTATTAGTAAATGATTTAGAAAAAACAATTAAAAATAAATAATTTATTGAGAAATATATGAATAAAAAAAATAGATGGTATGATCAATACCCTGAATTATCAAAATATATAGAACAATTAAAAGATGAAAGTACTGAAAAAAAAGATATTATTTTTACTAAAATAAAAAATTTGATAAATAAATATAATCCTGATATAATTAATCAAAATGTTATGGAATTCCCTATGGACATTAAACGTAGATGGTATGATAACGATCCATTTTCTTGGTTAATAATAAATTCTTTAAAATTTGCTTCTCCTAAATTGCTAAAAAAAGTCACTGCCATATTAAAGAAAAATTTAAATTCTAAATAATAATATCCAATCCATTATTATTTTTATTATTTAATTTCCTGTTTACTTTACCAAATTTCTTTTGTTTAAAAAAAGGGCATCTTTTACCAATTGAATTGATTATAACTGACTGCGGTAAAATTTTTTGTGTAGTTAATCCCCAATAAGAACATTTATAAATAAAATAATTTCTTATTCCAGGTCTTTTTGATAAATATATACAATTAAAGCAATTAGTTTTAGCAAGCAAAATATAAATCCTGAAATATTTTAAAAACAATTACATAAAATAATTTAAAATATAATTATTATTTTGTCTAGTTTATATTTATTTTTTTCCATTTATTTAAAAATGGTCCTGCAATATAAAATGATCCTGTAATTAATAATGGTTTTTTTTGCGATAATACTTTATCAAAAGCGTCATCAAATAAAGGAATAAAAAAAGTTTTCTTTATTATTTTTTTTGCTTTATTATAAACTTCTTTTGAATTTGATTTTTTAAATATAGATGGTGTTGTGATAATAAGCTGATCTATAATTTTTCTTAATTTTTTATAAAAATTTTTATAATCTTTTTTTGCGGTCATACAAGATAATACTGTCCATTTTACATCAGGAAAATGCAATAACAATGTATTCCTTAATTTTACTGCTGATTCATTATTGTGAGCAACATCTAAAATTATTGGAGGATTTTTTCTTAAAATTTGTATTCTGCCAGGAATAAGAATATTTATATTTTTATTTTTTTTTATTATATTTATTATTTCAGGTTTTATTAAATAAACTGTTTTTAATGCTGTAAAAAAATTATATATTTGATGAACTCCCAATAGTGAAATAAAAAAATTATTGATAAATATGTCATTAAATTTAAAATCAAAAATAATTCCATTTTTATATGTTTTATATGTTAATAATTTAAATTCTTTATTTATTTCAAATATTTCTGATTTTTTTTTTAATGCAATATTTTGCAATATTTTTCTACTAATAAAATTCTGATTTCCAAGAACAACTTTTTTGTTTTTCTTTATTATACCGCCTTTTTCACGTGTAATATTGAAAATTGTTTTACCTAATATATCTGTATGATCAATACCTAAAGGAGTAATAACAGA
>CAZYID010000300.1:1189-3236 GCA_964646595.1 uncultured Spirochaetales bacterium | reverse complement strand
TAGTAGGTCTGTTTACAGCTATTTTTGATATATTCAATTTTATCTCCTATTCAATGATATCTTCTTTTGTTAAAGGTTGTGAAGTCTTTATAATCCTGACTTTTGCGTTATCTTCTAATAAACTCTGCCCACTTAAAACAATTTCTTCACCTGGTTTTAAACCTTCAGTTATCTCAACTTTATCTTCAATTTGAATTCCATAAGTTACTTTTCTCTGTTTAACATAAGCTATATTGTTTTCTTTATCATTATGCACTACATATACATAATAAGCTCCAAATCTTTTAACCATACAATCAACAGGGATTTTAACTATATTATCTTTTTTTTCAGTAATAATTTTTATTTCAGCAAACATACCGGGTTTTAATATTTCATTCTTTTCTTTAAAAGATAATTTTACTTCCATCATCCTTGTTACAGGATCAATTACAGGGCTTAACTCTTTAATATATGCATTGAGTTTTATATCAGGATAAGCCTGTGTTTTTACAATTGCCGCTAATCCTTGTTTCATCTTTCTTACATATTTTTCTGAAACATATGATATGACTTCCAGGTTTTCAATTTTACCGACTTTAGCAACTGATGTTTGCGGAGATACAGTTGCTCCATTTTTTATTGGTAAAGAAGTAATTACTCCACTTATTGTTGATCTTACCGGACTTGGTCTATAATCCATACCAGGTTTTGAAGGATCGATATATCCAATTATTTGATTTTTATATACACTTTTACCAAGATTTATATCTTTTTTTGAAATAAATTTACCTGCAATATCCGGGTATAAATCTACCTCATCTTTTGCTTTCACATCACCATTTAATTCAATAAAGTCATTAATCTCTCCCTTAATAACTTTAGTAACATCTACAGCAAAAATTGTTTCACCTTTTTTATCCTCATCTTTCTTTTTACAAGCAAATAAGACGATTAAAATTAAAGCAATTAATAAAAATATTTTAATTTCTTTTCTCATATTTTTCCCCTAATTTGTTAATTTTTGATTTACAGTGTATTCTAAATCTAAAAGACCAACTGTATAATTGTATTCTTCCTGTAATAAATTTAATTTTGCTTTTTTTAATTCCAGTTCAGAATTCTGCACTTCCAGTAATTCTTTGCTTCCTGCAGCATAAGCTTCTTCTGCTTTTTTAAAAGCACGTTCAGCTAAATTTATATTTAATTTTAATACTTCTATTGAGTTTAGAGATTTATCCAGATTCATTAATATTGATTCAATATTTACTTCAACACTTTGTTTTGAATTTTCCAAATTATTTGCTGCTTCAGCAATATAAAATTGAGATTTAATAATATTCATATGTTCTCTTGAAAATGGAGCTAAAGCACTTAATGGAAGACTTAAGCTTAAAGAAAACATACCGGCTCTCTGTTTCCAATTATCATCCATATATTCTTTATCACCAAACCAATCATCTTCTAATGGATCTTCCTGAAAAAAAGGATCCATTGTATATCCAAAATTAAAAGATGGTGTTAAAATTGAAACTGCAATATTTCTTGAATTTCTCATATTTTTTAAATACTGATTTAATGATTTAATTTGAAGATTATTATTTATGTATTTACTAACTAATTCTTTTTTATCAAATTCTTTTTTTTCTGATTCTATATCAGCATCAAAGTTAACTTCTATCTCTTTTTTAATTCCAATTATATTTTTAAAATTTAATAATTGCTTATTATATGTATTTTTTATTTCAATTAGCTGTGGTTTTAAATTTTCATAAGCAACCTGAGCGCTTAATTTATCATATTCAGAAATCATACCATTATTGTAATTAATAATTGCCTTGTTATATCTTTTATTTGCGTTTTCTATACTTTCTTCAAGGATTTTAATATTTTTATCTAATAATATAAAATTATAAACTCCTTTTTTAACTTCAAAAATAAGCTTTTGTTTAGCAGTCTCAAAATTTATTTTACCGGTCTGCCAGTCAATAACTGTTTGATAAACTTTAAATCCCATTGCTGCATTTAAAGTTAGATTTAAATTTAAATTTGCATTTAATCCCCATAA
>CAZYID010000300.1:0-1089 GCA_964646595.1 uncultured Spirochaetales bacterium | reverse complement strand
CTCATTGATACATTTGGTATAAAATTATTCCATGAAGTATACATATCCCATTTTGTGGATTCAAATTTAATTCTTTCACTTTTTAATCCTAAATTATTTGCTAAAGCTAAACTAACTGCAGTATCAATGTCTAAAATAATTTCTTTTTCATTTAATTTTACTTCTTTTGAAAAGATAAAATTTAAAGATAGAAAAATAAAAAACAACAAAAATATTTTCTTCATCATAATTTCTCCTCTAAAATTCCTGATAAAATTACATTAAAAATAAAACGAATATTTTTTAATTCAAATTTTTTATTCATAAGATTTAACAATAAAATCTCCTTAATAATCTGCATATTTAAAAAAGCTGTTATAAATTCAATATTAAAAAAATCTGCATTTATAATTTTTTTATCTACACCTTCTTTTAAAATAGCATATAAAGAACTTAATTTAACACTTTGTGAATGAACTTTTTTAAAATCAAAACCCTGAAAATGAAACCAGTCAAAAACAAGTATTATTTTTTTATCATTAATTAAATAAGAAAAAATAGTAACAAATGCAGCATACAATTTTTCAAAAAAATCAGAATATTTCACTATTTTTTCTTTAACAATATTATTTCTCTGATTCATTTTTTTTATAATCATATCAGATATCATTTCTTTTTTATTTTTAAAATACAAATATAGATTGCTTTTACCGACGCCTAACTCATCTGCAATTTTTTTTATTGAAGCATTCCAAAGTCCATATTTTGCAGCTACATTTGCTATAGCTTCAAATATTTTATTTTGTTCAAAATTAAACTCTTTAATAAAACAATTATTTTCTATATCTTGAAAATTAATTTTAAATGGAATGTCATCAATTTTAAAACCTTTTGTAACTATTTTATGAACTGATTTGATTATTATATTTATTTGAGTATTATTTAGTTTTTTTAATGTTTTATTATTTTCTAAATTTTTAAGTATTGAAAACATTGTCAAAAAAATACCTGAAGAATAAACAAATCTAACTAAGTTTTCCGAATCCTCAGGTTTAAGCCATGTATCTATATTTTTAATATAATCAGAAAAAATTAAATATAATTTTTCAT
>CAZYID010000299.1:0-3294 GCA_964646595.1 uncultured Spirochaetales bacterium | reverse complement strand
ATACACCAAAGCTTTCTGTTTCAGCAATTGTTAAAGCCATAATATTAATATCATTTGTTCCTAACAAAGAGCAGACTTCATATAATCTTCCTTTGCGGTTTTCAAGAAAAATAGATATTTGAGAAATTTTCATAAAGACCTCCTTATTTATACTAAATTAGATATTTCTTTTATCAATAACTCTAACTGCTTTCCCCATACTTCTTTCTATAGATTTAGGTTCAAGTAATTTTACTTTTACTGAAATACCAAGCATGGAGTCAATTTCTTTTTTAATTTTATCTTCTAAAGATTTTAATTTTTTTATTTCATCAGAAAAAAGTGTTTCTTCAACTTCAACCAGAATTTCCAGAGAATCAAGATTTTTTGAAGATCTGTCAACAACAAGCTGATAATGCGGTTGAGTTCCTTCAATGCCAACAAGGATATGTTCAATTTGTGAAGGAAATACATTTATGCCTCTAACAACAATCATGTCATCTGTTCTTCCCTTGATTTTACTAATCCTTGGACTTGTTCTACCGCATTTACACGGTTTGTAATTAACGGTCACAATGTCCTTTGTTCTATACCTTAAAAGAGGGATAGCCTTTTTAGTAAAGGTTGTAAAAACAAGCTCCCCGTCTTCACCTTCTTTTACTTCTTCTCCGGTTTCAGGATTTATTATTTCAGGGAAAAATACGTCTGAGAATACATGTAATCCATCTTTATATTTACATTCCTGAGCAACACCAGGTCCAATAATTTCCGATAAACCATATACATCTGTTGCTAATAAATTCCAAGTGCTTTCAATTTCTTTACGCATTGCATTGCTCCATGGTTCAGCGCCAAAGATTCCTATATCCCAACTGCTTTTTTTGGGATCAAGTCCCATTTCTTTTGCTTCTTCTGCCATATATAATGCATAGCTTGGAGTACAGGCAATAATTCTTGGTTTAAAATCTTCCATAATTTTAAGTTGTCTTTTTGTTACACCGGAAGAACATGGTATTATTGTTAATCCCATTTCAAGAGCCCCATAATGAAAGCCCAGTCCACCGGTGAATAATCCATATCCATATGTTATCTGAATAATATCTTTTGGCATAGCTCCAGCGCAGCATAGAGTTCTTGCCATTACGTCTGACCAGAGACCAATATCTTCTTTATTGTACCCAACTAGAGTAGGATTACCTGTTGTACCGCTTGAAACATGAATTTCTGCAAGCTCATTTGTTGAAGAAAATAATCCATAAGGATAATTGTCTCTCATGTCTTCTTTTGTTGTAAACGGCAGTTTTTTAATATCATCAATTGTATTAATATCAGACGGAGAGATACCATTTTTATCTAATTTTTTCTTATAAAATGATGAATTATTGTAAATGTATTCAATCATTGATTTTAATCTGGAAGATTGAATATTTTTTAATTCATCAAGTTTCATTGTTTCGATTCTTTCATTCCATATCATTTTTCTTTCCTCCCTAATAAAAATATTTCTATGTTTTTATCCTGCATTTTTTTAAAAACAGAATTTAATGCATTAATCCAGCTTTCTTCATTTATTGGCAGGTGTTTTGATAAAACACCCAGAAGATAAGTATTAATTAATTTTTTATTACTTATGCTGTTTTCTGCTTTAAAAAGATAAGAAATCAGATCTATTCCATTTTTTTTTAATAAATGTTTCATCCTATCATGTTCATCTTTATAAAATGATACAAGAAAATCAACTTCTCCTTCTGGTATAAGCGGAGAAAAAACTTTATCTCCAAATCTAAGATGGGACTCTACAGAGCCGCCTCGTTGAGCCATACCGTGTACTTCTGATTTTTTAGCATTATATCCGTCCAGTATGGCAGCACAACCGCAAATTTCACTCGCAGTGAGAACTCCCTGTCCGCCAATTCCACAAAAAAGTATATTATAAATGTTTTTTTTATTATCCATTTTTTTATAATTCCTTTTGCTTTTTTAAGTCAGCATTTTTTCTTACTACAATTATACAAGGGAATCTGGTAATTATTACAGAAAGTTTTTTTTCATCTATTCTTTTTTTTAGAATAGTTTCCAGTTTATCCTGTTCTTTTACCGGATCAATTACATCTACTGTATCTGCTCCGCATGCTTTACAAAGATCTTCTAAAATTAATTTTTTGGTTTCCTGCCCTTTTATATTTATTCCGGTTGCCGGATGCGGCTGGCTTCCTGTCATGGCAGTTGTAGAATTATCCATTATTACTATAACGCCTTTTGCATTATTATATGATGCATTGATAAGCCCTGCTACACCTGTATGAACAAATGTAGAATCTCCAATTACTGCGATCACATTTTCTTTAAGAACTTTTTGAAATCCTTCAAGGAAAGTAATACTTGCGCCCATGCATAAACATGTATGAAGACTGCTTAGAGGAGGTAAAGCCCCTAATGTGTAACAACCTATATCTCCTGTAACAACAGGATTGAATTTTTTTATTGTCTCAAAAACTCGTTCATGAGGGCAGCCTTTGCATAATGACGGTTTTCTTGGAGGGATCATTTTAGAAGACGGTTTGCTTTTTCCATTAATAATATAAGGTATATATTCAGGTCTTAATTCCCCAACTCTAAAACTTATATCTTTTACTTTTGGCTTTAGTCCAAGTAAAATTGCTTCTTCTTCTAAAAAAGGATCAAGTTCTTCAATAATATATATTTCATCAACAAGAGAATCAAACTCTAATGCTTTTTTGTCCGGAAAAGGATAGCTCATCCCAAGTTTTAAAAATGAAGCATCAGGATACATTTCTTTTGCATATAAGTAACTTACACTGCTTGTGATAATACCAATTTTTTTATTATTAATTTTTATTTTATTAATTTCTGTTTTATTTGAATATTCTTTTAATGAGATTAGTCTTTTTTCTATGTCCTGGTGTCTATTAAGAGCATTTTTAGGGACCATAACATGCTTAGGCATATTAGTAGAATATTTTTTTAGATTTACTTCCTGCCTGCCGCTAAGCTCTACATTTTCTTTAGAATGAGAAATTCTTGTTGTTAGCTTAAACAGTACCGGAGTATCAAACTTTTCACTTATTTTAAAAGCATGTTTAATGAACTGTTTTGCTTCAGATGGACTTGAGGGTTCTAATAACGGTATTTTTGCAAATTTTGCAATGTTTCTGTTGTCCTGCTCATTCTGGGAAGAATGTATTCCCGGATCATCAGCTGTTACAACTACAAATCCGGCATTTACTCCAATATAACTTGATGTCATTAAAGGATCCATTGCTACATTAACACCAACATGTTTTGATGCATATA
>CAZYID010000298.1:0-3305 GCA_964646595.1 uncultured Spirochaetales bacterium | reverse complement strand
CCCCCTTTTTTATTTAAGTAAAATTATGAATTGGGTAATGTTACTTATTGCATAATATGTTCTGGAAAGACTTCTCACAGAGTACACAAAGGGCACGGAGGAAGAGAGAGTGTTTTTTTTTGAACATTAATAATTGCTAAATATTACATAAATTGATATTATTTTTTATAAGTATATATGTAGGTAAACAAACTACTACTATATGAGATAATTAGAGGTAAAGAATGCTATTTGACTTATATTATAAGAAAAAACTTGGAATACCATGGATATCAATTTTATTGATGTTAACATGTTTTATTGTGTGGATTGCAACTTTAATAGATAATAATTTATGGAGTGTTTTTGCAACTCACTCTAATCCAATATATTTTTGGCAATATTTTTCTGGTATTTTTCAACATAGCTTTTTTCCAAAATGGTTTTACTCCATACATTTTGTAAGTAATATATCAGTTATTGCTTTGTTTGGAGTAATGATTGAAAGAATAATTGGTACAAAAAAGTATTTATTATTAAATATCCTTTCTGGAAGCATAGGATTAATATTTTATTATATAAGTCATATAAATGATGTATCTAATTCAACATTTAATGGTATTTCTGTAATAGTATGGTCATATGCCCCACTAGCATGCATGATATTAATACAATTATATAAGTTTAATAAACAAATTATACAAGAAAAAATGTTTTATTTAATGGTATTTGAGCTGTTCTTTATGTGGGTATTTGTAACAGTAATGGATTTATTAGGTTCAAATACTTCAAATAAATATCATTTAGTTGCAACAATTGTTGGAATAGTGATTATGATAATTTATAAAAATGATATAAAACTTAGAATCTCGAAGATATTAATGTCGGATATATTTTGTCAAAAATGTAACTTCAAAAACAATAGAATGACTATTAGTTTTGTTTCGCTGTTACCTATAGGAGTTCTTTTGGTAATTGGACTATATTTGATTATGGGACTAGATAAAATGTTTGTGAATGTAGTAAGTATTTCTCCTTGTGGTACAATAGAAGAGATTAATAATAATGGCTCAAAGATCGAAATTGAATTTGATAGTGCTTTTTCAGAAAAGGGTATAACTTCATCTAATACTAGTATATCTTCGCTAATAAATATTGATTATGATATAATATATTCTGATGATAGAACTAAAGCTATAATAGTTTTTAATACAATACTCCCTGAAAACACAAAGGGTAAGATAAATATCATTAGTGGATCATTTGTTAATAATAAAGAATTAAAGGATTTTAAAATTATATTTGAATAACATACATTTATAGTCCGTAGTTTAACATCACCTAACAAGAAATATATGCGTCGCCTACGGCAAACGTTATATATTTCTGAAACGTTATCTTTCATTTTGGAGGCAGACTATTTTTTATCATATTAATTTTTGAGGTAAAATATGAAAATTAAAGTTTTTATTTTGTTACTGTTATTATGTTCTTTTTCTTTTTTATTTTGTAATGAAGGATTAGATTATTTAGAAGTTAATAAGGATTATTATGGGATTAATGATTTTAATGAGGAAATTGAAAATAATTTATTCAATACATTGTATTTACCTGATGGTTTATATCCTTTATTAAAAAGTCTAAAAAATGATTCATCAAAAATAAATGAATTAAAAAAATTTATCGATAAAATTGATATTAATACATTAATTGGAAATACAATTAAAGATTCATTATTACTATATGTAAGTCCAGATATAAATGAAGACTTTTTACAATTATTAAAAGAATATGATAAAATTAATAATCCAGGAATAAAAAGAATTATTGAACTTAGAGAAAATATGCAAAATTATATTTCTACAAGGTTTAATTTTTCAACAACTCCAAAACGAATTAATTTTGCATTTGATATTAGTTTAATTTTACCAAATACTGATTGGAAAGAAATTAATTATCAAAATAATGATAGACATTCATATTTAGCTGGTGATGATAATTATACGGGGACAGTATTTATATCAAAAGGAAAAATATTAAATAATAAAATTGACACAGTTAAAAATATTTTTATTGCAAAACATGAACCATTTTTATTTAAACATTTTCCTGAAGGTGGATTTGAAAAATTAAAAACCGATGATATGTATAAAGTTAAACCAGGTGAAATATATTTAATATCAGAAAATAAAAAAATTGGTAAATATACATTTGATAAAATATATGAGCAAATAACAATAAATTCTAATAAATATAATTTTCAAACATTGGTAATAAGACAACGATATTATATAACAAAAAATATATTATATGTTATCAGTATTCAAAGTTTAATGGGTGGAATACATGTTCTAGCTAATAAAGATGAATTAATAAGACAGCATGGTTTTTTATTAGATACAGTGATTTTTGAATAAATATTGCCCCCAAAACGACAAATAATGAGACTGTCGAATAAATAAGAATTTACAATAAAATTTAAAATTAAAATAATCCTCCTAGAAATGGGAGGATTATTTTATGGAGAGATATAAATATTTAAATAGAAAACAGATGGAAATGATATGTATCAATTTAGAAGATCAAATTTTACCGGAAACATTTGAATATGCCTTAAATGCATATGGTGTAAATTAAATTAACATTCCCCCAACTCCTCATCCACACCATTACTTTAATCAACAATTATCATACATATATACCTACGGCATCACAAACTCTGTCCCCACAAAAAACCTTCTTCCAACTCACTCTGGCTTAATGCAAAACTTCCCAATTTATAAAAGCTTATTTGAATATCATAATTACAATTTCTAAAAGGCGCCTTTTTCATTTATGAGAAATTATGAATTGAGTAATGTTAATTGCTGCAAAATATGTGCTGGAAAGATTAACCGCCCGTTTCGCTTCGCACCACTAGAGAGTGCTGAGGACACAGAGAGGAGAGAGTTGTTTTATTGATTTTTATTGAGGAAATTAGAAATATATTTTATACTTATTTTTTATACGTATATTTGTAGATATGTCCAATGCCTTATACATTTATTTTTATCTCGGCCATCCATGGCCTCGAAATATTTTTTAAATTGATTGTATTAAGAAATTATCAAAGATTATATTGGACATAAAATGTATGAAAATAATATTATAAAAATTAAGAATATTAATCATTTAAATGTAATAAGGATACTACATGAAAAAGATATTAATACTATTTTTTGTTATATTATCATTTATAAATTGTAAATCTAATAGTCATACAGATGTATTGAATAAATTGGAATTCATTAATTTTAGTAAAGTGAGTAAAAATTTAGATTCTGCAT
>CAZYID010000297.1:0-3317 GCA_964646595.1 uncultured Spirochaetales bacterium | reverse complement strand
TCCAATCCAAAAAAGCTATTTGAAAATCATAATTGCAATCTCCAAAAGACATCCCTTCTGGAAAAGCTGATCATAATAATGATAAATATATAACAATAGATGAATTGAGGGAATTTATTACTAAAATTGTAAGTCAATTAAGCGAAGCTTTACAGTACCGATCAGTTGACCGTGATAATATCTAACAGAAAATAGATTTTCCAATTATAAAATAAACAGTTTGTTTAAAAATTTATAGCTAAATGTTTAATTTATATTCATTTATTTTATTTATTATAGTTCTTCTTGATATTCCTAAATCTTCAGCTGCTTTTGTTCTGTTTCCTTCCCATTTTTGAAGAGCTTTTAAAATTGTTTCTTTCTCAATAGTTTTGATTTTACTGTTTTGTTTATTATTTTTTGCGGAATCATTAATTTTAATATTAATATCTTTTGATGAAATTGAAATGTCATCAGATAAAATAAATGCTCTTTCAATTAAATTTTCCAGTTCTCGAATATTACCGGGGAAACCATATTTTTTGAGAATGCTTATAGCATCATCACTTATATTTTTTATCTTTTTTTTCATTAGGTTATTATATTTATTAATGAAATGACCAATTAAAATTGATAAGTCTTCTATTCGTTCTCTTAATGGCGGCACCTCAATTCGGATTACATTAAGTCTGTAAAATAGGTCTTCTCTAAATTTATTTTCTTTTATTAATCCTTCAAGGTTTTTATTTGTTGCAGATATTATTCTGGCATTAATTGGAATTATTTCTGTACTTCCCAATCTTTGTATTTTTTTTTCTTGAATTACTCTAAGCAATTTAACTTGTGTGGGTATTGGAGTTTCACCGATTTCATCTAAGAACAAAGTGCCATTTTTTGCTAATTCAAACATGCCAATTTTTTTGCTTTCAGCGCCGGTAAATGCTCCTCTTTCATGACCAAATAATTCTGATTCTAATAAGCCCTCATGAACTCCGCCAATATTTATTGATACAAAAGGATCATTTTTTCTGATTGATTTATTGTGGATTGATTTAGCTATTATTTCTTTACCTGTTCCGCTTTCACCAGTTATCAGAATAGTGGAAGAAGCATCTTTTATTTTTTCAATTAATTTTTTAATTTCTATTATTGATTTTGATTCACCAATTAAATCATCATATTTATTTTTTGTACTTTTATTTAAATTAACTTGATTCAATAACGTTTTTTGTTCAATGATTTTTTTTAATCTGACAGTTAATTCTTCCGGATCAAAAGGCTTTACAATATAATCAGATGCGCCGATTTTCATTGCATGTACAGCATCCTGAACTTCTCCATAAGCACTCATTATTATTACCGGTATTTGCGGGCCATACTCTACAATCCATTTTAGAAGTTCAAGACCATCCATACCCGGCATCTTTATGTCTATGACCGCTGCATCAAAGATCTCATTTTCTAATATCCTCTTTGCAGATAAACCATTACTAGAAGTATTTATTTCATAGTTTTCGATCTTTAAAAACTTTTCTATAGAATCCCTAATATTTTTTTCATCATCAACAATTAATATTTTCATAATTTTATTCATTTGGATAAATTGGGAGAGTTATTTTAACCTCTGTCCCTTTACTATTTCTCGGCTTTATTTGTATTTTGCCGTTTGCGGATTCTACAAATCTTTTTGTAATTGAAAGGCCTAATCCGCTTCCTTTTGTTTTTGTAGTATAGTATGCTTCAAATATATTTTCTTTATAATCTGGTGACAGACCTTGTCCATTATCAAAAAATGAAATGTTAATTTTGTTATTATTTTTCTCAAAGATTATATCTAGTTTTCCTTTTTCAATATCTACAATACTTTCGATAGCATTTACTATTATATTTTCACAAACACTTCTAAACCTTTCATTATCAAAGTAAATATTGATTTTGTCATCAATCTTTGATGAAATGTTTATATTTATATTATAATTCTTTATAACATCCTCTATAAATTTAATTGGATTTATTTTGATTGGTTTTCCTTGCGGATTCCTTAAAAGATCACCTATTTTATCAGTAAGATGTTTTAGTCTGTCAATTTCTTCATTTATTGGATTTACATCATTTTGATATTTTTTTGGTAGAATTTTTTGCAAGTATCCTGTTTGTATCCGCATTGCACTGAGTGGATTTTTTATTTCATGAGCTAAGGTACGTGAAATTTCACCTAGTTTTGCCATTTCATTTTGATTCTCAAATACTTTTTTCAATTTTAAATTTTTATTATATATAATTATAAAAGAAGCAGAAAGAATTATAATAATAATTGGAATTAAAATAGAAAAAGCATTAAAAAGATTACGTTTTTTATAAAAGCTTGAAGATTTTAATTCAATGTAAGCAATATTAAAATTCATCTTTTTCATCATATTATGCTTATTCATCATTGGCATTCTCATCATATGCGGTGATGGTGTTAATGGTTTAATATATATTATTGAGTTTTTCTCTTTGTTATATTTAATACAGTTATTTTTTTTACAATCTTCAATTTTTAAGAATTCGGGTGTATTCCTGATCCTGATAATTGGATTACCTGTTGAATTATAAATGCCAAATCCTAAAACTTCATTATTTTCATTTATAAACTCGTCAATTTTATTTTCTTTAACAGCATCAATTAGTGTGTTAATTATTCTATCAGCTCTATATTCATTTGAAATATTACTGGAATGTCTTTCTCGAAAAATATAAATTAAGAAAATTATTATAAATGAAAGAAGCAGAAAAAAGATGGAAAATAAAAATATTTTTTCTGTATTAATTTTTATCATTGTTTTTTAAAGGGGAATTATTAATCCCTTTTTTTATGTTAAGACCTTTTTCTTTTCTTCGAATTCTTTTTTTGTGATTTCACCATTCACATATTTTTTCTTTAAAATCTCTAAAGCTTCATCAATTTTACTGCTGCTGCTTTTTTTTAAATAACTTACTAAAAATATGATAGCTAAAATAGTTAAAATTGTAAATAATATCATCATTATTATTCCTCCACTAAAAAATCTACTACCCCAAAAAGGGAGTGAATGCCAATTATTTTCAAAGCACATATTCATTCCTCCAAAATAAAATATCATTCCCGTGAATGCAGAATTTTTTTATTTATGTTGTACATTCAACAAATTAATTTTTAAATAAAATATAGTTAAACAAGAGATTTTGTCTCTTGTTTAACTATTGTCCTATATATTTAAAATATTTATACTACATTATACCTCGGCCATGACCTCTAAAGAATTTTCTTCCGTTTTTATAATTCCGATTGTCACCACAGTTACCACATTCATAAT
>CAZYID010000296.1:0-3327 GCA_964646595.1 uncultured Spirochaetales bacterium | reverse complement strand
AAGCTCTGTCCCTCAAATAAAAAAGGCTGTATAAACTTAAAAGTATTATACAGCCTTTAATTTAAATAAAGATATATTGTTAATAAATATCTCTATTACCCAATCGCGTCTTTTCCTTTTTCTCCTGTTCTTATCCTGATGCATTCACCAAGATCTACAACAAATATTTTACCGTCCCCGATATTTCCGGTTCTTGCACCTTTTATAATTGCTTCAATTGTTGGTTTCACAAACTCTTCATTAACTGCTATATCTATTCTTGTTTTCTTCAACAAATTAACTTCAGTAATAACACCACGATAAGTTTCTGTAAAACCTTTTTGCTGTCCGCATCCTAATGAACTTGATACTGTCATTTTATGTATATCTGCATCAAATAATTCTTTTTTAACATCCTCCAGCCTATGAGGCTGTATTAAAGCTGTAATCAATTTCATAAAAAACCTCCTATAATTAATCTATAATTTGAAATCCACTGTAAGCTTCCATGCCGTGTTCTCCAATATCAAGGCCTTTTACTTCTTCTTCTTTACTAACTCTAAGACCTACAGTAAACTTTAATGTTAAAAATAATATACCCGCGGTTAATAAAACCCAGCAAGCAACTGCTAAAACACCAATTGCCTGTACACCAAACATTTTAAATCCGCCGCCAAAAAACAAACCATTATATCCTGCACCTGCTCCAAATTTTTCTTGTGAGAATAAACCTACAGCTAATGTTCCCCAAACTCCACACACTCCATGAACAGATACGGCTCCAACCGGATCGTCAATTTTTAAAACCTTGTCAATAAAAATAACAGAGAGAACAACTATAACTCCAGCTAAACCTCCAATAATAATCGCGCTTAGCGGACTAACTGAAGCACACGGAGCAGTTATTCCTACTAATCCTGCAAGAGCACCATTTAAAGACATAGATCCATCTGGTTTCTTTTGTATGAGCCAGATAGTAATCATTGCCATAATTGCGCCTGCAGAAGCTGCCAATGCAGTTGTCATTGAAATATGACCAATCCACTCATTAAATTCTAAAGTGCTTCCTGCGTTAAATCCAAACCATCCAAACCATAAAATAAATACTCCAAGAGCCGCTAAAGGAATATTGTGCCCTGGGATTGCTTTTGCTTTCCCTTTTACATATTTCCCTATACGTGGTCCGAGTATAATAGCGCCCATTAATGCTGCCCAGCCGCCAACAGAGTGAACTACTGTTGATCCTGCAAAATCATGAAATCCAAGTTTAGTTAACCAGCCTTCTCCCTGCCAGATCCAATGACCGACAACCGGATAAATTATAGCACTTATTATTACACTGTAAATTAAATAACTGCTAAATTTTGTCCTTTCCGCCATTGCTCCTGAAACAATTGTTGCAGCAGTAGCAGCAAAAACTACCTGGAACAACCAAGATGCATACTGATAAGTATTTTCTGCTCCTGCACTTGTCAACATAAAATCACTCCAGCCAAATAATCCGCCGGCTTTACTAACACCATACATTATTCCCCAACCTATAAGAAAATAAGCAATAGCTCCACCTGAAAAATCCATCAAATTTTTCATCAAAATGTTAACACCGTTTTTAGCTCTGGTAAATCCTGTTTCAACCATAGCAAATCCAGCTTGCATAAAAAATACAAGAAATGCTGCAAGCAATAACCATATATAATTTGATCCTGTATTTGCCTCTGCTGGAATCTCGTCTTCACTAAAAATTGGAAAAACAAAGATTGTTAATAGTACTATGACGAATAGTAGTACCTTTCCTGTTTTTGTTAATTTAGAAATCATCTTTTTCTCCTTGTATTGTTAAAATTTCTCCAATTACATTGGATAAACACTATAAGGCAATAAGCGTGCCAATTTATATTTATTATTAATAATATACTCTAATTTATTATTATATAAAGACTTATGACCCCAAAAATTCAATAAAAATATAAAAACTCTAAACTTTAAAAAACACAAATTTGTAGTTTTCAAGAAAAAAAATAAATTATAAAATACAAATTTGTGTTTTTTATACAGTAAAATAATAATTGAAATTTCTTAATAAAAAGTTTTTAATACCTATAAGGAAAAATAAATGATGCTTCCAGAAATAATAAAAATAAAACAAATATTTAATAATGATAAAATTGACAATATTGAAGACACAATAAAAAAAGAACTAAGCAAAATTAATGTAAACATAAAAAAAAATTCAAACATTGCAATTACTGTAGGAAGCAGAGGAATAGCAAATTTAAATATTATTATTAAAACAACTGTTGACTTTATTAAAGAGAAGGGTGCAAATCCTTTTGTAATTCCGGCAATGGGCAGCCATGGTGGAGCAACAGCTGATGGTCAAAAAAAGATTCTTGAAAATTACGGGATTACAGAAAAATATTTAAACATTCCTGTCAGATCGTCAATGGAAGTAATAGAACTTCCTCAAGATAACTTAAAAAACAAAGTTTACATTGATAAAATTGCATCCGAATCCGACGGAATTATTATTATCAATCGAATAAAACCTCATACAAGTTTTCACGGCAATCATGAAAGCGGATTAATGAAAATGCTTGTTATAGGACTTGGCAAACATAAAGGAGCTATTGAAATTCATAAACATGGCGTTAATGGATTAAAAAATCTAATTTTACCTACAGCAAAACAAATTATTAAACATAATAAAATTCTATTTGGCTTAGCATTAGTTGAAAATGCTTATGATGAGATAATGCTTATAAAAGCATTAAATCCAAGTGAGTTTGAAAACTCTGAGCAAAAACTGTTAAAAACAGCAAAAAAAAATATGCCAAAATTACCTGCTAATGATATTGATATCTTAATAATTGATCAGCTGGGTAAAAACATTAGTGGTGTTGGTATTGATCCAAATATTATAGGTAGAATACGGATACAAGGTATTTATGAACCTGAAAATCCTAAAATTAAACGAATTATTATCTCTGATTTAACAAATGGATCAAATGGAAATGCAATAGGCATGGGATTAGCTGATTTTATTACAAAAAAATTTTATAAAAAAATAGACTATAAATCAACTTATGAAAATGCTTTAACCACAACATTTATTGAAAGAGCAAAAATTCCAATAATTATGGATAATGAAAAAACAGCTTTCTTACAAGCAATTAGATCTCTTGGCAATATAGCTGTTGAAAAGCTCAAAATAATAAGAATAAAAAACACATTAAAACTTGATGAAGTTTATGTGTCAAAATCAATTTATGATGAAATAAAGGATAACCCAAATATAAAACAAATTGATAAAGATATTAATATTTTTAAAAAAAATGGCGAACTAATTAA
>CAZYID010000295.1:0-3344 GCA_964646595.1 uncultured Spirochaetales bacterium | reverse complement strand
TAAAAGTTATCTCAGTAAATGATATTTATAAAATTACATTTGAAGAAGGATTTAGCTTTATTTATACTTATGAAGGAAGATTTTTAGCAGATAAATACCTAAATTATTATGAAGAATTATTAAAAAATAACGGTTTTTTCAGAGTAAGCAGAAACGATATCATTAATATTAAAAATATATCTTTAATTCATCCGATGTTTAAAGGAAATTTTGTGATAGAATTAATAAATGGTGCAAAAATAAAATTATCAAGAAGACGAGCAAAATTATTAAAAAAGATAATAAATTTCTAAAAAAATACCGTTAAAATTATAATAACCTTCTTTCATCATAAATTTCTGACCGTTTAAATTATTTAAATTGCCCTTTTCAAATAATGAGTTTAAATTTATTTTAAATACTAAATTTAGAAAGGAGAAATTATGAAAAATAAATTAATAATATTTTTTATTACTTTATCTCTTTTTATCATTACTGCTACTTCAATATTTGCTCAAGATGAAAATGCTGGAGAAAAAGAAAATGACAAAAAAGAAGAAACGAAAGAAGAAGAAACTAAAAAAGAAAAATGGGATGAAAAAAAGCTTCAATTTGGAATAGGAATTCATATTAATTCTTTAAATTTTTCAGGTATGTCAGAAGCTTATAATATATTTCAATCTATAAAAAACGATGAGGATTACACTTATCCCGGCATAAGTGATGATCAGGAAGATTCTATACAAAATCTTCCTTTTTCGATGCAGAAAGATCTTTTAGCTGAATATATATTTAAGAATCAAGAATACGGGATACATTTAAGATTATTATGGAATGTAATTATTTTTGAAACAAATTTTGATATCCTGCCAATGGATTATTCTAACAATGAAAGATCAAATTTTATGATTGCTCCAATGATAGGATTAAGATACCCGGGTTTTATAATGCCGTATTTAATGGTCGGGCCAAATTTTAATATAGGCTATCAAGTCAGCGATGAAGGTTCATGGCAGGATAAAATGAACAGTACAAAAAACAGTTTAATTTTTAGCCCCGGGCTGATATTAAAAACAGGTCTTGATTTTAAATTTCAGCATTTCTCATTTGGATTATATTATCAGTACAGAATGAAAGACTTTAATGAATTAACATATTGGTATTCTTTATTTAAAGAAGGTGATATAACAAATACAGATGCTGCCTGGAATATCATTGCATCACAATCTCGAATTGGATTGCATTTTTCAATATATTTTTCTAAAAAAAATAAAAAACAGGAGAATTAATTATGACAAAAAAACATTTACTAATAATATTCCTTATTATTATATCCTCAATTACACTTTTTGGAATAAAACTAGAAAAAAGCGAAAATAAAGTTATTGAAAAAGAAAGCTTTGAGGATGATTATCTTTTTACAGGAGATGAACTGGAATTTTCCGGATCAGCTGATGATTTATATTTTTTTGGAAAAAAGTTAAATTTTACCGGAGAAACAAATTCTAGCCTCACTGCTTTTGGAAATGAAATAAAAATAAATGGGAAAGTTAAAAATAATATGGTGACAGGAGGTGTATCTGTCAATGTTTCCGGTGAAATTAATGACACTGCATTTATTTCTGGTAAAAATATTGAAATTCAAAAAACCTCAATTATAAACGGGACTCTCTTTATTGCCGGGAAAAACATAAATTTATCCGGTACTGTTAATGGAGATGTAATGATTGCATGCGCTGGGCTTACAATAGATGGTGTTATCAATGGTAACATACATGCATATACCGGTAAAATTAATATATCAAATAACGGTTTAATTAATGGCAATCTTAAATATCATTCAGAAAAAGAACTTTCTGATCAGGAAAAAACTAAAATAACAAAAAGTGTTGAATTTGATAAAAATCAACATAACTGGAATAGCACGTATAATAAAATTGGGAAAAGAAATCCCAAGAATTTTTTTAGAATAGGATTTCTTATCATAAAATTATTCATTTTAATCGGATTTATAATTGGAGGATTTTTATTACTTCTTTTACCAATGATGAATAAAATTGAAGAAGAAAGAAATTCAAAAAGATTTTGGTTTTCCAGTCTCTGGGGGTTAATACCTATTTTAATATACCCTGCTGCAATAATTATCCTTTTTATGTTTGGCATAACTATACCTCTTGCAATAATATTAATTCTAGCAGTATTACCTTTCCTTTTTATAACAAAAGTTTTAGGTGTAACAATGTTAGGACAATATTTATTTAAAAAATTCAAATGGAATAATACAAAAAAATATTTATATTTTCTTTTTGGACTCATATTTTATGCTGTATTAAGTTTTATACCTTTTGTTGCATTTATCTCAATGATATTCTTTTCAAGTCTTGGATGGGGATATATAATAGAAGGTTTATTTAATAAAAAATTTTCATAAATAATACCATACCTGTCAGGTTTAAAAATCTGACAGGTATTCTTAAAAAAGTAAAGCTCTGTCCCCCAATTTAAACAACATTTAAATATTATACTCTAGATATTGACAATATTATTTCAATATGTTATTTTCCTTGAACAATTATTATTGTAATACGGGATGTAGCCTAGTTCGGTTTAGGGCGCCTGCTTTGGGAGCAGGAGATCGGGGGTTCGAATCCCTTCATCCCGATTAAACTAATTACTTTTTATTAATTATAAGTAATTAGATTTTACGCGCCAATAGCTCAGCTGGATAGAGCATCGGCCTTCTAAGCCGAGGGTCCCGAGTTCGAGTCTTGGTTGGCGCGAATTTTATGACTATATTATTAAAAAAAAATATTTTAAATTACTATATATTTTTTTAAAAAAATTATATATTATAATTATAATAATTAGTGGTCATACCTTGGTGGGCGTAGTTCAATGGTAGAGCGCCAGATTGTGGTTCTGGTTGTTGAGGGTTCGAATCCCTTCGTTCACCCATCCGGCCGGTAAAACAAACTAATTTTTTTTAGTTTATTTTACCGGCTGAATATGCGTTCGTAGCTCAGCTGGATAGAGTACCGGACTTCGAATCCGTGGGTCGCAGGTTCGAGTCCTGCCGGGCGCGTTATTTTATATTTACTGGGGCCGTTAGCTCAGTTGGTAGAGCAGCAGACTCTTAATCTGCGGGTCAAAGGTTCGACCCCTTTACGGCTCAATAAGAGCGAGCGTGGTGGAACTGGCAGACACGCTAGACTTAGGATCTAGTGCCGCAAGGTGTGGGGGTTCGACTCCCCCCGCTCGCAATTTTAAGAGGAATCAAATCCTCAAAGCTCATTAATAGTGTTTTTATTTATATTAAATATAATGCGAGAATAGCTCAGTGGTAGAGCTCCACCTTGCCAAGGTGG
>CAZYID010000294.1:0-3345 GCA_964646595.1 uncultured Spirochaetales bacterium | reverse complement strand
AAAAAACAGGAAAAAGAAAATATAGAAGGATATGAGATTGTTGAAACTAAAAAAGAGGATGATACGAAGATAGTTGCATCCGGTTCCGCATGGGAAGTTATTATCATTGTAATAATTTTTATGGCCTTGTTTTTTACAGGCTGGTTGATAAAAAATAAGAAATACATACAATTAAAGTGAATTTAATATTTTCTCATGAAATATTTCATAGCATAGGAAAGACAACAATCAATTGTAATTTTTAATTAAAAATAATCAGTATTAATTGCTGTTATTTTCAAAGAGTGGTAATTTATTAAACAATGAAATTTATAAAGTATTTTTCCGCATCATATTTAATACTTTTTTTCTTTTTTTTCCAGATTATTCACGCCAGTGGACTTTTTGATAAATATCATAAAATAAATATTCCACCTAAAAACACCTCAAACGCCCTTCAAAATAAAAATGCTGATTTTGAAAATGATAACGAATGCCCTCTTTGCCGATTTATTGCAACTATTTCTTTATTTGTCAATAATGATAATCCGGTAAATGATGAAAATATGATTTTTAGAGAAAAGGATAATGTTAAAAATTTTCTAAAAATAGAATACTATTCTACCTTAAACAATAAAGACCCGCCGATTATCCTGTAAGTCTATTATAAATAAATAATTTAAACTCTCAGGATTAAAAATGAATTTCAATCTTTTTTCAACAATTTTCACAAGTATCATACTTGAAGCATTTCCATTTTTACTTTTAGGGACTTTTTTGTCATCTGTCATTGAAGTATTTACAACAGAAGAATTTTTTAAAAAAATCATACCGAAAAACAAATATATGAGTTTACTTCTTGCATCTATCACCGGTCTTATTTTCCCTGTCTGCGAATGCGCTATAGTTCCAATAGCAGGCAGACTTTTAAAAAAAGGAGTTCCTTTATATTTTGCAATAACATTCATGCTTTCCGTACCTATTGTAAATATTACTGTAATGTTAAGTACTTTTTATGCTTTTTCAACATATCTGCATTTGTTTTTTCTTCGAATCGGACTTGGAATAATTATACCGGTATTAATTGGTCTTATAGTAAGTTTCATAAAAAAACCTGATGAGTTTATTTTGAATAATGAAAAAATTATAACCTGTACATGCAATCATAATAATCATCATATCCTCCAAGATGATCACTCTTGCAGGCATGTTGAATATCAAAAAAAGGATTCAGAAATTATAAGCAAGATATTTAAAATTACGGAACATACTGTTGAAGAGTTTTTTGAAACCGGTAAATATTTTATAATCGGGGCATTAATCACATCAGTATTTCAATCAATTGTACCAAGAGACATGCTTATTGGAATTAGTGATGAACTGATCTTATCTATTTTGGCAATGATGATTTTTGCTTTTATATTATCTGTTTGCTCGCAGACAGATGCATTTATAGCAAGATCATTTCTCGGGCAATTCACACAGGGTTCGGTGCTTGCTTTTGTTGTATTCGGTGCAATGCTTGATCTTAAAAATGCAATGATGTTTAAAAGAATATTTAAAACAGAGTTTATTTATATTCTTATAGGACTTATTGTTATCATTTGCTTAATTTTCACAGGGATAATTGGATTTTTTTTAGGAGTTTAAATTATGGAAAATAAGATTAAAATATCAATAAATCTTGAAAAGCTGGTGCAAATAATAATGCTTTTTCTGTTCTATAGATATTTATTAAAACTTGTTCAAACAAATTTGATAAACAAGTTCCTTAATCCAAAATTTAATATTTATATAACTTTATCTCTTATTTTTATATCTCTTGCCATTTTAATACAGATGAAAGTGTTATTGACAACAAAAAATAAAAAAATATTCAAATTGAAATATTTAATTTTTGTAATAATGCTTATTATTCTATATTCAACACCTGCGGGGTCAATAAGCAGTGATATGGCAAACCTGCGCGGCGTCAATGTCGGCAGCAATAAGACAATTTATGATATCAATAATAACATCTCAAATGATGTAACTACAAAAAATAACAATATCGATCAGCAAAAAGACTCTTTGGATTCAAGCAACATTTCAACTGATGATTCTAAAATCAATAATGCTCAAGAACCAATTGTAATTAAAACAGAAAATTATTTTGCAGTTCTTAATGAAATATTTACTAATCCGGCATTACTTGAAGGACGTTCGGTAAAAATTCAAGGCTTTGTATTTATCCCAAAATCAGGTGAGTTCCCTGCTGACCGTTTTGCTCTTGCAAGAATGGCAATAGTATGTTGTGCGGCAGACGCTCAATTAGCTGGAATAATATGCAAATGCTCAAACAGAATATTATTCACGGAAAAGAATTGGTATGAGGTAGAAGGAATTGTAAAAAACGATAAAAATGAAAATGGTGAATTAGTCCCTTACCTTGAAGTAGTCAACTATAAGTATCTGGAAAAGCACGATGATGATTATGTGTATCCTTAATTTTTAAATATATTTTACTTATGAGAATAGGTGTTTCCTGTTATATATTGGTAAACAAGTGGGACTGCAATTACTTGTCCCCATTAATTTTCTATGGAGAAAAAAAATGGCTCAACTTAATATAAATATTGGCTACATGTTTCTTGAAATATTAAGAAATATGGATAATATTATTAATGAGACAATTAGAAATTTAATTTCAAATTTTAAATTCTCAACTTTAATAATACTTATCTTAATTTCTTTTATATACGGTATATTGCACTCAATCGGCCCCGGGCATGGAAAAACCTTAGTAGCTTCTTTTTTTCGAAAGGAAAAACATCCCTGTCGAAAATCACTAATATTAGCCGGTATTGTTTCTATCATTCATACCGGATCAGCTATTATTTTATCTTTTCTTTTATATTTTATATTAACTGGTATAAAAGGAATGTTTAGAATAAAAATGCAAAGTTATTTCATAGCAGTAAATGGAATACTAATCCTGATTATTGGAGTGTTTTTTTTATTTTTGAAAATATTGCATAAGGATGAAGCAAATATCAAAAATTCGGCTAAAAGTAGAAACCTGATGTTAATAGGATTTTCGGCAGGAATTGTTCCATGCCCTGTAGCACTGATGATAATGCTTTTGACGATATCAAAAAATATAACATTAATAGGATTAGCGTCGGTTATAAGCATTTCAATAGGAATGTTTTTTCCTTCTTACAATTATAGGGCTTATAAGCATTAAGTCAAGAGATTGAATACTTTCAATTTCGAGTAAAATAACAAAAAAAAGTGAAATTGTTTCAACGATAATCGAATATATCTCTATCGTTCTGATAATATTGATTGGAGTAGTTATGTCGTCTAAAATATTATTATTAAACA
>CAZYID010000293.1:1915-3367 GCA_964646595.1 uncultured Spirochaetales bacterium | reverse complement strand
TTTATTCTTTTAATTAATTTTATTTATTTTAACAAAAACAAATAAACGTAACAATAATAAAATACATTTTTTAAATACAAAAAGGAGTAAGCGTAATGGTTCTCTGATTCATTAATAAAGAGCTCTTCCCTTTAACCAATTTTATTTAAATTTATCGGTTTTCTATTTTTATTATCATACTTTTTATAAGCCCAGCCTTTTTTATCCCAATTATTAAGAATATCCTGGATAATTGGATTGATAGTATCAAAGTTTATATGAATATCTCCATTATGACAATAATGTACATCAAATCCTAAATCTGAAAAATAAAGAAAAAGTTCATCTTTACTAAGCATACCAAAGTTACATGCTTCATATTTTTCAACTTCACTGGTGATCTGGTTAAGCGAAATCATATAATGGTTTTTTATTTGTTTAACTACATCCCATTTATATCCAAATGAAAGAAATGTTTCAGTAATGTTATGATTTTGACAAATTTTAATAACTTCAGCAAGGTCTTTATTAAGATCCGGATTATTATACTCATCAGTATATATAGTATATTGAAAATGTTTTATCATGACTTCTTTACAATAATCTATTTATTAAATTTTGGGAATATTTTTTTAATAATTATAAATATTTGATTAAATTTAGTTAAATTGCTAATATGTTTTTATAATATCTTAATGCATTTAAATTTTACTAATATAAAAAAGGAGATATTATGGCATTAAATAATAAAAGCTTACAACCAAACTCTGCATTAAGAGAAGCATCAAGAGAACAGCTAAAAGGAAAATGGGGATTACCAATAGGACTTTGCTTTGTAATATATTTAATTTTATCTGCATCTAGCAGTGCAGGTTTAGCTGTTTTAATTTTAAGTGGTCCATTAGAGTTGGGACTTATATTATTTTTTTTAAAATTGGTACGAAATGAACCGATTGAGTTCAATACTGGTTTTCAAGGATTTAATAACTTTGGAAATGCTTTAGTTGTTTATTTATTTAAAGTTCTTTTTATTTTTTTATGGTCTTTATTATTTTTAATCCCAGGTATCATAAAATCATTCAGTTATTCACAAGCAATTTATATCTTAGCTGATAATCCAAAAATAGAAGCAGCACAAGCAATTACTAAAAGCCGTAAAATGATGAATGGAGCTAAAGGGAAACTATTTGGACTCTATTTAAGCTTTATCGGATGGGTACTTCTTTGTTTGTTAACATGTGGAATTGGTTTTTTATGGCTAACACCTTATATTCAAACAGCATCAGCAAACTTCTATGAAGATTTAAAGAAAAACTATATTGAAGATGATATTGTAGTGGAAGGTAAATAACTACAATTAGTATAAAATAATTTTATTTACCACAGAGAGTACAGAGAAAAATAATCTCATCTCTAAATTTAATAAAATTCATTTGTTTATTATTTCCCCTCTCTTAGAATTAAGAGAGGGGA
>CAZYID010000293.1:0-1905 GCA_964646595.1 uncultured Spirochaetales bacterium | reverse complement strand
AGGGAAAGATTTTCAATTGTTTTTAAAATTATCTTATGATTTTAAATAATTTAGTCGTGGATTATTATAGAATGGATTAAATACTATCCTTCATTCTGTTTTATTATGATTTTCCAGATTTCTATTTCTTTTATCATACTTTTTATAAGCCCAGCCTTTTTTATCCCAATTATTAAGAATAGCCTGAATAACTGGATTGACAGTATCAAAGTTTATATGAATATCTCCATGATGACAATAATGAACATCAAATCCCAAATCTGAAAAAGTAAGAAAAATTTCATCTTTACTGAGCATGCCAAAGTAACATGCTTCATATTTTTTACTTCACTGATAATCTGATTAAGTAAAATTATATAATGATTTCGAATTTGTTTATCAACATCCCATCTATATCCAAATAAAAAAAATGTTTCGGTAATATTATTATTTTGATTGATTTTAATAATTTCCCCCAGGTCTTTTATAAGAGCCGGATTATTATATTCATCAGTAAAAATATTATAATGAAAATTTCATATCATTATTTAATTAAAATAATTAATTTTTTGAGTTTTGAGTACATTTATTTTAAAAATATTTTTCTACTTTATTATTTTATTTTATAATAAATACTATTAAAGTAAACTACAGACAAAGTGCCCTTTAAGGTATAACACAGAAGGCAAAAAGAGATATAATTGATTTATTGTTAAAAAATAACATACAATATATTCAACAAAATATAAGCAAGGCACATTAAAGACCATAGAATAAATCTTTATTGCACCTATAATAATTACTAATTTAATCTACAATGTTTACCTTTTTTATTTTACTATTAACTTCTTTTTCCCATTCAATAAAAGGGACACTATCAATCAAACAATTTTTATTTTTTAAATATTCGTAAGTTTGTTTACTAAAATTATACTTTACTCTATTGCCTATTTTTAATTCTCTAAATTTTGGCAAACTCTCTAAATTATTAATAATATAGACATTCGAACCTGTTATATTTAATACTTTTAACTCTTTAAAAATATTTATATTTTCCATTTTACTAACATTAGTTTCACTTATATTTAATTCTTCTAATTTACTTAAATTTATAAAGCTGTCAAATTTATTTATATCGGTCTTATATAAATTTAGTTTCTTAAGATTTGGGATATTTTCAGCACCAATAATTTTAGATAAATCATCGCACTCACTTAAATCTAAATCCTCTAAATTATTTAATTTTTCAATAAATTCAACTCTGCCAAATCCATTATCACCTAAATCAAGCGCTCTTAAATTTTTTAAACTGCTTAAATTTTCAATCTTTTTTGGAATTAAAGTATTTCTTAACTTAAGAACTTCAAGTGATTGTAAATTGTCTAAATTTTCTATTTTATTGATATTGTTATCTGACAAATCCAAGTATAATAATTTTATATTTTTATTAAGCCCTTCAATTTGTCTTATTTTATTCCTATAAATCTTTAACACAAGCAAATCGTTAAACTTTTCTAAATTTTGTATTTTTGAAATTTTATTTTGATTTAAGATTAAAAATTGTAATTTAGATAATCCCTCAATATTATCTAAATTACGAATGTAATTATCACTAAGAGCAAGAAATTCTAAATCGTTTAATTTTTCTAATCCTTCAATTGAAGTGATATCATTACCTACTATTGATAAAAATTTTAATCCGCCTAAATTATCTAGGCCGTTGATCTTTTTTATATTATTAAAATTAAGATCTAATGCTTTTAAATTTGTTAATTTATCCAAATTTTCAATTGTTGAAAGTTTATTATTATAATAAGAAATACTTTCAATAAAAGATGGATTTTCAATATTATCTGGAATGATTTTTAATTTTTTATTGTTATTAACAACTAATCTTAAATTATTAGATGTTTTGTTGCCTTTATA
>CAZYID010000292.1:0-3432 GCA_964646595.1 uncultured Spirochaetales bacterium | reverse complement strand
ATAATTATTTTACCTGTTCATATGCCCATTCCAGCCAGGGCAGTACTTTTTCCAGATCGCTTTTTTCTACAGTACCTGCACACCAGAATCTAAGTCCGGGAGGTGCATCTCTGTAAGAACCAAAGTCGTATGCTGCATCCTCATCTGCTATAAGTTTAACCATTTGTTTAACTTTATCACTGTCAAGATCAAGTTTTAAGCATACGCTTGTGTGTGAACATTGTTCTTCTTTTTCTGCAAGAAAGCTTATCCAATCATGTTTTGCAACAAAATCTTTTAACACTTCAAAATTTTCTTTGGATTTTTCAATTAATTTATTAAGACCGCCTATATTTTCAGCCCATTCTAAAGCAGCTAAATAGTCTTCATTAGCAAGCATACTTGGAGTATTAATAGTTGAGCCTTCAAATATACCGGAAATGAGTTTTCCACCTTTAGTGAGGCGGAATATTTTTGGTAATGGCCATGAAGGTTTATAAGATTCTAATCTTTTAACAGCTTTTGGGCTTAGTATAAGCATTCCATGAGCACCCTCGCTGCCAAGAACTTTTTGCCATGAATAAGTTATTACGTCTAATTTTTCCCATGGAATATCCATAGCAAATACAGCAGAAGTAGCATCACAGAAAACCAGGCCTTCTCTATTATCAGGTATCCAGCTGCCATCCGGAACCATAACTCCGCTTGTTGTTCCATTCCATGTAAAAATAATGTCTCTTGAAAAATCAGCCTGACTAAAATCCGGAAGCTTTCCGTAATCAGCATCAAAAATACGAAGGTCTTTAAGTTTTAATTCTTTCTCAGCATCATTAGCCCAGCCTTTTCCAAAAGATTCCCAGTAGAATATGTCAACGCCTCTTTCACCGAGCATTGACCACATTGCTGCTTCAAAAGCTCCGGTGTCAGATGCAGGCATAATGCCAATTAAGTAATCATCAGGAAGCTTTAATAATTCTCTTGACTTTTGAATAGCTAAAGCTAATTTGCTTTTTCCTAATTTACTTCTATGCGATCTGCCGATAGGAGTATCTTTTAATTTATCAATTGAGTAATCCTTGAACTTAGGACAAGGTCCTGATGAGAAACAAGGATTATTTGGTTTTACTGTTGGTTTGTTCATAGCTTGAATCCTTTAAAAGTATTTTGAATCAGCATTATATTGTTTATTTTTAAAATTTCAAAACAAAATTTTAAAATATTTAATCCTTTATAAGGAAGCATTGCAAAAGGATTTCTTCTTAATTTATCAACTGCTTCAGCAATTGCTGCAAGAGTATTACTTGCAATTTTAGGATAAATTTATTATAACTTAACAAATTCAAGATTATTTAATTTAAGCAGGCTTCTAAAAATCTGGTTTTAGAAGCGATTATAAAGAATTGAACTTTAAAAAATAATAAAACATACTTATACGTGTTCGATAAAAATGAAATGCTTTTTAGGGTGTAAATAAAAATCTGGATTTTAGTTGTCGTCTATAATATAAAAACGGAGGAATACAGCATGAATATTGATGCAAATATTTTAAGTCAAGAAAATCTTAAAAAACTGGAAAATTTAAACAATCAAAAAGTTTTAAATGTAGTTGAAGAATTTACTAATTTATTAAAACCGGCAAAGATTACGGTTATTACTGATTCTCAAGAAGATATCAAATATGTAAGAGAACTGGCATTAAAAACCGGTGAAGAAAAAAAACTTAAAATGGAAGGTCATACAATCCATTACGATGGGTATAATGATCAGGCGAGAGATAAAAACAATACATGTGTTCTTGTTACACCTGAAATGAAAATGAGTAAAGTTATTAATACTAAGCCTCGTGAAGAAGGGTTAAAAGAAGTAAAAGAAATAATGGATGGTGCAATGGCAGGTAAAGAAATGCTTGTTAGATTTTTTTGTCTCGGTCCATTAAATTCTCCTTTTTCAATTTGTGCGCTACAATTAACTGACTCTTCTTATGTAGGCCATAGTGAGGACATACTTTATAGATCCGGTTATGAACAATTTAAAAAATTGAATGGTTCTGAAGACTTTTTTTATTTAGCTCACTCTGCAGGAGAATTAGACGAAAGAGGAAATACTAAAAATATCGATAAAAGAAGAATTTTTATGGATCTAAAAGAATGCAGAGTATTTACAGTTAACAATCAATATGCCGGAAACAGTTTAGGTTTAAAAAAATTAGCATTACGTCTGGCTATTTATAAAGCAAATAATGAAGATTGGTTAACTGAACATATGTTTGTAATGGGTATAAAACCAAAAGGAAAAAACAGAACAACATATTTTGCCGGAGCATACCCAAGTGCGTGTGGTAAGACATCAACAGCTATGGTTCCAGGTCAATCAATAATAGGTGATGATATTGCTTATATTAAAAAATGGAATGACGGTACCTGCCATGCAGTAAATATAGAACAGGGAATTTTCGGAATTATTACTGATGTTAATCCAACAGATGACCCATTTATTTATGAAGTTTTAACCTCACCAAGAGAATTAATATTTTCAAACATTTTAATAAATGACGGAAAACCATATTGGTTAAATATGGGACAGGATCTGCCTAGTGAGGGAATGAATCATTATAGCGATAATTGGAAACTTGGAGATAAAGATGCAAAAGGGAATGAAGTAACTCATGCACATAAAAACTCCAGATATACTGTTAGAATAAATGACCTAACAAATGCAGATCCAAATTTGCATAATCCTGAAGGTGTTCCAATAAATGGTATTATTTATGGCGGTCGTGATTCGGATACTTCAGTTCCGGTATTTCAAAGTTTAAGTTGGGAACATGGTGTTTATATTGGAGCTACTATCGAGTCCGAGACAACAGCTGCAACTTTAGGTCAGGAAGGGGTAAGAAATTTCAGCCCAATGGCTAATCTTGATTTTTTAGTTGTTCAATTAGGTAAATATATTAACAATCATATTAAATTTGGAAATAGTCTAAAAACAAAACCATTAGTTTTTGCTACTAACTATTTTATCAAAGAAAATGGTGAATTTTTAAGTGAAAAGGTTGATAAAAAAGTATGGCTGATCTGGATGGAAGGCAGAATAAACGGTGAATACGATGCAATTGAAACTCCAATTGGATTTATTCCAAAATACGAAGATATTCAGGTATTGTTCAAAGAAATATTTAATAGAGAGTATTCGAAAGAATTATATGAAAAACAGTTTTCAATAAGAATTAAAAAATTCCTGGAAAAAATTGAAAGAATGGAAAAAATATATACTAATGAAGAAGATATACCAACTGATTTCAGCAATATAATGAAAAATCAAAAAGAAAAACTTTTAGCTTTTAAAGAAGCAAAAGGCAAAGAAATAGTGAGTCCATTCGAAATCTAATAAATTAAAAATTTTAAGAAATATTAGCTGTCTATAAAGATTTTATAGACAGCTTTTTTTGTTTTA
>CAZYID010000291.1:2359-3435 GCA_964646595.1 uncultured Spirochaetales bacterium | reverse complement strand
AAACAAAAAATAATTGGTATAAATGAACTATATGTAAACAGTAAAAATGTTTTTTCAAGTCCAATAATATCAGATATTTTACCTGTAAATAATACTGCAAGTGATGAAAAAATATAATTTAAAGTCATGTAAATACTGTTAGCAATTGCTGGATATTTAAATCCTTTTTTTTGAATTAGTGATAATACAACCGGTGTCCCTGAATAAGCTGTTAATCCTAACAATATTAATGCTATTAAAACTAATATTCCTTTTGAGTATAAAAAAAATAACATACAAAATGGAACTATTGTTATTAAAATAACCATTAATTTTATACGGTTAACCTTATCTGATATTACACCTGTGCAAAAAACACCAATTATTGCAAATACCTGTAAAATCGATAAAGCCCCGCCTGAAATCCAAAGACTTTTACCTTTTACTGTTAAATATATTGGCAAATATGCATTAACTATTGAAGCTGATAAAGATTTTGCTATAACAATAGTAATAATGAAAACAAATAAACTTTTTCCTTCTTTAAAAGTTTTAATAATAGAATGCTTATTAGATATTTTTTTTTTAATATTATCTTGTTGCGGTATTCTATATAAAACAAAAAACAATATTATTGTAATAATAATACCAATAAAACTCAATCTATATATCCCGTTAAATTTCCATAAAGATATAGCTCCTAAAATAATAATAGGACCTATTGTCCTAGCCAATTCTCCTCCAATTTGATATAAACTCAATCCTAACCCTAATCGATTACCTGATATTCGTCTTAAGACAACAGGAGCCGGAATATGATAGCATGCAGAACTTAAACCTGTTATTAATAGCAGAAGAACAATAATATAATAATTAGGAGCAATTCCAATAAGGCTCATTGATATGGCAGTTACTGCTGGTGCAATAATAATAAAATACCGCATTTTAAAATTTTCTACAAATATTGCCAGTATGGGATTGAATAGTGAAGGTATTCTTAATGCAACCGGTAAAAATCCTGCTAATGAATAGGATAAGCTGAATTTTTTTATTATTACAGGAAGCATTGGAGATAAAAAGCTTGTATAAGTATCATG
>CAZYID010000291.1:0-2259 GCA_964646595.1 uncultured Spirochaetales bacterium | reverse complement strand
ATTTTTTTATTATTACAGGAAGCATTGGAGATAAAAAGCTTGTATAAGTATCATGTATTAAATGAACAAAAGAAATCACTAAAATTTTTAACATATTAGAATTATTTTCTTTTTTCTTTTTTAATTCCATTTTACACCTAAAGTTCTTCTTTATTTAGCAGTTTTAGATCATATTTAAATTAATTAAATAATCACCAAAAAAGAAACCATTTATTCTATTTTTTAATCCAAATAACAATGAGACGCTAAAATATTAAAATTATTTATTTTATTCATTTTTTTAGTCTTTTAATATTAATTAATAAAGTGTATTTTAAAAAAGTAAATAATTTTAAAAATATAATTTAATAATGTTCCTGTTGAAATTGATACAATTAACATAATACATATACTTTTAATCATATTTTTAATCCCAAGTTCTTTTAATAAAATAATAAAAGTAGCAATACATGGAAAAAATGTTGATAAAACAACGCATGAAACAACTAATTGTTCTACTGAAAGATTATATGTTGAAAGCATACCAACTGCTATATCTTTTCTTAAAAAACCCATCAGTAAAGCAATAATTGTTTCTTTTGGAAGACCAAATAATTTTGAAATTACAGGAGACGTAAAATTGGCAATATAATCAAAAATATTTAAATTAAATAAAATATTTATTAATAATATTCCACCTAATACTATTGTAACTGCTTCAAGTAAAAACTCTTTAACTCTCATCCAGAGTTTTTTCATGAGAATAGAAATCCTTGGCAGTCTATATGGGGGGATTTCTATAAATAATTCAGGAGAAAATCCTTTAGTTATTTTATTTAGTAAAATGCTTAATATTAGTAAAATTATAAATAAAATCATATATATCAAAATCACATAAAAAATACCATATTTACCAACATATCCTATTATCATTGCCTGTAAAGCCGTACATGGAATACAGATAGAAATTAATGTTGCTGTTATAAATTTTAATTTTTTAGATTCTAAAATTCTTGTTGCAAGAATTCCAGGAACATTACATCCTAATCCTAAAAATATAGGAATAATCGTATATCCATGAAGTCCTATTTTATGCATTAGAGTATCCATTAAAACTGCAAGTCTTGGTAAATAACCAAAATCTTCCAATATTCCAAGAATAAAATAAAAAGAAATTATATATGGTAAAATCATGCCAAAAGGAACAAATAAACCTGTAGTTAATAAACCAAATGATTCTACAAAATTAATTTCACCTTTAACTAATTTTCCAATAAGTATTTTATGAAAAAAATTATTCTCACCAAGAATATTACTTAATTGAAATAATAAAGGAGAATATAATTTTTCAAATAATGGTTCGCAGATAAAACCAATAATACCTTCTCCAATAAACCTAATGATAAAAAATATTAAAATGAATAATATAATTGCTAAAGGAATGCCTGTTAAAGGTTTGACAGAAAAGTCCTGTAATCTTTCTAAAAATGTATGATGTCTGTGTTTTAGATTTTGAACATTTTTAATTATATGCCCAATATCTACCCATTTTTCCTCATAAGTATGTTTTTTAATATTAACAACTTTAGGATAAGTAATACTTTCAACTAAATCTTTAATTCCTTCCCCTGTTACTCCAATTGTCGGTATTATTGGAACCTGTAAAAACTCCTCTAATTTTTTTTTATTTATTTGTATTCCTTTATGTCTAGCATCATCCCACATGTTTAAAACAATTATTGTAGGTTTTCTTTTTTCAAGTATATCCATTGTAAGATATAAATTTCTTTCAAGATTTGTGGAATCAATTACATTTATAACAACATCTGCTTCTTCTAATAAAGAAACAGCTATTTCTTCAGCTTTACAGTTAGGGGTTAAAGAATATATACCTGGAGTATCAATTATTTCAACTTTTTCATTCCTAATTTTTAAAAATCCCTTTTTATATTCAATGGTTGAACCTGGATAATTTGAAGCAATAACATTTACACCTGTTAATCTGGAAAATATTGCGCTTTTACCAACATTAGGATTGCCCATTAATAATATTTTCATGAATTAAATAACCTCTATAATAATTTTATTTGCCATACCTCTGCCAATAGCAATTTCCACATTATCAATTTTAAATGCAATTGGTCCTCTAAAAGGTAATGAACTTGAAACAACAATTTCTTTTCCTATTCTAATTCCTAATGAACACGCTTTTTCTTGAAAAAATCTTCCTCCGTCCAATCGAATTATTTTTCCTTTTTGACCAATTTTTAATCTATCCAA
>CAZYID010000290.1:0-3437 GCA_964646595.1 uncultured Spirochaetales bacterium | reverse complement strand
AGGTCATCTATTAATTGAATTTCTTTTTTAAAATTTTTAACTACATCAAAACATATAATATTATGTTTTTTAAATTTATTAATTTCAATTATTTGTTTTAAGTAATTAAGAATATTTGAATATAATCTTTTTGGAGATGTATAAAAATCATAAAATGGATGATTAAAAATTGCAATATTCATTTTACCTCAAAAAACTAATAAATCGATAGTAAATACGGCTATCGTACTTTTGTCTATCTTTGTCGTACATTTAATTTATAAATTTTCATTAAATATTCTTTTCTAGGTTTTAACTAAATAATATAATAATATAATTTTAAGTATAATATTAGGAATATTATGAAATTTTATCAAATTTTATCATGGAAATTTTTAAAATTAACTTTTGGGACATATTGCAAATTTCATTATAAAACCAAATGTATTAAATATCAAAAAGAACCAAAACCGCCATTTATATTACTGGCAAATCATTCTCATGAATTAGATTCTTTTTTTATTGGATATTATTTAAAACATCCGGTACATTTTTTAGGAAGCGACGAAAAAGCAACAATATTTCAATTGGTTTTAGGGGAACTTGTTGGTCTATTTTATACTCAAAAAGGAACAGTTGATATTAAAGCTGCCAGGAATTTATTTAATTACATTAAGAATGGAGAAAGTATAGCATTTTTTCCTGAAGGAGAAGGAACATGGGATGGGGAAACAGATAATTTTCCGTTAGGTATAATTAAAATAGTAAGAAAATTTAATTTACCTGTTGTAACTGTAAACTTAACAGGTGCATATTTAACAAAATCTAAATGGGGAAAATATTCTAGAAGCGGCAAAGTAATAATTCAATTTAGAACAATAAGCAAAAAAGAAATTGAGAATTCAAATGATGACGAAATATTCAAAAAGATAAAAAAACATTTATATAATAATGACATTAAAAATCCAATTCTACAAAATGTTAAATTTAAGGGAAGAAATCTCGCTGACGGTATTCAATATTTAATATGGAAATGTCCAAAATGCAGTTCTTCTGATACTATTTACGGTAAAAAAAATAAAATTATATGTAATAAATGCAGCAGCTCCTGGACTTTGGATGGAAATATGAGAATAACTCCTAATGAAAAAAAATTGATAGATTTAAAAGATTGGAATGAATGGCAAAAAATTCAAATAAAAAAAATAATAAATTCTAAAAACACAAATGAACTTACACGAACAAGTAACGTTGATTTGAATATATTTATCAGAAACAGCAAAGGATTAAACAGAAGAAAAATGATCTATAAAAAATATTCAAAAGGAGATTTAATTTTAACAAAAAATGAATTGATTTTTAAACCATACAATGATAAAAGTAAACTTCATTTTAAAATACATAAGATAAAATACTTTGTCGATTGTATAAATCAATACCTTAAATTTCACTATGAAAATAAGATATTTCAAATAAAATTTGATAAAAAAAATATCAGCAGGTATATATATATTATTAAATATTTACATATTTAAACAAAAAATAACTTCAACAAATTGATTATTTTTATTACAATGTTTTTGTATATTTCAGGAGATAAAATGTTTAAACACAAATTCAAATTAATCATTGCATTACTTGTTATAATAATGTTTATTAATATAAATTCTTTTCCTAATACAAGTCTGAATAAATATTACAACGATCAGGCATATGAATATTATCTGTTAAATAATTTTGATAAATCAATGGATTATATTAACAAAGCTTTAAATTATAATATAAATAATGCAAGATCATATTACATCCGCGGATTAATATATTTTGAAAATAATAATATCGATAAATCTTTAGCTGACTTTATCAAAGCAATAGAAATTAATCCGGAATACTCAGAAGCATATCTGCTGCTGGGAGAAATTTATCAAAATAAAAAAAATTATTCAAAAGCAATAAATGATTATAATAAAGTAATCACTCTTTCTCCTGACAACTTCAAATCATACTTTAATAGAGGGAAAATATACTTTTTAAACGAATATTTTGATCTTGCTTTAAAAGACTTAAATAAAACGATTAAGCTTAACTCTGACTTATATGAGGCGTATATTATGCGTGGTATTATAAATACAAAAAAAGAAATGTATAATAATGCACTTGAAGATTTATATAAAGCGATTGAATTAAATAAAAATTCTCATGAAGCATATAATTACAGAGGAGAAACATATCTTGCTCTAAATAAAAATAGTAGAGCTCTTTTTGATTTTAATAAAGCAATAAATTTAAATCCTAATTATATCAATGCATATCTAAATCGTGTTAACATAAATATCAATAAGGAAAATTATAAAAATGCATTTAAAGATATAAACCATATAATTGAAATAGATCCTGCATCAACAATGTCTTATAACTATAGAGGTAATATTTATTTGATACAGGGGAAATATGATAATGCAATTGATGATTATAATAAAGCTATTTCACTCGATCCAAACAATGTAAAAACTTATATTAATCTTGGAATTTTATATAACAAAAAGCAGAATTTCGACAAAGCATTGGATAATTTTAACAAAGCTATTGAGTTAGATCCTAATGAAAAAGACATATACAACTATAGAAGTTTTGTATATATAAACTTGGCTTTATATAAAGAAGCATTAAAAGATTTTGAAAAAACAATAAAATTAAATCCAAAAAATCCTTATCCTTATTTTTATCATTTAATTTATTCCTATAAAATTTCAAATGAAAATTATGAAACATCGCTTAAAAATCTTAAAGATAAATTATTCTTTTTTAAAGATAATGACTGGAACTTTGTTATAACAAGATTTTTATCTGGTGGAGTAGACAAGGATTATTTATTACAAAAAGCTGGTAAAAATAAAGAAAAATTATATCAATCTTATTATTATATTGGGCAGACATATTTATTCAATAATAATAAAGTAAAAGCAAAAGAATATTTTGAAAAATGTATTGAAACAAAAACACCTAATTTTATTGAATATGAATTGGCAATGGTAGAATTAAATAATTTATAAAAGTATGATAGTCAAAAATTATATAAATGAAGGACAGAGGTAGAGAGTAAATTTTCTAAAAATTAGTTCCCCCCATTTTTTTATGATAAAGCATAAGCTTGTTTATTAATATTTTTTTCTTATTTAATCAACTATCGTAGGATACCTCCTATCTTCATACATCTAAGTATTTAATTTATTATTTGAATTTATTTTTTTATTAAGTTTACCAATTGTTTTTTTATATATTGGAATTAAAAAGCGACTATTTTTAATTTTCATCTGTAAAATTTATTTTTATAATAAAATTTATAATAAGTAGGATTATAATAATTGCGAAATCCTTTTTCTTTCCTATCAGGACTTTTTAGAAATGTCCCCTAATAAAACTTTTTTATTTAATTAACATTTAAAGTTATTTATATT
>CAZYID010000289.1:0-3467 GCA_964646595.1 uncultured Spirochaetales bacterium | reverse complement strand
AATAAATTAGTCCAGCAAGACGCGCAGTTCCTGTAATCCTAGCCCGTTTTATTATAAGAAAACAAGACAAAGAATAATACTTATAAAAACTTTTGAAATATACCGTACAGGATCATTTTTACTATTGGTTCAATTTATAATTTATCAATTGTTTATTTGCCATAAGTTCATCGAATAATATACTTTTCATACCAAGATTAGCTGCTGCATCTACATTAGTTTTTGTATCATCAATAAAAACGGATTCTTTATAATCAACATGTAATTTATTAATACAAAACTGAAAAATTTTTTTATCAGGTTTATTACATTTTATATCACATGAAAAAACAACAACATCAAATTCTTTTATCCATTTTAACTTTTTAAAAATATAATCACGCAAGTCTGGAGGCATATTGGATAAAATACCTATTTTTATACCAACTTTTTTAAAATTAAATGCATAATTTAATATTTTATTATTAATATTGATCCAGCTTTTAATATCTTCATTTATAAGTTTTTTAATTATTTTTAAATTATTTACCCTATTTTCTGTTACCTGTTTCCAGAATTCGATGCCATTATATTCACCTTTATCATAATGGCTTCTATATTTAAAATAATTTTTATTAAAAATTTCAGGATTTAATCCGGTTAATTTTTGCATATTTAGAATTTTTTTTGCATTTTGATCAAATGTAAGAACTCTTCCAAAATCAAAAATAACTGCTTTAATCATTTTTGAAATTAAACATTTTTTTTAGTTTTTGAAAAGTTTTTTTATTGTACAGGGCTTGCAGCCCTAGCCTGTGTTTAGCAAAAAGAGCAGATTAAAACCTACACAAACAGAAAAATAAATGGAAAAAATATTAATTAATTTTATTTTTGAGTATTATTGTGAAAATATAAAAAAAATAGTTTAAAATATAAAAGAATTATTAATTTTATTTTTTTCTTGCATTACAATTTTATTAATGTTAGTATATGTGAAATATTTTTCATATATATGAAAGGCTGTTATGAGTGATGACAAGAGAAAAACAACACTAGAACGCGCAATAATGATAATGGAATTATTATCAAAACATGAAAAATTAGCTTTAAGTGAATTAGCAGAGATTCTTCATATTCCTAACGGAACAATATTCAATATTTTAAAATCTTTAAATAAATATAATATAATTGAAAGAGAAGCGAATTCAAAAAAATTTCAACTTGGATTTAAATTATTTCAATTTGGAAATAAAGTAACTTTTATTAAAAAATTACGTGAAGCAGCTTTACCTTTTATGCGGGAATTAACCAGAGAAAGCGGAAATACATCGCATTTAGGCGTATTAGTTGAAAATAGTATATATTTCTTAGAAATAGTTGAGAGTCCTGAAACTAAAAAAACTCAGGCAATATCAGGGCTTACTGTTCCACTACATGCTCCAGCTGTAGGTAAAGTTTTATTAGCATACCAGAAAGATGAGATTATAAAAGAGATACTAAAACAAATTGAACTTACTAAATTTACTCCAAATACAATAACTGATTTAGAAAAATTATCAGATGAATTAGTAAAAATTAAAAAAAATGGATTTGCTGTTGATGATGAAGAAGTTTTTCTTGGAATAAAATGTATAGCTGCGCCGATTTTTAATTCAGAAAAAAATATTTGTGCTGGATTGGGTATAACAGGAGATAAAGAAAGAATAAATTCTAAAACATTGGATTCTATTATTAATTTAGTTCAGCATGAAGCAATGAATATATCATTTAAAATGGGATGTTGTGTAGAATAATTATATTTTAAAATTGTAAAAAATATAATTATTCTTATCAATAATTAAAGAACTGTTAGTTCTTTATAAATATCTTAAAAATAGGAGTTACTTATGAAAAAAATAATTATTCTTTTAATTATTTTATCAATGGTTTTTGTTGGTGTATTTGCTAAAGACAAAGTATATACTTTCAGGTATGCAAATACTCAATCAGAAAATCATCCAAGAAGTAAATCTATGGTTTTTTTCAAAGATTTACTTGAAGAAGCAACCAATGGACAGATCAAGGTTGAACTTTATTTTTCTGGAGTTATGGGAAAAGAAGCTGATGTACTTGATATGGTTAAATTAGGACAATTGCAGGGATGTCGAGGTGGTTTGTTTGAAAGAGCAAATAAGAAATACCTTATCTATACTTTACCATTTTTATTTGAAAATGCAGAAAAAGTAACAAAGGCAATGAGAAGTGATTTTGGTCAGAAAATTAATAAAGATTCGCTTAAAAATGGATTCTATATACCTGCATGTGGTGTTGCTGGTGGAATGAGAAACATAACAAACAGTAAAAGACCTATAAAAACACCTGCAGATCTAGTAGGATTAAAGATGAGAACACCTCCAATTGATGTTACATTAAAAACTTTTAAACAATTAAACGCTAATCCTCAACAAGTAGCATATACAGAGACTTATATGGCTCTTAAAACTGGAGTTGTTGATGGTCAGGAAAATCCATTTTCTAATGCTGTTGATATGAAGTTTTATGAAGCACAAAAATATTTATCTGTTGTGAACTGGCAGGTTCACCCGGATCCATTTTTTGTTAATCCAGCATGGTATGATAAACTTCCAGATAATCTAAAAAAGATATTTGATGATACAGCAAAAGCTGCTATGGTTTATTCTGATACGATATGGTTAAACTCAGAAAAAAAATATTTTGCTATTTTAAGCGGAAAACTTCAAACAAATACTATCACAGATAGTGCTAGAAAAGCTTTTGTTAAAGCATCTAAACCTGTATGGGATTATTATGTTAAACAGGGATATTTTACAAATAGTGATATTAAAGCAGTATTAAAGGCTGCTGAATAATAATAATCAATATCGATACTGAGAATTTTAATACTATTATTCTCAGTATCGTTTTTTTTATTTAATTCGAGGAAAAATAAATGAAAAATCTAATTTTAAGTCAAAAGATCTTAACCAAAATAATAGAAACAATACTTATGATCTTTTTTTTGGTTATTATTTCCGTAACAATTCTTTTAGTAATATTACGTTATGTGTTTAATAAAGGTATTTATGGTGGTAATGAATTAATAAGTTATCTTTTTATTTATACAACAGCTATGGGAGCTGCTATTTCTATAGTAAAAAGAGAACATATTAAAATTACATATTTTATAGATAAATTATCACCAACATTAAGAATTATAGTAGATATTATTGATCATTTACTAATAATTTTTATAAATGGGATAATGATTTTTTATAGTCTTAACTGGATAAAAATAGCAGGAGTTTCAGAATCTCCAACACTCAGGATACCAATGTACACTGTTTTTATGAGTATACCAATAGGATGCAGTCTTGTTATTATATACAGTATATATTTAATAATAATAGATCTAACCAATAAATATTATCAGGATAAAGGAGATATGATAAAAACCAATAAAGAGTCAAAATCTTGTGGATAAGTTATTA
>CAZYID010000288.1:0-3469 GCA_964646595.1 uncultured Spirochaetales bacterium | reverse complement strand
TTAATTGTAATTTATATAATAAAGGAAGGATTTTCCATTTTTATGGAAAGTATTAATATTTTAATGCAGGGAATTCCCAGAGGGATTAATGCAAAAAAAATAATTAGCAGATTAAAAAAGGATAAAAAATTACAAATAAAAGATATTCATCATGTTCATGTGTGGGGTCTTTCATCAGATAGCATTATTTTTGATTGTCATATTGTATTGCCTGTACAAAAGCTTGAAAATATTAATGAGATATTAAATACGATAAATGAAATATTAGAATGTGAGTATAATATTACTCATACAACAATACAGATAGAAGCAGAAGGATATGATCATTCAACAAAATGCAATGTATAAATTTTAATATTGATGCAATTTGATTGTAATGATATTATAGGATATTATTTTTATTATTTAAGGAGATTTTAATTGATTTTACTGGGAGTTAATATAGATCATGTGGCAACTCTTCGAAATGCAAGAGGGACAAAATACCCTTCCTTAGTTACTGCTGCCGGGATAGTTGAACAGAGCGGGGGTGATTTTATAACTGTTCATTTAAGAGAGGATAGAAGACATATAAAAGATGAAGATCTTTATTTATTAAAGGAAAGTATAACAACTTATTTGAATCTTGAAATGGCTTGTAATGAAGATGTTTTAAAACATGCATTGAAAGCTAAGCCGTATAAAGTAACATTGGTTCCTGAAAGAAGAGAAGAAATAACAACAGAAGGCGGATTAAACGTTAAAGATAATTTGAAAAAAATTACAGACTATATTAAAGAGTTGCAAAATACTAATATTATTGTTAGTCTATTTATTGAACCGGAGATTAAACAATTAGATAATTATTTAAAAACAGGTGCAAAAGAAGTTGAAATTCATACCGGGAAATATTCGGATTCGTCTTTGAAAGAAAAAGGAAAAATATTTAAAGAAATAGAAAATTTTGCAAAAAAATCAAATCAAGCAGGATTTAAAGTTTGTGCAGGACATGGATTAAATTATCACAACACACAGGATATTTGCAGTATTAAAGAAATAGTTGAGTTAAATATTGGACATTCTATTATTTCAAGGGCTGTTTTTGTTGGATTAAGTAATGCAGTAAAAGAAATGAAGATGCTTATTAAGGACTCAATGATTATTTAATTTTTAAGGCTCTTTATATTTTTTTATTATGACCCCCTCATATTTAAAATCAATATAAATTTAAGTAATTTTTTATTGCTTAAAAATTCAAGGAAGTTTCAATTATTATGGGTATTAAGGAAGAAAATAATTTATTTAGACCAAAAGTAACATATTTGTCAAAAGAAGAAACAATATGCCCGGTTTGTGAAAATGCTTTTTATCGTGAATTGATGTTATCAAAAGGTGGGCGGCTTCAGGCAGATATAATTACTGATACTCTGCATAGATTATATAAACCAAGTAATAAATATGGAGAAGTATACCCGCTTGCTTATTCTATTATAACGTGTCCAAATTGTTTATTCACTTCATTACCTAATGATTTTATCAATGCAGAATTTGAGGATGAGAACAGAAAAACAATCAATAATAAAACAAACGACAGAAAAAAATTTATTAATAAAATTTTAGGCGGACCTATTGATTTTACAAAACATAAAACAATAGAAAGCGGAGCAGCCGGGTATGCGATTGCTGTAAACTGTTATGATTATTTTTCCAAAAAAAATACTCCTGTTATTAAACAGGCAATATGTTCTATTAGAACTGCATATTTTTTTGAAGACCTTGAAAAAAAGAAACCTAACAATTATTTTCAATTTGTAGCAGAGTTATATTATAAAAAATCATTATTTTTTTATAAAAGAACAATAGAGCTTGAGCATAAAAAACAACAAATCATTGGAGAGTTTAAAGCATTTGGGCCTGATATTGATAAGAATTATGGCTATGACAGTTTAATATATTTAATAGGTGTACTAACTTACAAATATGGATCAAAAGATAATAAGGAAATAAGAAAAAAAGATTTGGAAGAAGCAAGACTATATCTGGGGAAATTATTCGGACTTGGCAAATCCGATATTAAAAAACCAAAAGAAATATTAGAAAAATCAAAAGACTTTCATAAATTAATTTCAGATGAAATAAAACAAATAGATGAATCAATGCAATATTAAATTAACGCTGTCTTATGATGGAACAAATTATAACGGGTATCAATCTCAAGAAAATGGCAATACAATTGAAGATAATTTAAAAAAAGCTATATTCAAAATTATTTCCAAAAAAATTAAATTATATTGTGCGGGAAGAACTGATACAGGTGTGCATGCTGAAGCACAAGTTGTAAATTTCATGACAGATAAAGGTAATATGAATGAAGAAAATTGGCTTTTGGCTATGAATTCTATTTTACCTTTTGATATAAGAATTATAAAATGTGAATTTGTTGATAAAGATTTTAATGCAAGAAGAAGTGCTTTTTTTAGAGAATACTGGTATAAAATAATTAATTCAATAACTATTTCTGCTTTAGATAACCGTTATTGCGCTCATTATATTCATCAGCTAAATATTGATTTGTTGCAGGAATATTGTAATGTCTTAATTGGAAAGCATGATTTTACTTCTTTTTCTGCATTAAGTGATACTAATAAAACCAAGATCAGATATATGCATTCTATAAAAGTAGAAAAAAAGGATGACTTAATAACTGTTAAAATTATAGGTAATGCTTTTTTACATAAGATGATAAGAACAATAGTAGGAACAATATTAAAACTGCATAGATTTGAAATGCCGGTTTCAGAGATGAAAAAAATTTTAATAAATAAAAACAGAAGATCCGCAGGTCCAACTTTTACTCCAAGAGGATTAATCTTTAAAAAAATATATTATAAAGCATTGTAATTTTTTTTAAAAAAATCGAAAGTTTTTTGTTTTTTTAAAGACTAATAATACGAGGGAAACTTTTAAATGAAGTAGGGGATTGCTATCCCTTACTAAGCAATGGGCATAAGCATTGAACTTATAGCCCATTGTTTCTTTAAAGATTAACTAGAAGAAATAAAAGTATTTAATAATTTATTTAATATATTTAATATTAATAACTTTCATATTCAACTATATTATAGTCCTGTAATACTCCAGCGCCATTATAATCTGATTCTTTAATTAAAATATTATTAGCATCATATTCACGAGTTTCATATTGCTGTAATACTCCAGCTCCATTATATTCAGACCATTTTTTTACATTTCCATTAGCATCATATTCATATGTATGAAATTCCTGTAATACTCCAGCGCCATTATAATATGATGTTTTTTTTAAATTATTATTTGCATTATATTCGTAAGTATCATATTCCTGTAATACTCCAGTATCATCAAAGGATGACCTTTTAAAAAGTTTTCCATTAGCATCATATTCATATGTATGAAATTCCTGTAATACTCCAGTATCATCAAAGGATGACCTTTTAAAAAGTTTTCCATT
>CAZYID010000287.1:0-3481 GCA_964646595.1 uncultured Spirochaetales bacterium | reverse complement strand
AACAGTTAATTATCTGCGTAATATGTATAACTTCAAAAAACGTATATTGAGCCTCTTGGCGAAATCGAACGTTTTTTGAAGTTATACATATTAACAGCAGATTATTACATGACAAGTGAAGTAGAGTAATGATGCAATTTAGAAAAAGCAAGTCAAGAGCCGCAGGCTTTTGCCCTCCCGGAGGGAATCCTTTAGTCCACCCGACCAGGGGCAACACATATTAATTTTAAATACTTGAATAATATCTAATTTTATGATACTTATTATCAAATAAGAAGGAATCCAAAAAACAATAAGTTTTATTTCCAAGTTGATTGTGTTAATTCCAACCTTAAAAAAATACATCGCAAAATATTAAATCTGAAATAAAAGTTTAATAAATAATAAGGAATTATATGAAATTTCTCAAAGCAAAAAATTTTCCATTTTATTATGGATGGTTCTTATTACCTTTTGCCTCACTTGGAGTTATTATGAGTATCCCGGGGCAAACAGCTGGATTTAGTGCATTTACAGATCCATTAATAAATATTTCCGGAATTACTCGTACCGCCTTATCAACAGCATATTTGATTGGAACAATTTCCAGTGGTTTTATTTTGCCTTTTGTTGGTAAATTTGTTGATAGAATCGGCAGCCGAAAAATAATGGTTTTTGCCAGTATCTCCCTGGGACTTACTTTATTTTCAATGAGTCAAATTGATAAATCAGTACATATTTTATCTTCTATATTTTTATTTATACCTATTAAGCTTATTTTTTTTATGGCTTTTATTTTTGGGATTTTTTGTTTACGTTTTTTTGGACAGGGAATGCTGCCAATAATTTCGAATACAATGATTGGAAAATGGTTTGAAAAATACAGGGGAAGGGCAGTAGCTGCTATGGGAATTGCCAACAGTCTTGCTTTTGCATCAGCACCTACTGTAATGAGTGCACTTGTTTTAGCTAACGGCTGGAAAAATGCCTGGTTAATTTTAGCAGTTATTCTTGGACTCGGCATGAGTAGTATAGCTTTTTTTATTTATCGTAAAAATCCTGAAAGCTGCGGATTGCATGTTGATGGTATAGAGCCTGTTCAAGAAGATAATCAAAATTCGTTAAATGATGAAATAAAAGGCACTCATCTTAAAGACGCCAGGAAAACATTAGTTTTTTGGTTAATCGGTATTGGATTGACAATTTATTCAACAGTAATTACAGGATTTACATTTCATATAGTGGCCATAGGGGAACAGATAGGAATAAATACAGCTGAGGCAATTGCAATTTTTATCCCTATTTCTTTTATAACAATTCCTATAAGTTTTATTGGATCATGGATTAGTAATAAGATACCTGCATATTTTTACATTCTAGCTTTAACTTTTGGTGAAATTATAGGGTTTTGTTCTATTTTTTTTCTGAAAACACCAATTGGATATATAGGGGCTATTATTGGAATGGGTATAGCCAGCGGGTTAATGGGACCGATGCTATCAACAATAATTCCAAAATTATTCGGAAGAAAACACTTAGGAGCAATAAACGCAGCAGTCACTTCCATGCTGGTTATCGGCAGTGCTTTGGGTCCTGTTTTTTTAAGTATATTAAATGATATTAGCGGTTCATTTGTTTTAGGAATATTGATATCAGCAATCCTCTCACTAGCTATACTTATTATATGTTTTATAATGAGAAAAAATTTAGAAGAAATAAAAGTTACATCTTTTGATTTACCATAATAATTCTTTCTTCTCTATTTTCCCTTTCGGTTAATTATCTGCATAATATGTTTAATTTCAAAAAACGTATATTGAACTTTTTTAGCGAAATCGAACGTTTTTTTAGGTTAAACATTTTAACAGCAGATAATAAACTGATATTAGAATAATATACATAGATTGCTTCGTCGCTTTGCTCCTCGCAAAGAAGAGTGTTTGTATGAAAAAGCAGGTCAAAGGATGCAACCTTTGGACCCTACTAGGCAGGGCACTTCTTGTGCTGTCTGCACAGGACACCCTTTTGTCTCCCCGCGCAAGATCAAACTTCTCAATATGAATTCAGTAAAAGTAAGATGTTATTTTTATTTTATTAAAAATAATATTTTTTATAATCTTATAAAATATTAGTATTCAAATAAATAATTTAGGTATAATATGAAAAGGAGGTATAAAATGAACCTGAGGACATGGTTTACCGGATATTTGGAACAGTTGGTTTCTGTAAACGTGCCTGATGAGGAAGAGGCCCGTAAGGGTCGTCTTTTCGAGATTTTGATGATGATAGCTTTAGGAACAGGTATAACTATTGGCCTATTCTTTCTCTTACTGATCTTTTTAGAGAAAACGTCAGCTTACGTAGGCTCTCTGGCTGCAATTGCTTCACTATCATTTATTCCTATCACTGTCTTTTGTTTTATTCAGGCTAAACGGGGGCACGTCCGAGCGGCTACTCTAATCTATGTCTGGACGAACCTCTTTTTCCTTGGTCTGGCCACCTGGATATTTGATGGCATTTATTCTCCTGTCTGGGTACTTCATATCTGGACAATAACCATTGCCGGAGCCCTATTAGCCCCCATTTATGCCTTGTGGATGGCAGGAATTACAGTGAGCTACTTCTTACTGCTTTTATTTCTCTATCAATCCGGCGTCTATATACCGCCACTCACTCTAGGACAGACGGGAATTGAGGTCACGAATATATTCTTTCTGTTGTTCGAGATGATCACTGTCGTCGGACTCCTTACTTATTTAAATATGCGGAGTTTGAATGATGCTCTGAACCGATTGCGGATAACAAAGGGAGAATTGGAAGAGCATCGCCGTATGCTTGAAAAACGCGTAAAAATACGCACCAAAGAACTTATGAAAGCCAATGTTGCCTTAGACAAATTAGCTACCCATGATGTCCTGACCGGTCTGCCCAACCGCATGCTGTTTAATCAACTGCTGAACCGCGCAATCCAGTACGCTCAACGATATAAAAGGCAGTTCGCAGTCTTCTTTATCGATTTAGATCGCTTCAAGATTATCAACGACATGCTGGGCCACGCGGCAGGTGATAAACTGTTGCAGGAGATCGCTATACGGTTGAAGCAAGCGTTACGATCGTCCGATATTATCGCCCGTTTGGGAGGAGATGAGTTCGTTCTACTGGTAGATGAGGTAAACGATTTGAGTCGAGTCGCCACAGTAGCCAATAAGGTCCTTTCTACCGCCAGCAAACCAATGGTTCTTATGGGAGTAGAATCCCGCGTAACAGCAAGTATCGGCATCAGCATATACCCAAAAGATGCCGATGACGAACAATCTTTGATGAAAACTGCCGACATAGCCATGTATTTAGCCAAAGAGAATGGCAAGAATAACTATCAGTTCTACTCCAAAGAGATTCAGTCAAAATCAATCGAACGACAATCAATCGAGACAGCCTTGCGCTCTGCATTGGAGCGTAATGAGTTTTCTCTGCACTACCAGGCCAAGCTGGACTTCAAAAC
>CAZYID010000286.1:1332-3486 GCA_964646595.1 uncultured Spirochaetales bacterium | reverse complement strand
AAAACCATGAACAGACATGGTTTGATTGCAGGTGCAACCGGAACAGGAAAAACCAAGTCATTACAGATAATTGCAGAACAATTATCAGGAAAAGGTGTGCCTGTCATTTTAATGGACATAAAAGGGGATCTTAGCGGCTTGGCTCAACCAGGTGAAAAAAAAGATTATATTATTGAAAGACATAATAAAATTGGATTCCCTTATGAACCCAAATCAATGCCTGTTGAATTTATGACTATCTCAAATGAAAAAGGTGTAAAACTTCGAGCAACAATTACAGAATTTGGACCGGTTTTATTATCAAAACTAATGGAATTAAATGACGTTCAATCAGGTGTTATTTCTATTTTATTTAAATATTGTGATGATAATAAACTGCCTTTACTTGATTTGAAAGACTTAAAAAAAATTCTACAATATTCAATAGGTGAGGGCAAATCCGATATAACTGCTGAATATGGCGCAATATCACCTTCAACTGTAAATATAATTATTAGAAAAATAGTTGAATTAGAACAGCAGGGCGCAGAAATGTTTTTTGGAGAACCATCTTTTGATGTAGAAGATTTATTGCGTGTCAACAATAACGGTAATGGCTATATTTCAATTATTCGACTTACAGATATACAGGATCGGCCAAAAATGTTTTCTACATTTATGCTTAGTCTTTTGGCGGAAGTATATGCATCTTTTCCTGAAATTGGAGATAATCCAAAACCTAAACTTGTGTTGTTTATAGATGAAGCACATTTGATATTTGATAGCGCTTCAAAAGCATTGATTGATCAAATAGAAATTATTATAAAACTGATTAGATCAAAAGGTGTTGGTGTTTATTTCTGCACTCAAAATCCAACAGATGTTCCGGAAGCAGTTTTAAGTCAATTAGGTCTTAAAGTTCAGCATGCTTTACGTGCTTTTACTGCAAAAGACAGAAAAAATATTAAACGAACAAGTGAAAATTATCCTATTTCTAAATATTATAATACTGATGAAATATTAACATCTTTAGGAATAGGAGAGGCTCTGATCACTGCATTGGATGAAAAAGGAAGACCTACGCCATTAGCAGCTACTTATATGCGTGCTCCATTAACACGTATGGATATTCTCACTCCTCAGGAAATAGATAATGTTATTAATAATTCGGAAATAATAAAAAAATATAATCAAAGTATAGATCCCGAATCAGCTTATGAAATCCTAAAAGAAAAAATTGAAGAATCACAGAAGCCTGAACATCAGGAGAAACTCGAAAAAGAAACTGTAATGCAAGGCCCTAAACGTAAAAAAAGCACTTTTGAAAAACTCACTAAAAATACAATGGTTAGACAGTTAGGGCGAACTGTAGCACGGGAGCTTACTCGCGGATTGCTGGGAGCCTTGGGAGTTAGTACAACCACCAGACGAAGAAGAAGATACTATTAATATTAACTTTGTTTTATCCTTTCTGGTAATGAGTTGATACAAAAATTATTATTCTGCATAAATCTTTAGTCAAGATAAAGCCCAGGTAAATTAAAAAAAAGAAATATTTTAAATTGCAATATAATTATTAATTTGACTTACAAAGCCATTAAACTTATAATTTTTTTAATAATCAATAATTGTATTATTAAAATAAAGATGGAGATTTATTTATGGCAAGTTATAAAATTACTGATATTGAAGGGATCGGAGTTGCTTATACTAAAAAACTAATTGCAGCAAATATTAAAACAACAACTTCATTACTTAAAAAAGGTTGCACAAAAAAAGGACGAAAGGAAATTTCAACAGAATCAGGAATCGATGAAAAAATGATTTTAAAATGGGTTAATATGGCAGACTTGTATAGAGTTAAAGGTATTGGAAGTGAATATTCAGAACTATTAGAAAAATCCGGTGTTGATACAGTTAAAGAATTACGAAACCGTGTGCCTGAAAATTTACATACTAAAATGACTGAATTGAATACCAAGAAAAAGCTCGTAAGACAACTTCCAAACTTAAAAAAAGTACAATTTTGGATTGCTTCAGCAAAAAAATTACCACCAATGGTAACTTATTAAAAATTAAATAATTTTCATTATGTTAGGCTTCTTTTATTTTAAAATATAAATAAACGCTTTTAATACAATATTAACATGTAATAAAAGCGTTTAAATTTTTTAT
>CAZYID010000286.1:0-1232 GCA_964646595.1 uncultured Spirochaetales bacterium | reverse complement strand
AATAAACGCTTTTAATACAATATTAACATGTAATAAAAGCGTTTAAATTTTTTATTATTTGTTAATCAAAACTAAAAACAACAAGTAATAAACTGATATATAATTTTACAAATCTATTTTATTTTTATAATATTTATCAAATGACTCTTTAGCTTTATTTTTTGCCCAATTATCAACTCCCATTTTTTTAATTAAACATAAATTATATACTTTTAAATTATGAGGGAATATATCAGCTCTATCTGCTAAAGGCTGTAATAGATCACAGGGAAAATCTTTACATTCATAACAAAAATCTAAATTTTTATTATTTATACATTTATAGATTTTACATTGTTCACTAAAACCTAATTTTTGTAAGAAATGACATTTACCCTCAATATTTTTACATCCGTCACATCCTACTTTATCTTTCTCCATATTATATTTTTCTGCAAAATAGTTTTTTAAACTTTCATCATTTTTTGCACAATATAAAGGACAATTAAAGCAATCTCTTCCACATGGTGCTGTTAATTGTTTGTAATTCATAGAAACCTCCACTAAATATTATTTATTATATTTAGTGGGGAAAAATAGAATTTTGTGACATCTTTATAGAAAATTTCCCCAATAATTTTTTCTTGGTAATTTTTTTTCAAATTTAACATAAAAATCAGCAAGGTTTACTACTTTTTTAAATTTTTCATATTCTTTTTGCAAATCTACTTTCATTATTTCTTTTTTAATTCTACATTTACAATTTGCATTTTGGTTATAAAGAAAGCAGTTTTCATTCATAAAATTTTCTACTTTTTGTTTTGAACGGGATAATATTTTTCTAATGTTATCTTCTGATGTTTCCATTATTATTGAAATATCATTATAAGACAAATTAACTAGCTTTCTAAATAAAAAAATTAATCGGGATTCATTATTTAAACAATGACAAAATGCTGTTAAACAAAAATCACATTTTTCTTTTACCCAATCTAATCGTTTATCTTCATTTTTTGTATAATGGATTTCCGGTTTGTCAAAATGATTAGTAATTTCTGAATTTGAAAAACATCTTTCTTTTTTGGCATATCTTAAAATTGTTCTTCTTGCAATTGTATATATCCATGTAGAAATATTTGAATGCCCTTTATATGAATTTAAACTTTTAATTATTTCATACCAGACTTCCTGTGCTGCTTCTTTTGCTATTTCTTTATTAAAGATCATCCTATGAGATAAAGAAGATATTTTTG
>CAZYID010000285.1:0-3492 GCA_964646595.1 uncultured Spirochaetales bacterium | reverse complement strand
AGAAATGTAGATAATCCTGCTAAAATTTCTGTTTTAAAATTAGTGTTTTTTTCACTAAATTTAAAATAATTTGAAATCAAACCCTTCATTATAAATCTCCTTTTTATTATTAGTAAATATTAATTAATTTAAAATATAATATCATAATAATATATATGAAATCCAGTATTAAATAAATTTTATTAGATTTTATATTTACAATTATTTCATTTTGTGGCATATTTCAGAATATAAATATAAGAATAAAGTAACTACAAAATTCCTGGGAAAGGCAACAAGAAATAATGTTTTTAAAAAAACTCTCTTTAAACGGATTCAAATCTTTTTGTGATTATTCGGAAATTACATTTGTAAAAGGCATCTCAGCTATTATTGGCCCAAACGGGTGTGGTAAATCGAATATTGTTGATGCAATAAAATGGGTAGTCGGCGAACAGAAAACAAAAATGCTCAGAGCAAATAACATGACGGATGTTATTTTTAAAGGAACAGAAAATAGAAAAGGACTTGGAAGAGCAGAAGTAAAATTAACTTTAATTAATGAAGATAATGTTTTACCAATAGATTTTAATGAAGTGGAAATTTCAAGAATAATATATTCTAATGGAGAAAACGAATACCAAATTAATAAAAATAAAGTAAGACTTAAAGATATTCAGGAATTATTTTATGATACAGGGATAGGTAAGTCTGCTTATTCAGTAATGGAGCAGGGTAAAATTGATATGATCCTGTCAAATAAACCGGAAGATCGAAGATATATAATTGAAGAAGCAGCAGGTGTAACAAAGTATCGTGTAAAAAGAATTGAAGCTGCTAATAGATTAGGTCGAGTTGAAGAAAATATAGTTAGAATTAATGATATTATTGATGAAGTTAAAAGTCAGTTTAATCATGTTAAAAATCAGGCAAAGAAAGCAGAAGAATTCAAAACTTATCATGATAAAGAAATTGATCTGGAAATTAGATTAAATTTAAATAGAATTAATAAGCAAAAAGTTATTAAAGATGATTTATTAATAAAAGCAGAAAAATCAAATAAAGATCTTGAACAATTAAAAACAAAATTAGATTCTTTAGAAGATGGTATAGAAGAAAAAATAGGAAGTCTTAATAAATTTGAAAATCAAAAAATTGATAATCAACGTGAAGTATTTAAAATTCAGAGTGATATTAAAATTCAAAGTTCAAGAGTTGAAATATTAAAAGAACAAATGCAGCAGCATGAAATTTCTATTAATAGTGATTCTGAAAGAATTATTCTGCTTGAGAATAATATAAATGACGCGAATAGTGAATTAAATGATATTGAAAATAAACGGAATGAATTAGATGAAAAAGTGGTAAGTATAAATAAAGATATTAATTTTTATAATGAAAATATAGTTTCAATTGAACAACAAATTACAAATTCTGAGGATTTGATTTTAAATTATAAAAAAATGATTGTTAAACTAAATACTGAATTAGAAAATAAAAGAGAAGAACAAAAAGAAGCAACAAATCAATTAATAATAAAGATAGACCAATCTCCTGATATATTTGATGTTAATGATGAAGAAATTTTAAAATTCAAAGATAATTTAAAAACTAATATTGCATATATTTTAAAACATTTACCAGATAAAAGAGCATTTATTGATGATATAATAAAAGGTGGTTATGTAACAAAAGAATCAGATAAGTTTTTAAATTTATTAAAAGGCCTTAGAGATGATTTGGTAAATATTGAAGAAAAAGTAGTAGAAATAGATAGTAATACAAAAATTTATATTAAAAAAACTGAAAAATTTTTAAATGATATTTTTGGTCCTGAAGGATTGTTAGCGCAAAAGAGGACTCTTGAACATCAAATTGATGAGTTTGTTGATAATATTAATGAATATAATAATAAAATTGATGAATTACAACTTAATATAGAAAAGAATAGAAATAAAAGAGAAGAATTAAATAAAATACTTTATGAATTAAATATTAATTTTACAACTATTAAAGAAAAGAAAAATTCTATTGATAATGAAGTAAAAAGACTTCTATCAATAAAAGCTCATCATGAAAACAGTAAAGATGAGTTGGTGCAAAAAACCGTATATTATAAAAATAAAATAAATGAAATAAAAAATGAAAATAAAAATATTGAAAATGAAATCATTAAATTAAATCAAAGTAAAGAATCATTAGATAAAAAGTTAATTGAAATAGATAATAAAATCAGAAATGAAAATGTAAAAATGTCTGATCAACAAAAATATATTAAAGATGTTAGTAATCGGTGGATAAATAAAAAAGATGATGTAGAAAAGATAAATATTAAAATTACTGAAGCTAACACAACAATTAGCAATGTTTTTGATTCTTTTTATGAAAATTATTCGATTGATTTGAAAACATATGAAAATAAAAAAAACTATATTTCAAATAAAAGCTATGAAGAAATAAGAACCGAATTATCTGATATTAAAGCAAAAAAACATTCTCTCGGAAGTGTTAATTTAATGGCAATTGAAGAGTCAAAGAATTTAGAGGAAAGATATAATTTGTTAATTGAACAATTGCAGGATTTAAAAACTGCAAAAAAAGATATTTATGAGATGATAGGTAAAATAAATAAAGTTAGTGAAGAAATGTTTTTAAAAACTTTTAAGGATATAAAAAGTAATTTTCATAAAATATTCAGGAAATTATTTAATGGTGGGACTGCAGAAATTTCTTTAACAAATCCGGAAAATATACTTGAAACCGGTATTGAAATTATGGCTCATCCTCCCGGACAAAAAACTCAGAGTATTACATTATTATCCGGAGGGCAAAGAACATTAACTGCTATTGCATTAATGTTCGCTGCTTTTTTTGTAAAACCTTCACCATTTTGTCTTCTTGATGAGATTGATGCAGCTCTTGATGAGCAAAATATTAGAAGATTTGTTGAACTGCTTAAAGAAAATAAAGAAAATAGTCAATTTATGATAATTACACATAATAATTTTACAATTTCTGCTTCTGATGTTATGTATGGAATAACACAGGAAGAAGAAGGGGTATCAAAAATTGTTTCAGCGCGATTTATTCAAAAAAATAAATAATTTTCTAAAAAATTCATCTAAACTTTTTACCAAAGAAAATTTAAATCATTTATTAATTACTAATTTTAGAGAAATTATAATAATTATTATATGTTTTGGAATATTAGTAATTATCTTTACTTTGCTTATTGCTTTTTGTAAAAGAAATAATAATGAAAAAATTTTTGAAAAACAGGTTCTTCAGGATGAAATGCCTAATGATACAAAAATTATTCAAGATGAATTGTTATTAACTCCAAATGATTTTGTTATTACAAATTCAAGTTCTTTTGATATAACTAATGATTATATTGAATTCATGCCTAAAAAGAAATATGATTTACCAGATAAAAATATTATAAAAGAAGAGTATGATAAATTATTAGAGAGTGAAATGAATGAAAGTATAAAATTTAATTTTGAAAAAAGA
>CAZYID010000284.1:0-3501 GCA_964646595.1 uncultured Spirochaetales bacterium | reverse complement strand
AAAGATGATGGATTTGTCAACTGAAACAAAAGATAAAATTAAAGAACAAATAAAAGGAATAAAAATAGATAGAAATAGATTCGCTCAAGATTATTATGAATGGGTTGTTTTTGAAAGCCAGGGAATTCCAAAATTAAATAAGGTTTTAAGAAAGATATTTTATAGATATGTTGCATTCCCAAATCAAATTAGAGCAAAGATTTCCAGGCTGCCTGTATATATTGAATTAGACAGAAAATATAACATAATAAGAGATAGAGAATTTAAAAAATTAGAAGCAAGATTTAAAAAATATAAAGAAGTTGATCAACTACCCGGTGATTTGGAAGATTATTTAGAGATGATGCAAAGGTAGAATGTTTTATTATAAAACACACCTGTCAGGTTTTTGAAACCTGACAGGTGTGTTTTTGGTGTTATTAAACAAAAAAACTCGCCAAAAAGGCGAGTTTTTTTTATTTGAATTTGTATATTTATTTTAGTACATGCCTGCACCGGGCATTCCGCCACCAGGCATTCCGCCACCAGGCATTGGTGGAGTATCTTCTTTTTCATCAGCTATTAGTGTTTCTGTTGTAATTACTAAGGATGCAATACTAACAGCATTTTCTAAAGCGCATCTAATTACTTTTGCAGGATCAATTACACCTGCTTCAATCATATTTTCAATTTTTAAAACTGCTGCGTTAAATCCCATTCCCCATTTTTCTTTTTCTAATTTATGTACAATTACAGCTCCTTCAACGCCTGCATTTTTTGCAATTTGCATTAATGGATAACTAGCTGAATTAAGAATTATTTTTACTCCTAATTCTTCATCCGGATCTGCTGATTTATAATCATTTAAACATTTAGCAGCGTGAATAATAGTAATACCGCCACCCGGTACTATTCCTTCTTCAACTGCAGCACGGGTTGCATGCAATGCATCTTCAACACGAGCTTTTTTTTCTTTTAATTCTACTTCTGTAGCTGCACCAATATTTAATACAGCAACACCACCGGATAATTTTGCTAATCTTTCCTGAAGTTTTTCTTTATCATAATCTGAAGATGTATCTTCTATTTGTTTTTTAATTGATTTAATTCTATTTTCTCTATCTTTATCAGTTCCGCTACCTTCAACAATTGTAGTATTTTCTTTGTCAATACTGATTTTTTTTGCTTGACCTAGTTGATCAAGTTCGGTTTTTTCTAAGCTCATTCCTAATTCTTCTGATATAACCTGTCCGCCGGTAAGTATTGCTATATCTTCTAACATTGCTTTTCTTCTATCTCCAAAACCAGGAGCTTTTACAGCACAGACTTTTAGTCCTGATTGAAGTAAGTTTACTATTAATGCAGTTAATGCTTCACCTTCAACATCTTCAGCTATAATTAGTAATGGTCTTTGAGATTGAAGTACTTTTTCTAAGATTGGAACAAGAGGTTTCATTCCTGAAATCTTTTTTTCGTGAATTAAGATATATGCATTTTCAAAATCAACGACTCCGTCTTCTGATCTCATTGCAAAATAAGGAGATAAATAACCTCTATCAAACTGCATTCCTTTAACATGTTCTAATGTGTTTTCAATTGATTTAGACTCTTCAACTGTTATTACTCCATCAGTTCCAACAATTTTCATTGCATTTGAAATTAATTCACCAATTACATCATCATTATTTGCACTGATAGCAGCAACTTTTGAAATGTATTCGTCTTTTACAGGAACAGAGTTCTTTTTAATTTCTTTTACAACCATTTCACATGCTTTTTGCATACCTCTTTTTAAAGACATCGGATTAGCACCGGCTGTAACATTTTTTAATCCTTCTGTGATTAAAGCTTGAGCTAATACAGTAGCAGTAGTTGTTCCATCACCTGCAACATCACTTGTTTTAGTTGATACTTCTTTTACAAGTTGAGCTCCCATGTTTTCAAAAGAATCAGATAATTCGATTTCTTTGGCAATTGTAACACCGTCATTTGTTACTGTTGGAGCACCAAATTTTTTATCAAGTACAACATTTCTGCCTCTTGGCCCAAGTGTAACTTTTACAGCATTTGCAACGGCATCAACACCATTTTTTAGTGCTTGCCTTGCTTCTAAAGAATACAAAATATTTTTTGCCATTTTTTTACTCCCTTTATTGTTTATGATTAAAATTTTTTGTTACGGAAAAAATATTGTGTAAGATAACAAAAATTTAAAAAATTATCAATTCATTTTTTGTTAAGTTTTACATAAATTTTATATTTTTTATAAAATTACATTTAAAATTATTTATTAATAATAAATTAAATGACATTTTTTTTCTTTTAGTATATATTTTATTGATTCTAAAATATAAGGAGTTTTATATGGAAAATATAAGTATTGGTTTAATTGGCGGAAGCGGCATCTATAATTTAGATAATATGGAAATTTTAAATGAGATAGAAGTTGATACACCTTTTGGAAAACCTTCAGATAAATATATAATCGGAAAAATGGGGGATATAAAAGTTGCTTTTTTATCAAGACATAGTAAAGGTCATAAAATTTTACCTTCAGAATTAAATAATAAAGCAAATATATATGGTTTTAAAAAATTAGGTGTAAAATATTTAATAGCTGTTAGTGCAGTGGGGAGTCTAAGAGAAGAAATAGAACCAAAACACATAGTATTTCCTGATCAGATTATAGATAGAACAAAAGGAAGATCATCTACCTTTTTTGGAAATGGTATTGTTGCTCATATTGCATTTGCAGAACCATTTTGTAGTAATCTAATAAGCAAATTAGAGGCGTCTGCTAAATCATTAAATATAACTTATCATAAAGATAAAACTTATATCTGTATGGAAGGTCCTTTATTTTCAACAAAAGCTGAAAGTAAATTTTATAGATTAATTGGCGGTGATATAATTGGAATGACAGCAATCCCTGAAGCAAAATTGGCAAGAGAAGCAGAAATGTGTTATGCAATGATTGCTTTATCAACAGACTATGATTGCTGGAGAGAAGGTGAAGAATCTGTAACTGTTGAAATGGTGCTTGAAAATATGGGGAAAAATATAATCAGCGCAAAGAAAATTTTAGGTGAAGTTATTCCTAAAATAGGAGAACATGAATGCTCCTGTCATTCAAGTCTTAATACTGCAATTATTACACAAAAAGAAGATTGGCCAAAAGAGACAAAAGAAAATTTAGATCTTTTGATTAAAAGGTTTTTTTGAATCAAAAAAATTTTAGGTTTTTTTTATTAAATATTTAAATCTATATTTGAAATAACTAATATTTTTATAAAAAAATGCTTATAACTTTTTTAATATTTTTGTATATCAGTAGAATTAGGAATTTCTGAAAAAACTTTGACAATTTTTAAAATAAATGTATAATGTGCCATCTTTTTTTAAATAAAATTAAAGTAGGTTTATAAATATGAGTAAATATTTGATTGCAGGTAATTGGAAAATGAATTTAATTCCAAGTGAAGCAAAAGCTTTTTCAGAAGAATTAATTTCTTCATTAAAAGA
>CAZYID010000283.1:0-3543 GCA_964646595.1 uncultured Spirochaetales bacterium | reverse complement strand
AGCATATATAATTGTACTTTTAGTATATATGTCATAATAGTTTAGCCACGGACTTGCACAGACTTTCACAGATTGTTGTTTATTATTAGTAAACTCTTCTGATGAATTCTAATTTATTTCCAAAATTCACTAATAAACCAACCTTAATTTTAGTCGCTTTAAGATAATTAATAATTTGAGCTTCATGTATTGGAAGTATTTTATTTACGGCTTTAATTTCTATAAGAATTTTATTATCAACAATTATATCAGATTTATATTCTCCAACAAGTTCATTTTTATAATAAACATTTATTCCTTTTTGATTAACAGCATTTATTGAATTTTTTTTCAATTCAATCATTAAAGATTTTTCATATACTGATTCTAAGAAACCGCTGCCTAATTCATCGAAAACATTATAAAAGCATTTAATAATTTTTTCAGATAAATCTTTATATAAGAAATTTCCATTCATTTTTTAAATAATCCAAAGTCTGTGTTTGTCCGTGTTAGTCTGTGGCAAAAAAATAAAAGCATATATAATTGTACTTTTAGTATATATGTCATAATAGTTTAGCCACGGACTTACACAGACGAACACTGATTTTTATTTGTTATTAGTAATTAAATAATATTATATAATAAAAAAGCAACAAAATTAAAGTTTGTGAAAGATTGTGTATCTGCGGCAAAAAATTTTCAAGTTTCAATTTTTTCTTTTTTATTTACAGGTTTTTTTTTAGCTCTGTTCCCTTTATGTTTCTGTTGTTGAACTATCCTAATATCAATATCATCATTTTTTATTCCAATAATTGCTTCACCGCCTTTTGCAAGCTTACCAAATAAAACTTCGTCTACAAAAAATGTCTTTATTTTTTCCTGTACAAGTCTTATGATCTCTCTTGCTCCAAACGTAGAAGAAAACCCTTTTTCTGCAAGCCAGGAATAGCATGATTTTGTTACTGAAAGTTTAATTTTTTTAGGTTTTAATTTTTCTCTAAATTCATTTATTGTTTTTTCCGCTATATCTTCTGCCATTTTTTTGCCTAAATGATTAAATACAACCATTTCATCAAGTCTGTTTCTGAACTCCGGAGCAAATAATCTTTCTATTTCATTTACCATTACTTTTGTGCTTTCCTGTCTGTCCCCAAAACCAACCATTGATCTCCCTATATCCCTGGCTCCTGCATTTGAGGTCATAATCAGGATAACATTACGAAAATCAGCTTTTTTACCGTTATTATCTGTTAATGTTGCATAGTCCATAATCTGTAAAAGTACATTGTATATATCCTGGTGTGCTTTTTCGATTTCATCCAAAAGCAGAACACAATGAGGTTTTTTTCTGATTTCATCTGTCAAGAGACCTCCTTCTTCATATCCTACATATCCCGGAGGCGCGCCTATTAATCGTGCAACAGTGTGCTTTTCCTGATATTCACTCATATCAAATCTTATTAATGGGATAGATAATATGGAAGAAAGCTGTTTAGAAAGTTCGGTTTTTCCAACCCCGGTTGGACCTACAAAGAGAAGCGATGCAACCGGTTTTTCATGATCATTAAAACCTGCGCGTGAACTTCGGATTGCTTTTACAACTGTATTTATAGCGGATTCCTGTCCGAAGATCACTTTTTTTAATTCTTTATCAAGCATTTTAAGCTTGTCTATTTCATCAATATTTACGCTCTGTTCCGGGATTTTTGCAATTAATGATACTGTTTTCTCGATATCTTTGTCAGTGATTTTAATCGGGTCTTCAGAATCATCCGGAGCGCTTAGTCTTACATGAGCACCGGTTTCATCAATTACATCAATTGCTTTATCAGGCAGGTATCTGTCATTTATAAATTTTGCAGAAAGTTCAGCTGAAATATGTAATGCTGAGTCTGTATAAGTAACATTGTGATGCTCTTCATAACTTTTTTTTAATCCCTGTAAAATTTGATAAGTATCATCAATTGAAGGTTCCGGAACTTCTATTTTCTGGAAACGTCTGGATAATGCTCTGTCTTTTTCAAAATATTTTTTATATTCTTCATAAGTTGTTGAACCAATACATTTTAGTTTGCCTGAGGATAAAAAAGGTTTTAAAATATTTGATGCATCCATAGAACCGCCTGATACAGCTCCGGCGCCTACAATAGTATGAATTTCATCTATATAAATTATTACTTTTTCCATTTTTTCAAGTTCCATAAGCACTCTTTTTATTCTTTCTTCAAAATCTCCTCTATACTTTGTTCCGGCTATCATTGATCCCATATCTATGTGAAATATTTTATAGTCTTTTAATAATTTTGGTGCTTTGTTATTTGCTATTAATTGAGCAAGTCCTTCTGTAATTGCTGTTTTTCCAACTCCCGGATCTCCGACATGTATAGGATTATTTTTTAATCTTCTGCATAACACTTGTATTGTTCGCCTTAATATGTCCTCTCTGCCTATTAAAGGATCCATTTCACCTTTTTTTGCTTTTTCTGTTAAATCAACAGTATAAAATTTTAGAATTCCCTTTTTAGGCTTAATACTTTCTTTTTCTTGAAAAATTTCTTCCTTTATATTATCATTTTCTTTAATATTATCATTACTTTCTTTATCAATATTAGGTAATGCGGCAATTCCATGAGATATATAATTAAGAATATCTATTTTTCTTATTCCTTCTTTTTGTAAAAAGTAACTTGCGAAAGATTCGTTTTCATCAAATATTGATATTAATAAATCTCCTGTTTTAATAGTCTCTTTCCCTGAAGATATTGCATGTACAGCTGTATTCTGCATAACATTTTGAAAGCCAATTGATTCGGATGTTTTTCCATTTTTTATAACAGGCATATTTTGATTAAAATATTCTTCAAGTTCAGCTTTTAATTTATTAACATTTCCTCCGCATGCTTTAATAATATTTATGCTTTCTTCAAAAAATAATGCAGCATAAAGAATATGTTCAGGTGTTACATATTCATGGTTTCGGTAATGAGCTTCAGTTGATGCAGAAATAATTATCTGGCTTGCGGTTTCGTCCAATTTCATAGGTTTATGCCTCCTCAATACTTGTTTTTAAGGGATATTGCCGTTCTCTGGCAATAGATTCGGTAAGGGTTGTTTTAGTTAAAGCTATATCATAAGTATAAACACCAACTATTCCTTTACCTTTTTTATGGATATCAAGCATTATTTTATTTGCTTCCGGAACAGGTTTATTAAATACAGTAACAAGGATTTCAATAACAAATTCCATGGTTGTATAATCATCATTATGGAGAATTACTTTGTAAAGTTTTGGTTTTATTATTTTAGTTTTTAGTTCTGTTTTATTTTTAAAAACAGTATCTTCAGGCATAATTCCCCTCAAATAAATAAAAGAATAAATTTTTTTTATTATTAATATTATACAATATTTTTTATTACTTTTCTTTGTTTTTTTACTACAATTTAAACTTTTTTTAATTGATTTTAGGTAAAAGTTATTAGGAAAAATAGAAAATAAGAAAGAAATCTATAACCATCTTTTTTGATTTTTATATTTTTTTTCTTCTATTTTATATTCTTCAA
>CAZYID010000282.1:0-3613 GCA_964646595.1 uncultured Spirochaetales bacterium | reverse complement strand
ATATTTTGAAAAAATAAATGAAAAAGATAAAGCTAAAACGATATATCAAAATATTATAAAAAAATATCCAAATAGTAAACTAGAGTTTTTATCTATGGTAAAAAAATCATTACAAAACTTATAAAAATTTTATAATTAAGAAATTTCCCTGTAATTCAATTATGATTAAATTTAATTTTTTAAAAAATTCTTCATACTCTATAATTCATTTCGGAGGAAATATTAAATTAAAATATATTTAATTAACATTTTAAACTATTTAAAGATGAAAGATTAATCAATAAAAATAAAAAAGAAAAAAAATAATTTTTTAAACCTCACATTTACATTTCTCTATTTTTTCAAGCAATTTAAAAAAAATTTTTTGTGTTTCTTTTTTAGATTTTTTATAAAACTCACACCACGTATCATTTAATACTGAAAAAATAATTGCCGGTAAAAAATGAAAATAAAATCCTTCAATTTTTGATAAAAGTTCATTTTCATCAACTTTAAAATGCTCTTTTGCTCTTGATAATAGGTATTCATCCAGATCATTATAAATCTGAAATAAATTAAAAGTAATTGTTTTATTTTTAAATGATTCGGTCAATAATATCCTGACTATTTCACTGTTTTCATATAAATAATTATGAGTGCTATTTTGAAAATTATAAAAAAACCCATTTATATCATCTTCTTTTTGATCCCCAATTAATGAATCAATTATCTCTTTTATCCTTATTTGATAATCATTCATAATCTGCATTAAAATACTTTCTTTGTTTTTAAAATGATGATAAAGAAGTGACTTTGTTAATTTTGCTTTTTTACTTATTTCATTAACTGATGCGGCATCATAACCTTTACTGGAAAAAAGCTCTATCCCGGCTTTTAATATTTTTAATTTTGTTTCTTCCCCTTTTAGAATTCTTTTATCTTTGTTAATATCCATAAAAACTCATTTCAAAAAAAATACTGACCGTTCAGTCAATAATATATTTTAAATAAAAGAAAAAAATTGTCAATTGATTTTTTCTTGATATTTTATTATTATTCAATTTCGTTTTCTATATATTTAAACTTTATATAAAAAACATAATACAAAATAGTAATATTACAAGACAAAATAAAATATTTTTAGTATAAATCAATCTAAAATGTTTTATTTCTAATTAGGTGATAATTTGGCTGACGATAATATAAAAAATGTAAGCTTCTTAAATAAAATTTTTCTTTCATTTAGTTACCCTAATTATAGGATCTGGTTTCTTGGTCAAATAGTCTCTTTATTTGGTACATGGATGCAGGTAACCGTTTTAGCATTCTTATTGTATAAACTTACAAACTCATCTGCATATTTAGGAATTCTTATTTTTGTACAGGGACTTCCAAGCTTGGTTTTGATGATGTATGGCGGTGTTATAGCTGATAGAATGTCTCGTCGCACTCTGATGATAATCACTCAAACAAGCATGATGATCGTTGCTTTTATTTTAGCGGCATTAACGTTCCTGAATATTATTCAGCCCTGGCATATGTTTTTATTAGCTGCTCTTTTAGGAGTTGCGAATGCTTTTGATGCACCTGCCAAACAATCTTTTATTTTAGAAATGGTAGAAAAACATGCATTAACAAATGCTATTGCATTAAATTCAACAATGTTTAATTTAGCAATGGCTGTTGGGCCGGCAACAGGCGGAATATTATACGGTATTATAGGGCCGGGTTGGTGTTTTGTAATAAATGGTGTTACATTTATCGCGATTATTCTTGCTCTATTATTAATGAAACTTAAAAAAAACAATATAGTAAAAAACGGAAAGTCCGCATTAACAGACTTAAAAGACGGAATTAAATATGTACTAAAAGAACCAAAAATAAGAACTCTTATTTTACAGGTAGGAGTGATAGGGCTTTTTGGATTAGGATTAATTGCTTTATTTCCCGCATGGTCAAAAAAAATATTACATAGGGAGTCAGCAGTATACGGATTTTTATTTTTTTCACGCGCAATCGGTATGCTAGCCGGAGCATTAATTATTGCTTCTCTTGGTCATTTTAAATATAGAGGAAAATTACTCAGTTTGGGGACATTTTTATTTCCAATTATGCTTATTGTTTTTGCTTTTATGAGATGGATACCATTATCAATGTTCTTTATATTCTTAAACGGCCTGTTTATGATTTTTGTCTTTATGTTAACTAATTCGTTATTACAGTCAATATCAAAAGATGAGTTTAAAGGAAGAGTAATGGGAATTTTCAGTTTATCATTTTTTGGATTTATGCCTCTTGGTGCTTTACTGTGTGGAGTATTTGCAGACTTTTTTGGTGAAACATTAACATTTGTTGTGTTTTCAACAATACTGCTTGGTTTTGCGATCTTTACTTTTTTTTACTATCCTCATATCAGATCATCTGAATAATAGAAAAATCGACAGACGAGATAACAGCTCTTTCAATGAAAGAACCGGACAAGCGACTGTCGTACCTTATTAAAGATAAAATGGGGACAGAGCATAAAATTTTTGCATTTTTTTTCACATCTAAATAAACAAAAATCATATTTACCTTATTAATATTATTAAAACCAATATTAAACAAGGAGGAGAGTACTATGCGAAAACCAAGAATCCTTCAAAAAGAAGCAAAATATCATGTTTCTGCTAAAATAAATAGAGGAGAACATATATTTGAATCAGATGAAATTAAAAAATTATTTATGAATATTGTAAAAAGATCAAAAAAGAAGTACAAATTTTCATTATATAACTTTGTAGTAATGAATAACCATATACATTTCATCATCTATCCGCATAAAGATGAATCTTTACCAAGGATTATGCAATGGATTTTGTCTGTTTTTGCTGCATATTATAATAAAATTCATAAATTAAAAGGTCACACATGGGGAGGCAGATATTGGAGTAAAATAATTGATGATATAAAGCAATTTATTGATACGTTTAATTACATATCTGATAATCCTGTAAAAGCAGATATGGTAGGGGATGCAGGAGAGTATAGATATGGAGGATTATATTATATTTTAAAAAATATTTATGATATTGTTGACAGAGTTGATTTTTATTAAATTTAATATGGGGACAGAGCATTATTTTTTAAATAAAAATAATGCTCTGTCCCCATATTCACCCCTTAAACATAAAAAAAAGCTGACTCAAAAACTTATGAGTCAGCTTATATATAAATAATAAAATTATATTATTATACTAATCCCTGATCTAACATTGTATTAGCTACTTTCATAAAACCTGCAATATTTGCACCAATAACATAATTACCAGGTTGTCCATAATCTTTTGCTGCCTTTTCACTTGCTTCATGAATAGAACACATGATACCTTTAAGCCTTGTATCAACTTCTTCTCTTGTCCATGAAAGTCTTAATGAGTTTTGACTCATTTCTAAGCCGGATGTTGCAACACCACCGGCATTTGCTGCTTTACCAGGCATATACAAAATTTTTGCATCAATAAATTTCTTAACACCTTCCGGAACAGTCGGCATATTTGCACCTTCAGATACAACAAAACAACCATTCTTAAGAAGTGCTTCTGCATCTTTTGCATCAATTTCATTTTGAGTTGCAGATGGGAATGCAGCATCA
>CAZYID010000281.1:0-3616 GCA_964646595.1 uncultured Spirochaetales bacterium | reverse complement strand
CCATAACCAACTAAAAGTGAAAAATGCATAACAGATCTTGCTTCACCTGTTTCAATAATTAAACCAACAGCCTCTCTTTCTGCAGTTCTAATTAAATGGTGATGTACTGCTGAAAGCGCTAATAATGATGGTATAGGCATTTTATTATTAGTAAAATCACTATCTGATAAAATTATTATTGCACACCCTTCTTTAACCTTTTGTGATGCAGACTTGCACAAATCATCTAAAGCTTTTTCTAAAGATTTACCACCCCCATCAGCATCAAAACATATTGATAAAGTAGCAACTATAAGGTCTTTATTATTAGAATATCTTATTCTATTTAAATCTTCATTACTTAAAATTGGGTGCGGAAGTTTTAATTGACAACAATGATCCGGTGAATCTTCAAGGATATTGCCTTTTTTACCTAGCCATGACATTAAAGACATTACTAATGATTCTCTATACGGATCTATTGGAGGATTTGTAACCTGTGCAAAGAGTTGTTTAAAATAATTATAAAAAAGCTGAGCTTTGTCTGAAAGAACAGCTAATGGAATATCAATTCCCATTGATCCAATAGGTTCCTGCCCGTTTACAGCCATCGGAACAAGCACCATTTTCATTTCTTCAAGATCATATCCAAAAAGGTGCTGAGATCTTAATAGTTTTTCATGACCTGCTTTCTGAGGTTCTGGAGGATAAAATAATCCTCTTAATTCTATTCTGTTTTTTTCAAGCCATCTTCTGTATGGTTTATTTCTTACAATCCTGCTTTTAACATCATTATCATAAGATATTTTTCCGATTTCTGTGTCCACAAAAAGCATTTTACCGGGTTGAAGTCTTCCCAGATGTTTAATATTTTCAGGATCAACATCTATAACTCCAATTTCAGAAGCTAATATAATATAACCATCTCTGGTTACAACATATCTTGCAGGTCTTAAACCATTTCTATCTAAAGTACCGCATAATGATTTCCCATCTGTTGCTACAAGAGCAGCCGGGCCATCCCATGGTTCCATTATTGAGGAGTAATATTCATAAAAAGCTCTTCTGTCTTCACTGATATAATATTTAGCACCAAATGCTTCGGGCACCATAATCATTAAAGAATGCTCAATACTTCTCCCTGCCTGCACTAATAATTCAAAAGTATTATCAAACATAGCAGAGTCACTTCCTCCTGGTACTACAATTGGAAAAAGTTTATTAATATCATTGCCAAATGAAGCTGAAGACATTGTTCTTTCTCGAGCATACATTTTATTAATATTGCCTCTTAATGTATTAATTTCACCATTATGAGCGATGTATCTAAAAGGCTGAGCTAATCTCCATGATGGAAATGTATTAGTACTATATCTCTGATGAAATATAATAAGTCTTGTTTTTAATAATGGATTAGAAAGATCAGAATAATATTTAGAAAGCTGTTCTGCTAAAAGCATACCTTTATAAATAATAGTTTTAGTTGAAAGACTGCAGATATAAAAATCATCAATACAATCTTTATGTTCTTTATGTATTATGTTTTCTATTATTCTTCTTATAACATATAATAATTGTTCCGGTCTATTTGTTCTTGATACATCTATAAAAACCTGCATTACATGAGGCTGTGATTTTTTTGCAATTTCACCAATAGAAGTATCATCAACAGGTACATCTCTCCACCCTAAAACTTTCATTTCTTCACGATTAATAACTTCTTCAATTACCTTTTTACATTTTTTTATTTTATCCTTGGATTTTGGAAAAAATATCTGCCCAACACCATAATTACCTTCTCTAAGATATCTTATTTCTTTAATGCTTGTTGAAAAAAATTCATGCGGAATTTGAAATAATATCCCAGCTCCGTCCCCTGTATTTTCATCACCGCCTACAGCACCTCTGTGAGTTAAATTAATTAATGCCTGCAAACCCATACTGATTATTTTATGTTCCGGAACTTTATTTAAAGTTGCAATAAATCCAACGCCGCAAGAATCGTGCTCAGTTGACGGCACATATAATGGTGGAAATTTTCTTTTATAATCCATTTTCATTTCATTCCTGTTAATTAATTATTATATTATTTTTTATTATTAAAAGCAATAAATGTGCCAAAATAAAACATACGTTTTTATTTTATTTTTTTATATTATTTAAAACTTTATCAACTAATAATCTATGACTCTTAAATGCTAATAAAGGCATGTTTTTAAAATCAAAATATGCAACCTCTTCAGCATCATCACCGGCAATTATATTTCCTTTTACGTCTTTAATTAAATATCCAATTACAATAACCGAATCATATAACGAACTATTGCTATGAAGAGCATTAATTATTGTATCAATTTTCCCATTTAGTCCAGTTTCCTCTTTTAATTCTCTTAAACATGCAGACTCAGGAGTTTCTCCTAATTCTATAAAACCACCTGGAAGGCACCAATCACCTTTTTTAGGGTCATATTTTCGTTTTACAAGTAATATATTATTGTTATCAATAATAATTGAAGCAGTAGCCGGAATCGGATTTTCATATATTACTTCATTACATATTTTACAAAACAATCTTGATTTGTTATCTATAATTTTATTAAGTAAAGATTCTCTACAATAAGGACAATATTCTTTTACCTTCACTTTTTAAGCTCTTTAATAATCTCATTTGCTACTTTTTCACCGGATAATAACATTCCACCAAAAATAGGCCCCATTCTCGGAGCACCTTTTGCTGCATTTGCAGCCATTCCTGTAACATAAAGACCCGGATAAATTTCTGATGAATTATCAACAGTTAATTCTTCACCTTTATCAGCCCACATTGACATTTCACCAATAACTTTTCCTGTTTTTGTATCTAATTTTGCATCAATCTTTCTAGAAATAATTGAACATACTTCCGATGGATGCCCTGTACCGTCAACAACAAATTTTGCTCTTATTGTTAATGGATCTACATGAATCCCTAAATGTTCAACCGGTGTCCACTGTAAAACCAGACCATTAATTTTATTATTATTATTTTCTTTTCTAAACATAACATCAACTACTTTTACTAAATTAAATATTGTAGTGCCTGCCTTAATACATTTTGAAATTAATGTTGATGAAGCTTCAACACTGTCTGCACTATAATATCCATCTGAATATTCTTTATAATTAATTCCTACTCTTTCTAAAATACTTATGGCAGATTTTTGAACAACTATTTCATTGAACATCATACCTCCGCCCCACATTCCACCGCCTGGAGCCAGTTTTGATTCAAAAACAGCTGTTTTAATACCTTTTTCTCCAAGAATTATACCTGAGACAAGATTAGCAGGTCCTGCTCCAACAAGAGCTACATCCAATTCAAGTGCGTCCATTAATTTTTTATAATATGTATCAACAATAATCCTAGTTACTTGAATATCATCTATTTTCATCAATTTTCTCCTTAAATTAATTATTTATTTCTTCAACCTGCATAAATGATCCACCGGACCGGATCCCTGGCCAATATTTATATTAATTGCAGATTTTAATGCTGCAGTTAGAAATTTTTTTGACTTTGCAACAGCATTATTTATATTATTGCCCTTTGCAATAAAACAAGTTATTGCAGATGAAAGCGTACACCCTGTACCATGAG
>CAZYID010000280.1:1497-3632 GCA_964646595.1 uncultured Spirochaetales bacterium | reverse complement strand
ATAGACAGCCAGCAAACCATTATTTTCTTCAATAATTGAGCTCTGTCCCCCTTTTTATAATTACTTTAAATTATAATGGATATCTATCAAGTAAAAATAAATATTATAATTGCCGATAATGATACAACATGAGGTTAATATGATTGAATATATTATTTTAAAAAATATAGATGATAGAATAATCAATAAGACAATAAATATTCTTAAACAAGGCGGTCTCATAGCTTATCCAACAGATACAAGCTGGGGTATCGGCTGCAGTGTTTTATCTAGGAATGGTATTTTAAAATTAAGAAAGTTAAAAGGGGATTTTCAGAATTATACACTGACATTAATTTGTTCAAATATTTCACAAATTAGTGATGTCGCAGAATTAAACAACAGCAATTTTAAAATAATTAAAAAACATACACCAGGCCCGTATGTTTTTATTCTTCCTGCAAAAAACAAAATTGAAAAAAAAGTAAATTTAAAACGTATAGAAATAGGGGTAAGGATTCCATTAAATCCAGTACCGATCAGTATAGTTAATGAACTGCAAAATCCAATATTCTCAATTACTGCTTCAAAAAACATGACATCAAGGGATTGGTGGAATATAAGATATGCTGAAGAAAATTTATTTGAATGTGGATGGGAATTAGAAAATATCAATGAGATTGATTTAATCATTGACTCCGGAGAACCATTACCAAAAGTATTATCAACAGTTGTTGATATGACAAAAGATGAAATTAATATTATTAGACATGGAATTGGCAAAATAGATTTTTAAAAAATATAAAAATATAATTTTATTAAATTCATAGAAACAGATTCTCTTGACTTAATCTACTAATTTTTATTATAAAGAGATATTCTAACTAATTTATTTCAACATATAGTTTTACTTAATATATTTTAAAGGTAATTTTATGATTCCATTAAAAGATAATAATCCAAGAATTAAATTTCCTATTATTACTTTATTATTAATTGCAGTTAATGTAATTATATTCATTCTATTTTTCTTTGAGACAGATGCAGCACAAAAGCAAATTATAAATCAATATGCGCTGTTCCCGTCACAAGTAAAAACTTTCTTATCCTCATCTATAAACAATTATAACAATGCCTTCTGGTCAGATTTTATTACATATATGTTTATGCATGGTTCATGGATGCATTTAATCGGGAATTGCTGGTTTTTATGGATTTTTGGAGATAATGTAGAAGGTGTAATGGGACATATAAAATACCTTATATTCTATTTAATTTTTGGTATATTTGCCTGCTTTGTACATATTGCTATAACAGGTACACCAAATATCCCAATAATTGGTGCAAGCGGTGCAGTAGCCGGAGTAATGGGTGCATATTTGATACTTTTTCCAAAAGCAAAAATTTTGACATTTGTCCCTCTCTTTTTATTATGGTTAATTCCTTTACCGGCTTTTGTCTTATTATTATTCTGGTTTATTGGACAATTTATTAGTGGTTTATCAGATTTAGCAAACACCGGAAAAAGTACAAGTAATATTGCATTCTGGGCACATATCGGAGGCTTTGTAATTGGAATGGTTGGAGGAATTATTTTTAAAGGCAAAAAAGAACGATTATATGGAAATAAATATTATAATTATAAAAGATATTAATTTAAATATTTATTTTTAAAGAATATTAAAAGATAAGGACAAGCGAAATGTCTGTCCTTATCTTTTTTTAAAAAATTAAATTAACAACCGGAATAACATATAATACAGAAATAATCAAAAAAACTACAACTAATATATAATGCATAAATCTTAAAGAATTATTATTTTGTTTTTTAGTTTGTTTAAAATAAAAAATCTGCCATAGACATCTTAAAAACCAAAATAAAGCTAAAAGCAATAAAATAGAAAAATTTAACGGCTCCTGACTATTTAATTGATTATAAAAAAACAATGAAATTAAAGAAAAAATAAAAAAAACACCAATTAATGCAAGATGAATTGTAAAAAAAATTTTTTTATTTCTAACTGAAATTTCTTTAAAATCTTTTTCCCATTGAAATATTTTATAAAAAAAACAATGAAAAACTATCATTAAAACAGTTAAAACTCCACCTGATAGAATACAAATATTCCCTAAGTTCATATTATCTCCTCCTTAAA
>CAZYID010000280.1:0-1397 GCA_964646595.1 uncultured Spirochaetales bacterium | reverse complement strand
CCTATATTATTACCTCCTATACAAAAATTATAATCAGGTACTTCATTAATAACAACAAATGCATTAATTTTTTTTAATTTATTTTTATATATCTCATTTAAAGTCTTATTCACAGTTTCAGCAATTTCTTTTTTCTTTTTTTCATTTAAAGCTTCCTTAAACAAATATACTTGAATATAAAACTTTAATTCATCATTTGCTTTTCCTCCAACAGCCCATGTTCCATTTTCAATTTCTTTTAAAAAACACCAAACCAATGATCTTGCTTCTTTTGTATTTGGCAGACCTTCAGCTTTTAACAAAGCCTGGCTTAGATATTTAACAATTTTATTTTTTTTATCCGAATCTACAGATCCTTGAGGAACATTAATATTAATAATTGGCATATGACCTCCAAAGAGAATAATTATCATATGTAAATTAGAGCACGAACGTTCGTTTTTGTCAATAAGAAAAAAATATATTTAAATATTTTTATTGATAATTACTTGAAGAAGGTAATAATGGTGCGTTACTGTCCTTTTCTCTTTCCAATCTATTAAGAATAGCAATTCTTGCTTGATTGCAAGCTTGAATATTATTATGCAATTGAAAAGATTGATTTGCTCCCATTGCAAGAGCCATAATTTCAAAAGCAAATTGTGAAGGCTCTACATCATTTTTAATCTGTTTTTTCTGCTGGGCTCTTTCTACTTCTCTTTTTAAAGTATTATTCCAGGCCTCCATTGCATACGCAATTTTATCTCTAACAGGCCCCGGACGGCTATCAAATTCATACGAAGCAGCAGCAAAAAAACATCCGCCTTTAAAAACACTTCTTTCCAGATATAAAAGCCAATTATCAAAAAATTTCCATAACCGTATAATACCGGTCTCTTCTTTTCTTGCAGGCCCAATAACTTCTTTATAAAATAATTTTCGCGCAGCAGTTATAATTGCCAACTGCAAGTCTTCTTTTGAACCAAAATGTGCAAACAAACCGCTTTTACTCATTCCAATCCGTCGCGCAAGACTTCCGATTGACAACCCTTCTAATCCATCAACAGAAGCCATGTCCATTGCTGTTTTTAATATTGTTTTTAATGTTTTTTCGCCTTTTCTTATATGTTTTATTTCTTTCAAATTTTGTTTTACTTGAGACATTTGCTAAGACCTCATTTTTGATTATAAATTATTAATATAATAAAAACAATAAATAATCCAAGAATATTTAGCATTCATTAATAATTAAAAACAAAAAAAGAGTTATATTGATATGTTAATTTAAACAAACTATTATGTATTCTTAGAATCACTCATAAATCGGAAACTTGTCGCATAAGCTCTTTACTTGTCCTGCAATTTCTTTATGTTTATTTTCATCATTGACATTGCTTATTACTTCATTAAACCACTCT
>CAZYID010000279.1:0-3636 GCA_964646595.1 uncultured Spirochaetales bacterium | reverse complement strand
AAAAAATATTTGCAATAATTAATTAAATAGGTTAATTATTATTTAAAAAGGGATGTATAAAAATGAAAAAAAATATTGGTGTAATATTTGGCGGTCAATCTGTTGAACATGATGTCTCTATTATTACCGGATTACAAATAATTGAAAATATTGATAAAAACAAATATATTATTACTCCTTTTTATATAGATAAAAACGGTAATTGGTTTACCGGAAATAAACTTAAAGATGTAGAAACATATAATACATGGGAAAAAAATAAAAAAAAATCAAATCAATTCTTCCCTTCACTTAACAAAAAAGATAAAAAAAATTTTCTTATAAAAATGGATGCATTAATAATTGGTTCTCACGGTACTTATGGAGAAGATGGAAAATTACAAGGTTTTTTAGAATTATTAGATATTCCATATACAAGCAGTGGTGTTGTTGGTTCCGCAACAGGTATGGATAAAATTGTAATGAAAAAAATTTTTTCCGGAATGGATTTACCGGTTCTTCCTTATATCTGGTTCACAAGAGATGATTGGAAATCTGAACAAAATAAATGGATTAACAAAATTCATTACACTCTTGATTACCCAATCTTTGTAAAACCGGCTAATCTTGGTTCTTCTATTGGGATTTCAATGGCTAATAATGAAAAAGAATTAATTAATGCTGTGGAAATTGCTATTAATTATGATAAAAGAATTTTAGTAGAAAAAGGTATTGAAGATGCTATTGAAATTAATTCATCGGTAATTATTAATAACGGTAAAATAATTGTTTCAGAACTTGAAGAACCAATTCATTGGGAAAAATTTTTAAGTTTTGAAGACAAATATTTAAGAAATAAAACAAAAACAAAATCCGGCATGCAAAGCATGTCCAGAAAAATTCCAGCTGAAATAAATAATGAGCTAAAGGTTAAAATCCAAGATTATTCTATTAGAATTTACAGAGCAATGGATTGTAAAGGTATTGTGCGGATAGATTATATTCTTGATAATGAAAAAACAAAAGTGTTTGTTAATGAGATTAACACAATACCAGGTTCTATGAGTTTTTATTTATGGGAACCTGTAGGAATTAAATTTAAAAAATTACTTGATATAATTATTAATGAAGCAATAAAAGAGCATAAATCTAAAAAAAATAATATTGTTAGATATGATTCTGATATATTAAAAAAATCTGCTGGATTAAAAAGATAAAACTTTTATTATCTTTTTATTAGTTTCGTATTTAAAATTATTCGATATTGGAAAAACTTTACCATCATTACCTAATCTTCCAAGCAAATAGCCATATGGCAATCCAGGATATTCTCTATTATTATTTGGATCTAATTCATCCAGATTAGTTCCTTCGGGTCCAAAATAGATATAATAATTATTATAAGGAACTTTATGTCCAAATGAACCTATAAATACTTTAGAAAGGTATACTCCCTTTAAATTTGCAATAAATTGTGTGTTAAATGAATTTAAAATTTTTTTGGAATAAATAAATTTATCATATTTCGAATTATCATCCTTCCATGTTAACAAACTAATATATACATCACCTTTAAGCCATGATTTTGTTCCAGATTTTTTAATTTTAAAATTATTATGATTGTTACCTTTAATAATTAGCGGAGTTAAAGATATATTTTCTAATTCGCTATTGTCTAAAGAATAAGTAATAGAATCAAATTCAGAAAAATTTTTATTATTTAATGCTGAGACAATACTTTTTAAATTATCATTTAAGACATGTGTTCCTGCAACAATATTAAATGAATCAAATGGATTTATAATTAAACCGGTATTAAACCATTTATCCTGCATCTCAGTCGCATTCAACTCATGTATTTCAGAATCATCTAATTCGTTATTATTTATACTAAAATAAAATTTTCCAATATAATCTGATTTATTTAATTTATCCAATTTTGGAATATTAACCTTAACAAAAAGGTTAGGCAAAGGAGGCTCACCAATTTTTACAACAACAGAATATTCTTTTAAATTACTGCTGCCTGATGTTTTTAAAGTAACTCTGTAAAATCCTTCTTGATAAATAGACAAAAGTGCATTTAAAGGATTTTTTTTAGAAACATCTAATAAATAATATCCTTCAAGATATTTATTTGTTAATGAATTTTCTTTATTTTGAACATTATTGGATGTGTATAATGAAGAATCACTTTCAATATCTAATTTTAAATATTCTACTTCCCAATTGTATTCAATGTCCTGTTTGAAGTTTTCTTCATTTACCGATGCTAATAATTCTAAATCAACTTGATTTAAGTTAACAACAGGTGTTCTATTTGAAACTTCATTTATAGTAATATCATTTACTTCAACATCTTTTTTTTCATCATGTTGAGGGGTTGAACAATTTATGAATAAATAAATTATTATAATATATATAGAAATTTGTTTAATTTTAAACATATAATTAAATAATATAAGTATTTACTCTAAATGTCAATAGAACTATAACAGAAAAAAATAACTACGCCTTTTTGAAAATATTATAAATTACATTAAATTTAGTTTAAAAAAGTAATTATAAATCTTTATTTAATTAAATATTTTAGATATAATATTTAATAATGGATTTGATATTTTAGGTTAAATAATGATACATTTTCTTAAAAATATAATTTGGCGTGTAACACCAAAAAAAATTTATGGATTAATAGGTGCTACTGGTACCGGTAAAAGTTTCAGAGCATTTTTAATTGCAGATAAATATAATATTGATTATATAATTGACGATGGTTTACTAATAAAAGATCAAAAAATTATTGCCGGTAAATCTGCCAAAAAAGAACCGCTAAGAATTACTGCAATAAAAAGAGCAATTTTCAATGAAACTAAACATGCCAGAGAAGTTAGAAAAATTCTGTATAAAATGCATTATAATAGTCTTTTAATAATTGCAACCTCTGAATTAATGCTTAAAAGAATAATTGATAGATTACATCTTCCAAAACCAACTAAGATAATTAAAATACAGGATATTTCAACAGAAGAAGAAATACAAAAAGCAAAAAAAAGCAGAAAAAAACATGGAAAACATGTTATACCAATTCCAATGTTAGAAGTAAAAAAGAAATATCCAAATATAGTTTTACATGCAATACATTTTTTTATTGATGAACCAAAAGGGTTTTTCTTTAAAAAAAGAAAAAAAAGATTAATTGAAAAAACTATAGTAAGACCCAAATATAGTAATGAAGGAACAATTTCTATATCAGAAACTGCTTTAGTCCAAATGGTAAGTCATTGTATAGCAGAATATTCTACATCAATTAAACTCTTAAAAGTTATTGTCACAGAATTAAACGAAGGCTATCACTTAAATCTCAAATTGGCTATTGATTATAAAATAAATAGCTCAAAAATGATTAAAGACATCCAGAATTCTATAAGAAATAAAATAGAAGAATTTACCGGAATACCAATATATAAAGTAGATATAAATATAGTAGAATTTACTAATTCAATATAATTTGAAAATTTTTTAAAAAAAGCTATTCAATGAATAAATTTAAAAGTAATGCAAAAATAAATATTTTTCTTGATATTTTGTCATTATTTAAAAATGGCTATCATAATATTAGAAGTATATTTTGTGAAATTTCTTTTTTTGATTTAA
>CAZYID010000278.1:0-3651 GCA_964646595.1 uncultured Spirochaetales bacterium | reverse complement strand
AAGGAATTTTTTTAAATGTGTTTTTTATTAAACTGTTTTCTTTTTTTAAATCATTAACTACAAAATAACCAGCGGAGCCAAGAATACTGGTTATTAACGCAAATTTTCCTTTTCTAAATCGAAATCTGTTCATGTTTTTCATTTTGTTACCCTCACTAAAAAATATTTTTACCGAATCTGACCTTTTTAGTAATTAGTCAGATTCGGTAAATTTTTTTACTTTTCTTTTCCAGCAGGTTTTTTCTCCAGTTCTTTAATACGTTCATTAACATTATTGATATCCTCTTGCATATACTTAGCTTGATTTTTAAGTATATCAATTTCCTGTTCAGGTGTAATCTGAGTTTGAAAAGTAGAATTAGGAGCATTAGTATTATCAACACCGCCCCATGCAGGATAACCTTGATTATATCGAGACCATCCCGGTAATCCTGTTGCATAATACCAATTCCTGTGACCTCTTCCTCTACCGCCAAATCCGCCTCTTCCTCGGCCAAAAAAGCCTCTACCACCTATTGGGTTTGCAAAACCCGGTGTAGAATAACCTGCGCAATAACCTGCAGCTCGTCCTGTCATAGATCCGAAACCTGCAGGACCTGTTCCATCACCGCCTGGCATAAGCACCTCCTTAAATAATAATTAAAATTAAACCATGGTTTTATACAACCTAAATGGTAATATTTTTCATTTAGGTTGTATAAAAAAAGCAATAAAAATATTTTTTTATCTTTACTGCTTTCAAAAATTATTTATTTTATGCAATAATTACATAAGCCGTCAAATTTAATAAAATGGCTGTTTATTTTAAAGGTGTATTTCTTTTCTAATTTTTTTTCTATTTTATTTAAAAACTCAAGTTCTTCATTCATGAAATCAGAATAATCAATTATTTTACCGCATGAAGCACACACTAGATGATGATGATGTTTTTTATGATTAAAATTTGCAGATAATTCATACCTGGATTTCCCATCACCAAAATCAAGTTTGACTACAATGCCTAGATTTACAAGGATATCGAGAGTTCTATAAACAGTAGTCAATCCAATTTCAGGATGTTCTAATGAAACTTTTGAATAAATATCTTCCGGGCTTAAATGTTCATCTGTTGATTCCAGTATTTCAAGAATCAATTCTCTTCCTGGAGTACATTTATATCCATGACCTCTTAATCTGTGACCCCATCTCCCACATTGTCTTTTCATATCAACACCTAAATGGAAATTATTATCATTTAGATAATAATCAATATTAGCTGATAAAGCAACAAAAAAATATAAATATTTACAATATTTTTAATAATTAAATAATATTTCTGATAATTGCTGTTTAAAAAAAATTCTTAACAGTACTTTTTCTAAATGAAGGATTTCATTTTTCTTTATTTATAAAAATATGATATACTAATGTATATTTAAAAGATTCACTATAAAAGGGCGTTTTTTAAAATTTATTATCAGGAAAATTTATGGATTTTACAATAGTAGCTATCGCCAGAGGTATAACAAAAAAACAAATTAAACCTGCTTTTGAAGCCATTGTCAAGGGGGGTATTACACTTCTGGAAGTAACTATGAATACTCTTCACGTGTTGGATTTAATAAAATCTGCAACAGATCATTTTAAAAAGCAGGCTTTAATAGGTGCAGGTACAGTCTGTACATTAGAAGAAATGCATCAGGCACTGGACGCGGGAGCACAATTTATTGTTTCTCCTATTATTAATATCAAAATAGTTGAGTATTGTCATTCTAATAAAATACCTGTTTATCCCGGAGCATTGACCCCAACGGAGATTTATCAGGCCTGGAATGCAGGAGCCACTATGGTCAAGGTCTTCCCGGTTAACCGTATGGGTGGGGCGGATTATATTAAAGATATTAAGGGGCCTCTGGATAGTATTAAGCTCTTAGCCTGTAATGGTGTTAATATAGATAATTGTAATGATTATCTGGATAAAGGGGCTGATGGTATTGCATTAGCGTCACAGCTTTTTAATAAAGAGTGGTTAGCTTCAGGAGAATATTCAAAAATTACAGCTGTTGCCAAGCAATTTTCAAGAATATGTGGAAACAGAATATGAATTTTAAAAAAAAAGGATATTAATAAAAAGAAAACTAAACCCTATAGTTTTACTTTTTTATTCTTATTATTATTGGTATTATTCTAATTTAATCGGGATAGATAAATGAATAATTTAAAAAATATTTTTGCATATTTAACTTGTTTTATTACCGGACTTGTTATTCTTGTAATTGAACTTGTATCATTTCGTCTTTTAGCACCATATTTTGGAAATTCTAATTATGTAACAGGAATAATTATTAATACTGTTTTATTAGCTCTTGCAATTGGTTATTATATTGGCGGCTATACTGCAGATAAATATAAAAACATGATACTGCCATATATAATTATTCTATTTACAGCCATTTATTTATTAATTTTTTTTTACATTTATCCGGTTATATTAAAATATTTGTCATCTCATAATGCTATATTAGGATCATTTTTATCTATATTTACTTTGTTTTTTATACCAATGATAATTCTTGCTTTTATACCTCCATATCTAATTAAAATGCTGACTTCAGTTGATAATATAGGTATAACAGCAGGACGAATTTATTCATTATCAACATTTGGTTCTATTATTGGAGGAATACTAACAACTTTTGTATTTATTCCACATCTTGGTTCACAAAGAACTTTTATTACAGCTATAATTTTATTAATTATAATTTCTACACTTGGACTATTTATCTTTTCAAGATATTCAATATTATTACTTTTTATTATTCTAATTCCTTCTCTATTTTATCCGGTAAAAAATAATTCTACAGTATATTCGGCAGAGTCACAATACAACATAATTAAAGTACTAAAGGAAGACAATGAATTATTTTTATACCTTAACAATTTTTTTGGATTTCACTCCAAGTCGTTAAATGATAAAAAATTATCAGAAAATTATTATGATTATTTTCTAATAACGCCTCTATTTGCGAATGGTAAAGAAGTGCTTATACTTGGTAATGGAGCCGGTACATGTATGACACAATTATCATACTTTTATAAACTGCATATTGACGGGATTGAGATAGATCCTGAATTAACAAAAGTCGGCAGAAACATTCTCAATTTAAAACCGGATAAAAATGAAGTAAATATAATTCATAAAGATGCCCGTAATTACTTAAATAAATGTGATAAATTATATGATATAATAATCATAGATCTTTACGCAGGAAGTCCATATATACCTTTTCATTTATCTACAATAGAATTTTTCCAGCTTGTTAAGAAAAAGTTAAATGATAATGGTATTATTGCAATTAATTTTCCGGAATACGCTCAAAATACTGATCTGGAAACATATTATATAAATACATTAGATAAAGTATTCCCGTCAGTTTTTATTTCAGATCATATTATATTTATATTTAAAGAAAATAAAGATTTAAATTTTATTATAAATAAAATTAATGAAACACAGCCAAATCAAGATTTAAAATTAATTTTTAATGAAATATTAAATGAGATGAATCAAAAAGCAGCAATAAAAAATAATTTAATATTTACAGATGACCGCTCACCAATAGATAATCTTATTTTTAAAATATTAAAAATGTAATTTTATATTTTTTTTAT
>CAZYID010000277.1:0-3669 GCA_964646595.1 uncultured Spirochaetales bacterium | reverse complement strand
AAGCGGGACATCCTGGATGGAAAGGTTGACGTCAAGGATTGGGTTCCGTTGGCGGTGCGGCGGGAGGAGAGGAGCCTCGCTCGAAGCCCAAGACTGCGGGTTTCCGATTCGCCTTGGTTTCACGGAGCCAATCTGGTGCTGACCGAGACTGCTCGTGACCGGACGGAATCTCTGTTGGCGCCGTGGGGTGTGTTTCTTCCATTGGATTGTGCTGGTGAGGTGCTCTACTTCTTCCTTCCAACGGCGGTGATTCCGGCTCTCGATCATGAGGCATCCGAAATTGAGTACTTCCGCGATTCGAAGCGTGTGATGGCGGTTCGTCGCTATGTGTTCGATCCCACCGTGATCGGCGATCATCAGATGTTCCGTCTCCCCGAACGACGCAGGACCGACCTATTCGTGACGGAGGGTTTTCGGGAGGCGTGGCTTGCGACGGGAGTCACCGGCGTCGGATTTGAGAAGGTGTGGTCCGACGACCCGACGGACCCAGGCCCGTTCCACGACGATTTCAACCTCGTCTAGATGCATCGGTGAACGCGGGGCAGGTGTGGTCGGTTCGAAAGAGTACGCCGTCACGCGCACCCTCGATGCGGTGGTGGCCGCAAGTCTCCCGGGTGCGGCTGTTGGAGTTGTTTGAGGCCGCCCGAAACGAGGGCTCGCTACTGACCAGCCAGAGGGTTTGGCTACTATTTCGGGCTCTCGATCCTCCACATGAGTGGGGCGTCTCAGACGTCTGCGTGACCCATCCTAAGTCGGGGCCGCACTCGGCGAAAGTACCAAGTCCCTTACGGGTGCGGGGCACCACCGGGGGCTCCTCCTAACGGGCGATGGAGAAAACTGTCCCGAACCGCCAGCCCTGACCTCAACGTCGGCGCTCCACCAGAACTAGGTCATTGGTGTTTCGCCCAGATGCACGAGCACGCGGCCGCGGCTCGTAAGGCGGAGATTCTTCGGGTCTTGTCGACGCAGGGGAATGCGGGGTATGTGCAGTTCTGTGCGTAGCAGCGTTCGGAGAGGTTGAAGGAGAACTGCGACGCTGCTCGTAGTGGGGTGTATCCGTCGTATCCGCCTCCGGAGCCGAAGCCGTGGTGGCAGAAGGCGGTTTCTGCTGTGGGGGGTGCGGTGTCGTTGGTTGCTCATGGGGTGACGACGGTGTCGACGGTGGTGACGTCGATGTCGCCGATGGATTTAGTTCATTCTGCTCTTGATGTGGTGGGCATGATCCCGATCATTGGGGAGGCTGCGGATCTGCTCAATGGGGTCGTGTATTTGGCTCAAGGGGATTTGGGTAATGCGGCGTTGTCGATGGTGTCGATGGTTCCGATTGTGGGGAACACGGCGGCGGGGGCTCGCCTGATTGGTGCGGTGTCAACGGCGGCGGTTGCGACGGTTGCGGTGGTGCGGAACACGAACCGGGTGGCTAACGTCATCGACGAAGTGGGAGACGTCACCCGCCTCGCTCGACAAGCAGAAAACGCTCTTGATGCCACCGTTACCGCAGAGCACGCGCTCGACACCACCACCGACGTGGCGCGGCAGACAGAGAACGCGGTCAATACTGCCAACGAGGCGAGGACCGTGGTGCGGGTGGAAGACGCCGCAAACAGTGAGACTGGCTTGATTGCGGCGAGGGACGTGCGGTTCACTCAGGACAGCGCAGGCTCGAACTTCCGAGATGGCAGTTCGGTGTTTGGCCTCTCGGATGAGATGGCGGCAACCGGCGCGGCACCGGAGAGCATGCCCGCGATTCGAGTATTCCAGCAGGACGGATCGATTTACTCCCTGGACAATCGGAGACTGTTTGCAGGGCAGTATGCAGATGTATCCTTGCCGTACCAGTGGGCCACGCCAGCAGAGATCGCAGCACGAAACCAGACGCAGGTCCTCGGCGGCACGGGGATCAATATCCGGTTCAGTCCCGGAGATTGGGCATGGTGGCAACCGTGACGCACCTTCCGGGGCTGAGTGGCCGCGAGCAGTTGCTCGCCGCGATCGAAGAACTCCAGGCCGAGTTGGCGTCGGGCGCGGTGTGGGAGAACGACACCTTGGCGCGGTTTCTTGACGGATTCGGTGCGCTACTCGGTTCGATCGAGAACGCATATGTCAACACCGGCAAACCCGTCCCTGACGACCCCTGGGTGATTCTCACTGATGCTTTGAAGGGTGCCCGGTTTTACGAGTAGCACGGACATTGCTCCTCTGTTCGTTGGTCGACTTCGCCATCTGGCTATACCGTGGGCCGCGATCGCCAGTGGCCCGGCGACGGCCAGGATACCCCCGGCGGGCAACCGAGAATAAGATCCTCGCGACGGCCCAATAACCACTGTTGAAGGGCGTTCGCCTGGCACGATAGACACCATGACCGCGCCCGCCCCCCGACCCTCCTGAGGGCCCCGGCGCGTTTCCTCCTAGCCGCCGTCGTCACGGTCGGGATCCTGGTCGGTTCCGCCACATCCGCATCCGCCGCTTCGTCTCCCACAGCCGAAAACGCCGTCGGGGCTTCCAACCTTGCGCTGGCCTCATCCGTAGGGGTCTCGGGGGACGTTTCCCCTGCTACAGGTCGGGATTCGTACGACTTGTAGGCCATTTCGGCGTCCGCTACCGGTGTTGCCGCTGTTGAAGCAGCAGATCAAGCAGCCACGGTGGTGAAGCCTACCGCAGCTCCAACCTATAACGATCTTCGTGCTGCACGCGAAACTGACGCGCATCACGTTATCCAGGACGCTTCTGCAAGGGAAGTCCCGAATTACAGTAGGGGTGATGCTCCAGCGGTCCAACTTGATGGACCGTCGACGGCACCGGGAACCCCGCATTATGCGGCGACTCAAGTTCAGCGCCAGGCAACAACGGGAGGTACCTATGCGGCGGAACGTCAAGTTGCCGAAGAGGCACTCCGAGCGGCAGGGTGCTCAGCCGAAGAGATCGAGGACGCTTTCCAACGAGCTGACTCATACTTCATTGACCAGTTGGGCTTATCGCCAGAGAGCCCAATGCGTATCCCACAGAACAGGCCTTCGTCGTGAAGAGTGAATCGATCGCCAAGGTTCGTCGGATCGTCGATGCGCTCGTCAATGGCGATGACAAGTGCTTACACGAACTCATAGCGGAGACTCGAGTCCCCTTCGAAACGCTAATCGGTATTGCACAGGAGTTTCCGGTAAGGATCGGATTGCTGCCGGACCACAGCGAGACGTGGCTAGACGCAGTGGAGGTGACGGGGTCGAGGCCTCCGACCTTCCATTTGGCCGTACCTATGTTCGACACAAGGGGGGCGGAAGCTGACTTAACGCTTGAGCTATACGTCCATGAGCCGGGAGACGGCTCCCCGATTGTTGAGGTCCTCGACTTCCATACTCTGTGAAGGGCGACCTGTTCGAGTGCTGGTCCGGGTTTGAGGTAGGAGACTACGACCAATGCACCTCGTGACTGTAAGTGGGCGCGCGCTTCTTATCGTGGTTCTGGCCGTGCTACTTGCAGGATGTTCTTCGCGGCAGACGGCAATGCCAGCCCTCATGGTTCCTGGGGCAAAGGAGCCAGCCCCGTTTTTCCGGACACCGATCTTGGGATGATGAGTCCCAGGGAATGAGTCCGGGACGCCTACGGTAGTGCGGGCCGCGATGGATCAGGTTGCTCGGGAAGCGTTCTATGGGGTGTGGGATCTGCATTATC
>CAZYID010000276.1:0-3688 GCA_964646595.1 uncultured Spirochaetales bacterium | reverse complement strand
ATTGAATAGGAGATAAAATTGAATATATCAAAAATAGCTGTAAACAGACCTACTACCTTTCTTATTATATTTATTCTTATAATAGGAATTGGAATTTATGCGAGCCTGGATTTGTCTATAGATCTTTATCCGGATATTAATCCTCCGGTATTATTTGTTTTTACAAATTATCAGGGTACAGGGCCTGAAGAAATAGAAAAAACAATTACAAGACCTCTGGAAAGTTCTTTAAGTAATGTTAGTAATATTAAAGAAATTACTTCAACTTCATCTGAAGGAGCAAGTCAGATATTATTAGAATTTACCTGGGGAACTGACATGTCAGAAGCATCAAATGAAGTAAGGGATAAACTTGAGTATATTAAAGAATACTTGCCTGATGATGCCGAATCCCCAATGATATTTAAATTTGATCCGTCTATGTTTCCAATTATGTATCTTGGGATAAAAGGAAATAGAGAACCTGAAGATTTAAGAAAAATTGGTGAGGATATAATTCAACCAAGATTGGAGCAAGTAGAAGGGGTAGCAATGGCAGGTATCTCAGGAGGAAGAGAAAGAGTAATAAGAGTTGAAATCCCGCAAAACAGGCTTGAAGCTTATAATCTTACTCTAACTCAGATATCTGCAATGCTTATTGGTCAAAATGTTCAAATTAGTGCGGGTAGTATCGAAGAGGGAAATAAAAATTTTTTAATCAGAACTTCCGGTGAATATGAAAGAATAGAAGACATAAAAAATACAGTAATTGCATATAGAGGCGGAAGTTATAATGAACAAGGAAAAACAAATAATATTGTTGTTCGATTAAGAGATGTAGCAAATGTATATGATGGTTTAAAAGATGCTGAAGATCTTATTTTTGTTAATGGATTGCCTTCAGTGTTTATAACTGTTCAAAAACAGAGTGGGACAAATTCAGTTAGAACAGCTAAAAATGTTTATAAAAGAATGAAAAGATTAAAGAATGAGATTCCACACAATGTTTCAATTGAAGTAATATATGACACTACTAAAATAATTAAACAATCTTTATCTCAGGTGGCTTTTACTGCAATATTTGGGGCATTTTTAGCTATTATTATTTTATTTTTGTTTTTACGTAGTTTTAAAAGTGTATTGATTATTGGATTATCTATTCCAATTTCTATTGTTATTACAATGTTATTGATGTATTTTTTTGGATTTACATTGAATGTAATGACATTGGCTGGTCTGGCATTGGGTATTGGTATGCTGGTTGATAACTCTATAGTTATACTGGAAAATATTTACAGGTATCGAGAAAAAGGCGCTAAAGTTACTGCTTCAGCAATATTGGGAAGTCAGGAGATGATAAATGCAATAATGGCTTCTACTTTAACAACTATCTGTGTTTTTGCACCAATTGCAATGTTTAAAACTCAATTGGGAATGTATGGGGAATTATTTAGCGGACTTGCTTTTACTGTTGTATTTTCTTTAGCTTCTTCTTTGTTTGTAGCTATGTTTTTAGTACCGGTTTTATCCAGTAAATATTTTCCATTATCTTCACAGTTAGAGAGAAATTTAACAGGTTTTCCAAAAAGGTTTGATGATTATATGAATAATTTATTAAACAAACTTGATGATTTATACAAAAAAGCTCTATCTTATGTTTTAAAAAAACGTTTGTATACAATTCTTATAATTGCAGCAGTATTATTGATAACTCTTTTCATGTCCGGTATTGCCGGATTTCAATTAATGCCTGATTCTGATGATGATAATGTTCAGTTAAAGTTAGAATTACCGGTAGGAACTAAATTAGAAATAACAAAAAGTATTACAGATCAATTTGAGCAAATAATTAAAGAAGAGATTAAAGGATATAAAAATATTTTAATTCAAGCAGGTGAAAGAAGTTTTTTTGGATTCCTTGGTTCAGTTCAATCTCATAAAGGTACTATTTTTATAACACTTGAAGATAAAATGTCCAAACGTGTTGAAACATCTTCTGAAATAAAGAGTAAATTAAGAAAACATTTCAATGATTTTCCTTCTGTTATTTTTGAGTTTGATAGTAATCAAGGAATGATGCAGAGTGCTTCTCCTATTGATATTTTAGTAAAATCAAATGACCTGGATAAAGCAAGAGAAACTGCTTATGAAATTAAAGAATTAATAAAAGATAAGGTAAAGGAAATTACTGAACCAAATGTTGATTTCAAAGAAGGTTTACCACAGGTTGAAATATTTATTAACAGGGACAAAGCATATTCACTTGGATTAACTATAGATGCAATTGGTAGAGAAATCAGAGCAAATATAGATGGAATTACAGCTTCTAAATATAAAGAAGGTGCTGATGAATATGATATATTTGTAATACTTGATCCAAAAGACAGAGATGCGATACCTGATCTTGATAAGATATTTGTTTTAAATAACTCTGGAGATAAAATTCCTTTAGCCAGTATTGCTCATCGTGAAAAGACTTTAGGTCCTATAAATATAAAAAGAGAAAATCAAACAAGAACTATACATGTTACAGGAGGACTTGAGAAAAAAATAGAAGTTAATGGAAAAAATAAAAGAGTAAAATTGAATGAGGTTGAATTAAAAGTAAGAAAATTGATAAACTCAGAGATATCACAGGGAGATGATTTAATTATAGATTTTTCCGGTGATTATGCAGATCTTATAGAATACGGGCTTAAATTAATAATTATATTATTGCTTTCTATTGCTCTGGTATTTGGAATTATGGCAAGTCAATTTGAATCATTCTTGGATCCTCTTATCATCTTTTTTACAATACCATTAACATTAATTGGTGTAATATGGATATATTTAGTTACTTTCGAACAATTCAGCATATTAAGTATGGTTGGTTTGATAGTCTTATCCGGAATTGTTGTAAATAATGGAATAGTTTTAGTAGATTATACAAATTTACTTATAAAAAGAGGTTATAAAATAATTGATGCTTGTATAGAAGCCGGAAGAAACAGGTTAAGACCAATATTGATGACAACTCTAACAACTATTTTAGGATTATTACCAATGGCTTTCATTAAAACTGAAGGTTCAACTTTAAGCAGAGCAATCGCGAAAACAGTTGTTGGCGGATTAACAGTCAGTACTATATTTACTTTATTTTTGATTCCTGTAATATATTCTCTATTCAACCAAATGAGTCAAAAAAGGAAAATTAAACAGCAGCAAAAAAGACAGGAACAGCTTGAAATAAGAAAACAAAAATTATCAGGAATTAGGAAATAGAAAGAAGTTATTTAGTTCGTCATTGCGAGCGAAGCAAAGCAATCTATATTATAAACAATATTTTTTATATAGATTGCTTCGGGCTTATAGCCCTCGCAAAGACGAGGTTATTTTTTATTATTTTAAATATAATTAAAAAAACATCAGGAGAAATATTATGAAAAGAATTGAAATAATAGGAAACAGATCTATAGAACAAGATCTTTTTGATATATTTAAAAAAATGGATATAGTAAAGAACTATACAAAAATACCTATTGTACATGGAGTTGGATCAAGTGGGCCAAAAAATGGAGATCATATCTGGCCGGAAGAAAATTTTTTAATTATTGTATATTGCTCAGAAGCAGAAGCAAAAAAAATATTAAATGCAGTAAAAGAAGTTAAAACTTATTTTAAAGATGAAGGATTAAAATTATTTGAATCAGAATTAGTTTGCGAAGTA
>CAZYID010000275.1:0-3720 GCA_964646595.1 uncultured Spirochaetales bacterium | reverse complement strand
CATATGATTGATATCAGAAGAACTATCCCTAGATTTGATATTAAATTTAAAATTATGTCAAAAGAAATAACTGGCAAAGGAGTAAATATTAGTCAGAAAGGATTTGGTGTTGTAACTGAAAAAAAATTAACTTTCAATTATGATGTTTTTTTTGATGCAGAAGTACATGGATTTATTTTTAGTGACAAAACATATTCCATAAAAGGTAAAATGAAATTATTGCATTCAACGAAATCAAAAAAATATTTAAACTCATATTATAATGGTTTTAAATTTACCAAAATAAAAGATGAATCCTATGATACACTATATGAATTATTAGAAGATATCCGTAAATTTCAAAAAAGTCCTTTTAATGATATGAAAAGTAAATCTTTAGCTAATTTTTATTATTATCCTTCTGATGATATTTTTTATAAAGCAAATATTTTTTACAATGCAATGACTCAGGGTAATACAGAATCATTTGAGATGTTTTCATATTTTCTTGACTCGGCCAATTCAACTACTTCAAAATTAGTTAATAAAAATACAAACAAAAACAAAGAAATGATAATGATGGGCAGTAATAATTATTTAGGACTTACTACTCATCCGGAAGTCATTAAAGCAAGCATAGAAGCTGTTAAAAAATATGGCACCGGCAACGGCTCCGGCGCAATGGTAGGCGGAACATTAACAATTCATAAAAAACTGGAAGAAGAACTTGCTGATTTTATTGGTAAAGAATCAGTAATGATCTTTAACTCGGGTTATTCAACTAATGTTGGAACTATTTCAGGAATATTAAGACAACAGGATGCAGTTATTATAGATCAAATGAGTCATGCAAGTATATATGATGGCTGTAGTTTATGCAGTGCCAAAACATTAATTTTTGCTCACAATGATTCACAAAGTCTCGAAAAAATAATTAAAAGGACAAGATTAACATATAATGGTATTTTAATTGTTGTTGATGGTATTTATAGTACAGACGGGAAAATTGCGCCATTAAAAGATATTGTAAAAATTGCACAAAAATATAATGCCAGGATTATGGTTGATGAAGCACACGGTTTTGGTATTTTAGGGAAAAAAGGAATTGGTGCTGTAGAACATTGTAACCTGTTAGATAAAACAGATCTGATAATGGGGACAATGAGTAAATCATTAGCTGGTGTAGGAGGATTTATTGCCTCGTCAAAAGATGTTATCCACTATCTAAGATTTTATGGGCATTCTTATCTTTTTTCAACCAATATTCCACCTTCTACTGCCGGTTCAATTTTAAAGGCATTACAATTAATAAGAGATGACAGCAATATAAGGGAAAAACTTCATTATAATATAGAATATTTTAAAAAAAGATTATCGGATCTCAAACTAAATATAGGTGAACCAGCGGCAGCTATAATCCCGATATTTATTTCTGATAATAATTTACTTTTTAGAGTTTCATCAAAATTATTTAATAAAGGAATCTTTCATAATGTAATGCTTTATCCTGCTGTGCCATTAGGCGGTTCTTTATTAAGATTCGGTATTATGGCAACACATTCGGAAAAAGAATTAAAAAAAGCCTGTGATATAATAGAAGAAGTAGCCATAGAAGAAAAATTAATATAGAAATTTGACATTTATGAGATTAATTGAATTTTTAGAAAAAAAAATTTACAAATATCCTGATAAAACTGCTGTAATTGATACTATTAATGATATCCATTATTCTTATAATCAATTATATGCTGATATAAAATCATTAGCATATTTTTTAGATCAAAATGGAATAATTTCAAATCAAAGGGTTGTTCTTTATTCTAGTAATTCTTATTTCCAAATAATTGCTTTTTTCAGCTTATTACATATTGGGGCCATACCGGTTCTTATCGATGCTAATTCTTGTGAAAATGAGATTTTAGTATTCCTGGAATATTCAGAGAGCAAAACAATTATTAGTGAATCCAGGAAAAAAGATATTTTAATAGAATTATTAAAAAAAGAAAATCTGTCTGTATTTGTTTTTTCTGATGAAGAGAAAAAAACTGAGAAAAAAACAAATGAAAAAATAATTGAAGAAAAAATTGTAAATATTAATTATAAAATAATAAAAAAAAATAAAAATAATATAAAGCAGTATAAAGATAATGGGAAAATAATATTATTTACATATAGAGGTTATGGTTTCCCATTAGCTACTGTTATTTCAGAAAGAGCGATTATAAATAGTGTAAAAAGTAATATTCATGTAGCAGAGCTTAATACTTCTACAAATATGGTTTTATTATTACCTTTTTCACATGTTTTTGCATTAATGTGTAATGTTTTAAGCCCGCTTTGTGCAGGTGGTTCAATTGTGATTATAAAAAGTATAAGACCTGGTCAGATTTTATCTTTAATCGAAAAATATAAAGTAAATTTTATAATTGCTGTTCCTACTTTAATTATAATACTTATCCACTATATTAAAAAAAATAATTTTAAACTAACAACATTAAAAAGAGGAATAATAGGTGGAAATAGTTTCTCAGAAAAATTATTTAATGAATGGCATGATTTGACAGGGGCTGTTCTTTTACAAGGATACGGACTTACTGAAACAAGTGCTGTTTTTTGCAATCAATGGAATAATAATAAACCGGATTCTATAGGGAAAACCATGAGAGGTTCTTTTGCTAAAATTGTAGATAATGGAGGGAATGAATTAGCCATCGGGAAAACAGGCAAATTAATGATTAAGACACATTCACTTATGGAAGGGTATTACAGAAAGCCTGAAATTACTAAAGAAGTAATAAAAGATGGCTGGATGGACACCGGTGATCTTGCGTGGAAGGATGAAGATGATTTTTTCTATTTTGTTAAAAGAGATAAAATGATTGCTAAAATCGGCGGTTTAACGGTTGATATAAAAGAAGTGGAAAATGTTATTAATATGCACCCTGATATAGAGCAATCTGAGATATTTAATATTGAGGATAGTTTATGGCAGGAGAAACTTGTCTGCAAAATAAAAACTAATAAAGACTTAACAAGAATGGATATCCATAATTATTTCAGGCAATATCTCTCGAGTTCCAAGATTCCAAAAGATATTATTATAAAAAAAGGATGTGAGTAATAAAATGATCAGAGTTCAGTATTATGAAACTATAGACAATATCAAAAAAAATGAATGGAATTCTATTGTAGATTCAGATCATACATTAAATTCATATGAGTATCTGAAAGCTATTGAACATTCTAAAATTAATAATTTTGAATTTAGATATTTTATGTTTTACAATGAGAACTTATTAATTGGACATGTTCAGGTTGGAGTTTTAAAATTTGGACTTGATGCGATGACATCACCAAGTCTAAAGAAATTTCTTAATTTAATAAAGAAAATTTATCCATCTTTTTTACAGATGACTTTAATAGAGAGTGGATTTGTCAGTGCTTTAGGGAATTCATTACTGATTACTAATGACAGGTATATTAGTGATGTTCTTAAAATTTACGATAAAGAATTAATAAAATTGGCAAAAAAAGAGAAAACCACACTTATTCTAATCAGAGATATTTACAGCAGGGAAAAAGAAAGTTTTGATTTATTATATAAGTATAATTATAAACAATTTCATAATCTTCCAAATACTTTTCTTAAAATTAATTTTAATAATTTTGATGATTATTTAAATGACCTTAACGCAAAAAGGAGGTATGAGATAAAAAGACGCCTAAAAGTATTTGAAACCT
>CAZYID010000274.1:0-3725 GCA_964646595.1 uncultured Spirochaetales bacterium | reverse complement strand
AAAGAAAGAATTACATTAAATAATATAGTACCAATAAAAGTTCATTTCGGGGAAAAGGGTAATAAAACTTTTATAAAATCTGATTGTTATACTGATATTATTAATTTTTTAAATAGTAATTCTATAAAAAGTTTATTTATTGAAACAAATGTACTTTATTCCGGTAAAAGAACTAATAAAAAAGACCATCTGCAAACTGCAAAAGAACATGGATTTACGCAATTACCAATAATAATAGCTGATGGTGAAAACGGTGAAGAATTTGAAGATGTAATAATCAATAAAAATCATTTTAAAAAATGTAGAATCGGTAAATCTTTTTCGAAATATTCACAATTAATTGTTATTAGTCATTTTAAAGGACATAGACTAGCTGGTTTTGGCGGTGCTGTTAAGCAATTGGGAATGGGATTTGCCTCCAGAGCCGGAAAGATGGATCAACATGCAAATTCTAAACCAATAGTTATTCCCTTTATTTGTGTAAAATGCGGTGCCTGCATTAATTATTGTCCTGAAAATGCTATTATAATGAAATCTTGGCCAAAAATAAATAAAGTAAAATGTATTGGGTGCGCTGGTTGTATAGCTGTGTGTAAGAAAAATGCAATTATACCGAATTTATTTAAATCATTTTCAGGGGATTTTAAAGAAAGAATAGCTGAATATGCCTTTGCAGGTCAACAAAATAAAAATAATATTTATATCAACTTTGCAATGAATATTACAAAAGGATGTGACTGTGAAGGTCATTCAATGAAAAAAGTTACAGATGATATAGGAGTCTTTATTTCAGATGATCCTGTTGCTATTGACCAAGCATGTATTGATCTATTACATAAAAAAACAGGAAAAAATTTTTTCAAAAAAGGGATAAAACAATTGGAATATGCTGAAGAAATAGGTTTTGGATCCATGAAATATAATTTGATTAATGTAGAATAAGTAAAACAACTTTTTAATAGAATAAATTTACTATATTAAATAAATAAGAGAGATATCGGTATTTCTAATCCAAAGGAGAAAAAATGATAAATAATTATTTAAAAATAAAAATTATTAAAATATTTTTATGGGGAGCTAGTATTTTTATATTATTTTGGTGGCCTTTATCACATTGGCTTTATCCAGATTTATATCATAAATTATTAGGTTTTACTAATGGTAGTTATCAAGATAATATGGTTAAAATTATTGGAACAACAGGTATTTTGCCTATGTTAATGACTTTTTTATCAGCAATTAATCCTATCAAGAACAGAGATATGATAATAATTCTAATAGTTTTTTTATTTTTAATGGTTTTCACATATTTATTTTTAATAATAACAAATCAATTTCCAAAATTGGAATATATTAATGTTGCAATATTATTATTTTCAGCAATATTTTTACTATTGTTTTATCCTTGGAATATTGCTCGGAATAGCAAATAACTCGGTATTTATGTAATTGCCTTGGCTTTTTATTGTTATAATAACAATTTTATTTTAATATTATTATTTTATTTGGAGGTTAAGCCGACAACATCAAAAATGTCGGTAACACAGAATGAATGCTATTATATATTATTTTACAGGCACAGGAAACAGTTTAAATGTAGCAAAAGATCTTCATAAGAAGCTTACAAATTGTCAATTAATAAATATAGCATCATTAGAAAAACAAAATGTGGTTAATATAGAATCAGATATTGTCGGTATAATATATCCTGTATACTGGTTAGGCCCTCCAGCTATTGTTAACAGGTTTATTGATAAAATTAATGCAAGTAGTTCTACATATTTTTTTGCAGCTTGTACATTTGGAGCTGCAAATGGACAATCAATATGGCTTTTAAATAAAAGATTAGAGAAAAAAGGATTAAAATTAAATTCAGGATTTTCAATATGTATGCCTGCTAACTGTCAGGCTCATTATAAACCAACACCTAAAATTATTCAAAAGATAGAATTTAGAAACAAAAATAAAAAAATAAAAAAGATTACTAAAATTGTCAATTCATTAAAAACTTTAAAAATAAAAAAGAATTTACGGTATCCTGATTTTGTAATTAATAAGTTTTATAATGGCTTTTTAAATAAATGCAACAAAACGGATAATGATTTTTGGATTGATAGTAGTTGTAATAATTGTAAGATATGTGAAAAAATATGCCCGGTTGATAATATTACTATTACAGTGAATAATATAAAATGGAATAATAGATGTGAATTTTGCCTTGCTTGTTTACAATGGTGTCCGCAAAAAGCTATTCAATATAAAAAGAATACATTGCATAAATTAAGATATCAAAATCCGGAAGTTACATTAAATGAAATGCTGGTTTGGAAAAAATGAATTAGTTATTAATTTTTTTTGTTATTTTTTAAAAGTAAAACTAAGCTCTGTCCCTCTATTTTACCATCTGTGATGAACTTGTGATTTTATATATTTTTCATAAATATCATTTATTTTTTTCATTTGTTCTTCTGTAAGATCAGGTATAGACTCTGCTTCAATGTTTGATACAACATGATCAACATTTGATGCTCCTGGTATAATACAACTAACCTGTTTAAACATTAAGATCCATTTTAATGCAATTGGCGCTAGGTTATTATGATTTGGGAATATTTTTTTTAATTCTTCAACTGCTTCAAGTCCTGCTTCATAATCAATTCCGGAAAAAGTTTCTCCTTTATCAAAAAATTTTCCATCTCTATTAAAATTTCTATGATCACCGGAATCAAAAGTTGAGTTTTTATTAAACTTACCAGTGAGAAGTCCGCTTGCTAATGGAACTCTTACTATTATCCCAATATTTCTTTTTTCTGCTTCTTTAAAAAATAACTCTATTGGGCGCTGTCTGAACATATTAAAAATAATTTGAACAGTTGTAACATTAGGGTATTCTATTGCTTTTAATGCTTCTTCAATTTTTTCTACGCTTACTCCTAAATTAAGTATTTTCCCTTCTCTTTTTAATTTATCAAAAAGTTCAAATATTTCCTGTCTGTAATATACTTCATTTGGAGGGCAGTGAAGTTGAATTAGATCAAGAGTGTTTAAACCGGTGTTTTTTAAACTGTCTTCAACAAATTGTTTTAAAAGTTCAGGGTTGTATTCTTCAGCAATATGAGGTTCTATTTTTCTACCGCATTTTGTGGCTATATATACTTTTTCACTTCTTGATTTTACAATCCTTGCAACTGCTGCTTCACTTAATCCTTTGCTGTAAACATCAGCTGTATCAATAAAATTAACTCCTTCATCTATTGCTTTATTAATTATTTTTTCAGCGCTTTCATTATTAAAGCTCTGTCCCCATTTGCCTCCAACCTGCCATGTCCCGAGAGAGATTTCGGATATTTTAAATCCTGTTTTACCTAATATTCTATAATTCATTTTTTTTCCTTTTTATTTTTTTTCAAGCGTACTTGTGCATTCTCTCGCTGTTTAATTTATTTTATACTTAAATTATGAAAAGTCAATTTGTTTTATAAAAATAATCTATTATTAATAAAAAAGACTGGCGAGGTGCCTGGTTTATCAAAGTTATTTTAATATTCCATAACACTGCTTACAAGGAGTATTCCACATAATCCATGTGTAGAATTTGTTAATTTTTCTTTTAAGATATAATTATTATAACTAATTTAAATTCCCGTGCCCTTAACAGCATTTTCAATATAAGGTAAAATTTTTTTTTGAATTTTATTTCTTTTTTTAAAAAAGATAAATTTTCC
>CAZYID010000273.1:0-3738 GCA_964646595.1 uncultured Spirochaetales bacterium | reverse complement strand
AACAACAGGCAGTTTTGTACAGTAGTTTTATTTATTCTTTGATAATAAGTCATATTACTTTTATGACTTTATAGAAGAAATTATTAAAATGCAGAGAGGTAAATATTTTGATCAAATCTGCATTTAATAAAGATTAAAATTTAAATAATAAAGGAAAAAAATAATGAAAATATTATTAATTATTTTAAAATCAATTCTAGGTATTACATATATGATGATCACAGTAATTATCGGGATTATGTTATTTATGAATATTGATGAAAACGGAGAAAAATTTATTAAAAAATTCGAAATAAAAGAAACAGAAAAAATTCTTGGGGGAGAAATTATTAAAGTAGTAGACTATGATAATTATAAACTCAGGATTCATAAACCGGTATTTCCCGGTATTTTTAAAGAGCGGAAAAAAGGATTTGTACAAATTGACTGGTTTTCAAATGATTCTTTACCTGATAATATAAATGAAGGGATTGATTATGATAATGATGGACTAAACAATTTTAGTGTAGATTTAGATACTGTTAATGATAAAGCAGTTCTTACTGCATATTCTGATAATGTATTAAATCTAATGGATAAAGCATCAATTGGATCGGTAATTTTAAAATCTTATGCTGATGGAAGACGCGGTGTATTTGTTTTTCATGATTATAATGAAGCACGGTTTTTAGATTATTCCTTTGATTATTTTAATAATTTTGATGCAATCAAAAATATCATTGTTTCAGAAGATCAAAGCAAATTTAATGATTTTATAGAAAACATTAAAAACGGAAAAAATTCAGGCAGTATTGAAATATTAATGAACAGAAAATTAGATAATAATTTAATAAGAATTAATATTTCATATGAAAAAATAAAGGATAAAAATAAACATAAAATTATTTTTAATGTAATTGATGATAATATAAATCAACAGTTAACAGTTTTAACAAGTGCAAGGGATATAAATAAAGATTTTACTGCATACCCGAAAACAAGTTATAAAGAGGGAAGATCTGTAAGAGTAATGTTAAAAAAGTAAGGCGAAGATATAAATATGATTAGTTTAAATCCTGAAAGATTTACACCTAATAATTAAAAAGTTATTAATATTTTAATTATGGAGTATATTATATGATTTTCTTTAAATATTTTCAATTTTTTACAGAAGGCTCTATGCTCGGTTTTGCAACAGGGATATCCTGTGCTGTATTCTGCTTACCGGTTTTAATTGGTCTTACATCAAGGAATGTCAATAATATAACACCGGTCATTGATATTATATATTTCCTTGCAGGAAGACTATTTGCATATATATTTGTAGGAATATTTTTTTCTTTTATAGGAATGCATTTAAAATTTGCAAGTATTATTGATGTTGTTTCTAAATTTATAATAACTGTATTACTTGTTTATTGGGGCATAAAGGGATTTATTGAAACTGATAATGAAAATAAAAATTGCAGCATCAAAAAATTCTCAAAGACTGTACCTCTGCTAGCAGGTATGATTACAGGTATAAGCCCATGTCCTCCATTTATTGCAGGAATAACAAGGGTCATAGGTGTTGGTGATATATTTATGGGAATATTATATTTTACAGGATTTTATTTAACGACTTCTATTTTTTTAATTCCGGCATTTGTTACAGGACTGGCTAAATATAAAAAAGAATTAAAACTGATTGCATCATTTGTATCGATCATTTTTGGTGTCATATTTTTATTTATGGCTATTTTTAAAATATCTAGTTTATCATAGTAAAATGATTATTTAATTACTGATGCAGGAATAAAAAAGAAGATAAAATTGAGTTAGAAAAAATTAGCGAAATAGTGATAATTGTAGAATAACTAGTCTAAACATAATTTTTAAAATAATTTTAAACCTTTAAAAGCTAACCATTGATTATTTTCATGTTTTTTTATAATATAAATCGAATTGTTTTGTAAAAAAAATCTTTAAGTAAATTTATTTAAATATAAAATAGAATTAATAACCAAGGGATATGTTATGAGTGAATTAGTTGAAAAAATCAGTATATGTATAGAAAGGGGAAAGGTAAATAAAGCTGCTCCTTATCCGCCTGATTTAAAAGATCAGGAGGGTGCTGATGAATTAACAAAAAAAGCATTGGATAAAGGAGAAACAGCTGCTTCAATTCTTCAAGCTTGTAATGACGCCATGCAAAGGATAGGTGATAAATTTAGCAGAAAAGAAGTTTTTGTACCCGAATTATTAATGGCTGCTAAAGCGATGAATACTGTAATGGATCATCTTAAACCTTATTTTCAATCAGGAACCATAAAAGCAAAAGGGAAATTTGTTCTAGGTACAGTTGCCGGAGATTTACATGATATAGGAAAAAATCTCGTAAGTATGGTATTGGAAGGCAATGGCTGGGAGGTAATTGATCTTGGAGTTGATGTAAAAACCGAAAAATTTATTGATGCAATAAAAAATAATCCAAAATGCATAGTTGGCTTAAGTGCATTACTTACAACCACAATGCCTAATATGGCAGCTAGTATTAAAGAAATAAAACAGCAATTTCCTGATACTATTATTGTTATTGGCGGAGCTCCTGTTACTGTAAAAGATGTGGATGAAATGGGTGCAGACAGTTATGCTTCAGATCCTCAGGAAGCTGTTAATTATTTAAACAGTAAAACAGATTAATTATTTATAACATTAAAAATATTATATAATATATAAAGTACCACAATAAAGGAAGTTTCATGGGAATTTTAATTGATACTTTAAATAAAAAGAAAATATTAGTCTCTGACGGTGCATGGGGAACTTTTTTATATAAAAGAGGGCTAAAGGTCGGAGAATGTCCTGAACTTTGGAATGACACACATCCTTCTGATGTTTTAGCTATTGCTGACAGTTATGTTGATGCCGGCGCTGATATTATTTTAACAAACAGTTTTGGCGGAAGCCCCATAAAATTATCGCATTATGATTTAGAAAAAAGAGCAATAGAATTAAATCAAAAAGCAGCAGAAATCTCTAAAAAGGCAGCAGCAGGTAAAAGCCTGGTGCTTGGATCTATAGGACCAACAGGCGCTATATTAATGATGGGAGAATATTCAGAACAACAGTTATATGACAGTTTTTATCTTCAGGCGGAAGCATTAAAAAAAGGCGGAGTAGATGCAATTTGTGTTGAAACAATGTCTGCTATAGATGAAGCAGTGCTTGCTGTTAAAGCAGCTTACAATGCAACAGGACTTGATATAGTATGTACTTTTACTTTTGATAATAGCAGTGAAAATAATTACAGAACTATGATGGGAGTAAAACCATCAGATATGATAGAAGATGTAAAAAATGCCGGAGCTAAAATAATTGGTTCAAACTGTGGAAATGGATTTGATCAGATGATTGGTATAGTTAAAGAAATCAGATCAATGGATAAAGATACTCCAGTGCTTGTTCATGCAAATGCCGGATTACCAATAGTACAAAATGGTGAAACAGTATATCCTGAAACAGCAGAGATGATGGCATCAAAAGTTGATACATTGATTAAGAGCGGGGCCAATATTATAGGAGGTTGCTGTGGAACAACTCCTAAACATATACGTTTAATTGCTGAAAAAGCCAGAGAACTTTTATGACACAATTATTATGTGAAAAAAAAATCAATTATAATACTTTTATTTTATTGCAAACTAATAATAAAATAGATATTGATAGATCTGAAATTATCCTTGAACTGGGGTATAAAGATAGTACACCCCCTGAAGG
>CAZYID010000272.1:0-3773 GCA_964646595.1 uncultured Spirochaetales bacterium | reverse complement strand
TAAAATTGCAAAAAAATTTAATAAATTTTTTAAAAGGAGTACTTGTTTATGAAAAAGGCAAAACGAATTAGTTCTTATGTGATACGTTCAATATTAATATTAATATGTATCATCTCTTTAGTTGTATCGTTGGGTTGGGGTGCTAAAAAATCAACAAAAATTAAAATTGGGTTTCTAGTTCATGATTTAACCAATCCATTCTGGAATACACAGGCAAAAGGTGCAAAGGATAAGGCAAAGGAATTAGGAATTACTTTGACTGTACTTGATGCACAGGTTGACCCTGCTCGTGAAATTAATGCATGGGAAAATTGGATTACAGAAGGTGTTGATGGTATCATGATCTCTTGTGTTGATCAAAAAGCCAGCAAGGCGTATGCAAAAAGAGCTCAACAAAAAGGAATATTTGTTGTTGCTGCGGTTCATCCTTTAGAAGGAGCGGATGCATCGTTAGGAAATGATGAATATAAATATGGCTTTATAGCAGGTGAAGAAGCAGGCAGATGGATAAATGAGAAATTAGGCGGTAAAGCTGAATTTGCTATTCTTTCAGCAGATGTTACAGCATTTGTTATTCCTAGAAGCGATGGTATCCGTGATGGTGTTTTATCAATAGCTCCAAATGCAAAACTTGTAGCGCGACAGGATGCCTATCAGACAGAGACCGGCATGAGTGTTACAGAGTCTATTTTACAAGCCCATCCTAATGTTAAGGTAATATGCGGAATGAATGATAGCGGCGCTCTTGGTGCATATGAAGCTGTTAGAGCTGCCGGAAAAGAAAGTAAAGACTTTTTTATTTCAGGAACCGATGCTACTAAAGAAGCTTGTGTAAAGATTAAAGAGGGCGGAATGTTTAAAGCAAGTGTAGATATGGCTCCATATGATTCTGGAAAACGTGAAGTTGAGATGCTTTATAAACTAATTAAAGGTGAAAAATTTGAGCGTCATCAAAAAATCAATAATAAACTAGTAACAGTAAAAAATGTTGATGAATACTTAAAATAATACTTAGTAATTTTATTGTGTAATTAATTTTAAAAATAAGCGTTGATTTGGTTTTGTATGCTCCATTTTTAAAATGTTTTATATTGATAAATATATTTTTTAAATATTAGTAAGGATTGTTATAAATGAAAAAAGAGATAATTCTTTCGGTAAAAAATATTACTAAATCCTATCCTGGAGTTATAGCGCTTGACAATGTTACTTTAGATATTGTTAAGGGTGAAATCCATGCAATTGCAGGTGAAAATGGAGCCGGAAAATCAACGCTTATTAAAATTATTACAGGAGCTATTCAAGCAGATAGAGGCGAGATCGAATTAGATGGAGTTAAGCATAAGGGATTTTCGCCTCATGAAGCACAAGCTGAGCTTGGAATATCCGCTATTTATCAAGAGTTTACTCTTATACCTGAACTTTCTGTTGCAGAAAATGTTTTCTTTGGAAAAGAACTTGAAAAGGGAATTTTCATTAATAAAAAGCAAATGCACAGAGAAACAGAAAATATTTTATCAAAACTTGGTGTTAAAATTAATCCTGGTGTATTAGTTAAAAATTTAAGTGTTGCTTATCAACAAATAGTTGAGATTGCTAAGTCTCTTTCGCAAGAGGTGAAAATACTTATTATGGATGAACCTTCTGCTCCGTTGACTACAAATGAAGTTGATCATCTCTTTCATTTAGTCAGAACTCTTAAAAATCAAGGAGTCACTATTATTTATATTTCTCATAGACTTCCTGAGATATTTGAACTTTCAGATAGAGTTACTATAATGAGAGATGGTAAGCTGATTATTACTATGGATACCGAAAAGACTGATAGAAAAGAGCTTATAAATTATATGGTAGGAAGGGAATTGGGGGAGTCTTATCCTGAAAAAACATATGTTTCTAACGAACCTTTACTTGAAGTAAGAAGTCTTAGCACAAAAAAACTTTTAAAAAATATTAATTTTAAGCTTCACAAAAGTCAAATACTTGGTTTTGGAGGTTTGGTTGGAGCTGGAAGGACAGAACTTGCTCGGGCTTTATTTGGAGCGGATCCGATTATATGTGGTGAAATATTTGTGAAAGGCAAAAAAGTTTTGATAAAAAGCCCGAGCGGAGCCCTTGAACATAGTATTGCCCTAATTCCGGAAGATCGCAAACAGCATGGAATTTTAGCAGAAATTTCTGTGAAAAAAAATATAACCTTCAGTACCTTAAAGCGTCTGACTAAATTTGGATTAATTAGTGATAAAAAAGAAAAAAGTATTGCAGCCTCTTTTAAAAAAAGGCTGCGAATTGCAACTCCTGATTTGGAACAGAAAGTTAAAAATTTAAGCGGCGGTAACCAGCAAAAAGTAGTACTTGCTAAATGGCTGGCAACACAATGTGAAATAATTATTTTTGACGAACCTACGCGGGGAATCGATGTGGGAGCAAAACAAGAAATTTATGAACTAATAAAAAAACTGGCAAAGGAAGGCAAAGGAATTATTTTCATTTCATCTGAAATGCCTGAACTTTTAGGAATGTCGGATCAAATTATAGTCATGCGTGAAGGAGAAATTATGGGTTCTTTTGAAAAGGGAACGGCAACTCAGCACGCTATTCTTGATATGGCTTCAGCAAAATAAAACGAAAAAATTAGATAGAGGAATATGAATATGTTAAATAAATTTGCATTCTTAAAACAGTATGGAATTGCTGTTGTACTGTTTGTACTGATATTATTTTTTTCTATAACCACAACCTCCTTTTTAAGACCGGAAAATCTCTGGAATGTTACAAGGCAGGTAGCAATGTTGGGAATATCTGCTGTTGGTATGAGTTTTGTAATTATAACATCCGGTATTGATTTGTCGGTAGGTTCCTTAATGTCAATAGTAAATATTTTTTGCGCGACATTAATGGTAAAGATAGGGATTCATCCGGCCCTGGCTGTTTTGTTAACATTGTTAATGACAGTCTTTATCGGATTTGTAAATGGAGTTTTTATTAATGAGTTTAAAGTGCCTCCTTTAATAACAACACTGGCAACGATGACGAGTTTGCGGGGACTTTCGTATGTTCTCTGTGCCGGAATGCCCATTTTTGGTTTTGCTGATAATTTTAGATTGTTAGGTCAAGGATATATTGGGATTGTGCCTATTCCGGTAATAATAATGGTATGTATATTTTTTTTGGGTTGGATATTTTTAAATAAAACCAGATATGGCCGGTATATATATGGTTTAGGCGGTAATGAAGAAGCTGTTAGACTTTCGGGAATTGATACTAAAAAAGTAAAATATGTAGCCTATATGTTATGCGGTTTACTTACTGGAATTGCCAGTATTATTATGTTGTCGCGTATAAATACAGGTCAACCCAAAATAGGGACAGGTTTTGAATTAGAAGTAATTACGGCTGTTGTACTCGGTGGCGTAAGTATTTATGGCGGTCAGGGAACACTCATTGGTGTGTTTATTGGAGTTTTAATTATGGGAGTACTATCAAATGGTTTGATTTTGTTAAATATAAGTGAATATTATCAGATGGTTATTAGAGGTGCTGTTTTAATGGCAGCTGTTGTTTTTGATAATTTTTCAAAAAGGACGAGTTAAGCACTTTTTTCGAATTCAAAAAAGTGATTAGAAATAATAATATTGTAGTTTTAATTCAAATAATGTTGTAATTTAAGCTTTTTTAAAAGGTGATTGGTTTCTTAAAAAGACCCCATTGTCGAATTTTAAAGTTTACTGGATTTTAGAAAATTAAATGGCCGGAAATGAATAAAAGTTTAA
>CAZYID010000271.1:0-3838 GCA_964646595.1 uncultured Spirochaetales bacterium | reverse complement strand
ATAAATTTCTTTTGACATACTTAATTTTTGCGTTTAATATAGGCAATCAACTTATAATTTATACAAAAAAACATTTAGAGGAAATAATGACTATAAAAGAAGAAATAATAAAAAATATTACAAAAAAAGTATCAGAAGCTTTAAAAATAATTGGTGTTAATGACGACTCTCCAATATCAGAAATCCCGCCTTCTGTAGAAATGGGTAATCTTGCTTTTCCTATGTTTAAATATGCTTCAATTTTAAAACAAAATCCTATGCAAATAGCACAGGAAATTCAAAAGAATTTAAAAGATGATGACTTAATAAAAAAAACAGAGATAAAAGGAGCATACATTAATGTTTTTTATAATATTAAAAATGTTGCAAACAAATTGCTTAAAAATATATTGGAAAAAGATAGAGATTTTGCAAAACAGGATAAAAAAAATAAAAAAGTTATTGTAGAGTTCAGCTGTCCAAATACAAATAAACCGCTGCATTTAGGGCATTGTAGAAACAACGTCTTAGGGGATTCTATTTCTCGAATATTAAAATTTACCGGCTATGATGTTGTAAAAGTAAATCTTATAAATGACAGGGGTATACATATCTGCAAGTCAATGCTTGCTTATAAAAAATTCGGGAACAATGCAACACCGGAATCAGAGAATAAAAAAAGTGATCATCTTGTTGGTGATTATTATGTAAAATTTGCACAAGAATCAGAAAAAGATAATTCTATGGAAAATGAAGCGCAAAATCTTCTACAACTATGGGAAGATGGAGATAAAGAAACAATTGATCTCTGGAAAAAAATGAATAAGTGGGCTATTGACGGAATAAATGAAACATATAAAAGAATGGAAATTGAGTTTGATGAGTTTGAATATGAGAGTATAAATTATTTATACGGCAAGGAAGTTGTTCAGTCAGGATTGGATAAAAAAGTTTTTTATAAACTTGATGATAACAGCATTTGGATTGACAATGAAGATGTTGGTCTTGATAAGAAAATAATTTTAAGAAGTGACGGGACAAGCATATATATAACACAAGATCTTGGTACAGCAGTAAAGAGACAGGAGAAATATAATTTTAATAAACTGATTTATGTTGTTGGCTCAGAACAGGAATATCATTTTAAAACTTTGTTTGCTATCTTAAAAAAAATGGGATATCAGTGGGCTCAAGATTGTGTTCATCTTTCTTATGGCATGGTAAATTTAACTGAAGGAAAAATGAAGAGCAGAGAAGGAACAGTTATTGACGCAGACAATTTAATGGATTTACTTTATGATTTAGCTTTAAATGTTATATCCGCAAAAGAGAAGGACATTAACGAGGAAGAAAAAAAGAGTATTTCTAAAAAAATAAGTTTGGCTGCTTTAAAATATTATTTGCTTAATTTTTCTCCTGTAAAAGATGTGCTATTTTTACCGGAACAATCAATAAGTTTTGACGGTAATACCGGACCTTATTTACAGTATACAACAGCCCGTTTAAATTCTTTGTTTTTAAAAAGTGATGGAAAAGAGATCATGCTTGAAAAAGATATAATTAAGGAATATGAATTAAATGAAGATGAGATAAATCTAATTTTACAAATGTTAGATTATGAAGATGCTTTAATAAGAGCTTCCGAAATGCTTTCACCCTTAGACCTTTGTAGTGTTTTATATAATATTGCAAGACAATATAATAAGTTTTATCATGATAATCCGGTATTAAAAGCTGAAAAAAAGGCTCTTATAAACATCAGACTTATATTATCAAAGGCTGTTTATATATTGCTTAAAAATGGTCTTAATTTATTAGGAATTGAAGCATTGGATAAAATGTAAGAAAAAAACACAATTAATATGCAAATTTATCGAAAATTTTAAATAAATTTTAAAAAAACTTGAAAAAATAGAAAAAAATACTATAATTTTTAAAGAGAGGTATTAATTTTTTAGAAAAGTTGCCGAAAATAGAATTGGAGAACTCTATTCTTTTGATATGGGGATGTCATTAGAAAAAGAGAAAAAAGGGCAAGGATGTCCCTTTCCAAAAAAACAAAAGGAGGTGTTATTTTTTTTTGTGACAAATATCCAATAGTATGTTGGATATTCAATTTTAGGACAATTGAGTAACTTTTTTCAAAGTTACAAAAAAAATCGAGAAAGGACAACTCGATACTATATGTTTCAAGGAGGAAACAATGATAATTAATCACAACATGTCGGCAATTAATGCTAATCGTGTACTAAAATTTAATGATTGGAATCTTAGTAAAAGCATGGAGAAACTTGCTTCTGGTTTTAGAATAAACAAAGCAGGTGACGATGCTTCTGGTTTGGCAGTATCAGAAAAAATGAGAAGTCAGATTAGAGGTCTTATCCAGGCTGAAAGAAACACTGAAAATGGCATATCTTTTATCCAAACAGCTGAAGGTTATCTTCAGGAATCTCAAGATATTATTCACAGACTTAGAGAGTTAGCTGTACAGGCAGCTAATGGTGTTTACAGCGATGAAGACAGACTGATGATTCAAGTAGAAGTAAGTCAGTTGGTTGATGAAGTTGACAGAGTTGCATCCCATGCACAGTTTAATGGAATGAATCTATTAACAGGCAGGTTTGCAAGAGAAACTGGGCTCAATGTTATAACTGGTAGTATGTGGTTTCATATTGGAGCAAATATGGACCAGAGAGAAAGAGCATTCATTGGTACTATGACAGCAAAAGGGCTGGGAATTAGACAAATTGCAACAGGCGATATTGTTTCAATATCAACTGCAGATAAAGCAAACATGACAATTGGTATAGTTGACGAAGCTCTTAAACACATCAATAAACAAAGAGCAGATCTTGGTGGATATCAAAACAGGTTAGAATATGCCGCAAGAGGTTTATTAGTTGGTGCTGAGAATTTACAAGCTGCAGAATCAATAATAAGAGATGCAGATATGGCATTAGAGATGGTTGATTTCTCTAAAAATGCAGTATTAACACAATCTGCAACTGCAATGCTTGCTCAAGCTAATACAAAAACACAATCTGTATTACAGTTATTAAACTTATAGCATTTTATGTTTAGTGTTCTTTGAAATATTTTTTTCAAAACCCTCCTTTGATAAGGTTTACTCTGCGGATATTATTTTCTAAAATTTTAGAAAGTTATATCTGTTTTAATGTTTCATCAGAACCGGTAGGGCGCTGCTTTGCGGTTTTATCATTGGAACTTAAACAGAGTTAATCACTGCACATTTAAGGATTAAATTGCATTAAATTTTCTGATTTTTTTCAGGAAATGTTATCAAGGAGGGTAATTTTATGATTATTAATCACAATCTTTCTGCAATTAATGCCAATAGGGTTTTAGGGGTAAAGTATAACAACATTGATAAAGGCATGGAAAAGCTTGCGTCAGGATTAAGAATTAATCGTGGTGGAGATGATGCTTCTGGTTTGGCTGTATCAGAAAAATTGAGAAGCCAGATTAGAGGACTTCATCAAGCTAGTAGAAATATCCAGAGTGGTGTTTCTTTTATCCAGACTGCTGAAGGATACCTGCAAGAGTCATCTGATGTTATACAAAGATTGAGAGAGCTAGCAGTACAATCATCTAATGGTATTTATACACCGGAAGATAGAATGCAGATTCAAATTGAGGTTAACCAGTTAGTAGACGAAGTAAACAGGGTTGCTTCACATGCTCAATTTAATGGAATGAATATTCTAACTGGAAGATTTGCAGAAGCTAATATTGCAGGTGAAGGAGCAACAATGTTCTTTCATGTTGGTGCTAATATGGATCAAAGAGAGATTATGTTCATTGGCACAATGACAGCAAAAGCTCTTAAGATGCAGGATAT
>CAZYID010000270.1:1560-3854 GCA_964646595.1 uncultured Spirochaetales bacterium | reverse complement strand
AAAGTAATAATCTCGTTTAATGCCTTCAATCTCTTTTATTGGATCACTTTTATCAATATACCAAATCTTGTTATCAAAAGAATAACAAAAATTTTTTCCTTGAAAAATAATATAAAGAGGTCTGGTAACTATAATTTGATTTTTATTAAGTGTGTATGCAAAATTCTCAGGGCTTGGAGTTGCTTCTGTTGAATTTACATAAATTGATGAATCTTTATTAAATGCAACAATAGCTTGAAATTTTGTTTGCATATCTTTAAAAAACTTTAATTGTTCTTTAGGCTTATCTTTATTTCTATTTAATTCATCAAATGTATCTTTTAATAAATTAATAATATTTATTTCTTTTTCATCTTTAGATGGTTTAATACATGATTGAATCATTATAATTAATAATAAACAAAAAAATAAAATTTTATTTTTTTTCATAATTTTTTCTCCTATATCACTCATAATTTAATTTTGATTTATAATAATATTTAACCTCTCCAATATTTCATTTACTACTCCATCTATATTGGTTTTTTCGCTTGCAGAAGTAATAACATCTACTTTTTCTTGGTCAAGAAAACCATAAGCTGTTTCTTTATAGTTTGTAGAACAAAAATATAAAATGTTTTTGTTATAATTATGTTTTTTTATATATGTAGTAACCATTGGATTTGGCGTAAATATTGCAACTCCTGATAAAATAACAATAGCGCTATAATTCGAAGGATTGTATTTATTTATATTTTTTATTAAATCTTTTTTTATAATTATATCTTTTTCTTTTAAATTTTTCTCTAATTGATTTGCAATCTCTATTTTATACTTTGATTTTTTATAGATTATACATATTTTTTCTTTTTTATTGATATTATTAGTATTAATCCTCAATAATATTATAATAACAAAAACAAATAAAAATAATGATTTCTTAAATTTTTGCATTTTATACTCCTTTTATATTAAAAAATAATTCTTCAATTATTTTTGGATTATTATTAAACCAAATTTGTTCGTTAACAAATAATATTGCTAAAAATATTATTCCAAGTACTAAGCCAATAATTAATTCTTTAATTTTTTTTTCTTTAACCATTTTCATAATTATAGTTACAGATAAAAATCCCATTATAATATGAAAAATTGTTCCAAAAATTACAATATCAAGAATCTTATTAATATTTTCAATTACAACTTTACTTGCCCATCCATAATTAAAAAAAAAATATATTCCGCTTAATATTGCATAACGGAACATAAAAACAGCGCTTATAACTTTAATAATGTTATTTTTAAGTAAAAATCCTAAAAAAAATATTGGAAGCGCTATACTTACACAAGGATTTATCATGACCCAGTTTAAAAAACTAATTTTTCTAATTATTATAAAATAAAACATCTCTTGTAATGAAAATAATAATAATATAATAAAACCTGTTATTCTAAATATTTTTGATTTGATAATATTTTTTATAAATTCATTTTTTATTTCTTTATTCATTAATAATACTCCTTTCATTTAAAATTTAATAAAAATAATTTAAAAAATATAATAACAAAGAGATATACCAAAACGTACTTGATGAGATAAAACTTTTAATGCTGCATCGGCATTAGAATACCCGGAGTTTTTATAATTCCAGTAAATATAATGAAATTCTTCAAAATCTTTAATTGTATATTGCAGATATCCGCCAACTGAAAATTTGGCAGGTTTTAAATATCTTGGGACTTTAAATTCCACACCTGCTTTGATATTTAATCCGGGTCTAAAAGCAAATTTATCATTAGAAGCAAAATTACTTTTCTGGCTTTCCAGAAAAGAGTATTCCCAGGGATAATAACTAAATGTAAAGATTGTTCCAGCCATAATATATGGCATTAAAGCAAGCGGCCCTTTTATCCCAATCATTGGCATTATCACAAAATCTAATCTTCCATTATTTACCGCATCAAATGGAGTTAAAATTATATCTGTTTCAGCAATAAAGATCCTCCATAAAATTCGAAATTGAAATCCATACTCCCATCCGCCTAAAATATGTCCAACAAGAATCCCAGTTTTCTGATCGCTATTAAGTGATTCAAAACGATCCTTTTTGTCGCTTGCTAATGGATAATAGTAATCACTATTATTTTTAATATTATTTGTCTCAAACATCCCAGCTAAACTATGTGTACCTAAAATAAATCCAAATCCTAATTGAAATCTTCTTTCATCTGTTATTTTTGATTCACAAAAAATTGATATTTTACTCATAAGAATTAGAATTAAAATAATATATATATTTTTTTGCATTTTTTAC
>CAZYID010000270.1:0-1460 GCA_964646595.1 uncultured Spirochaetales bacterium | reverse complement strand
GCAATAGGATTCATAAAAAATAAAATATCTGCATCAAATATTTTTCTTTCATTATTTATACTATTAACTATTTTTGTTATTTTATTTTTTGCATTGCTTATTATTTTCCTTTGTTTTTTAATTGAAGGAGGTGAAAGCATTACAATATAATTCCATGGCATATTTAAATAAAACCCAGAATGCAGTTCATATCCGCGTCTATTTAATACATTTCGTATCTGATATATACCTCCAGAACCTATAGGTGTACCTCTTGTAATTAATGTAAAAATATATTTTACTTTTTTTATTTCAATCCTTTCTACAAACTCAAGAACTATTGATGGTAACCCTTCAAAATATAAAGGGAATATTAATCCCATCTTCTCTGTGGTACAAACAATATCTTCTTTATCTTTTAATGATGCAATAGATATCAAATTACAGTTTTCCAGCTTTTTAGAAATATCTTTTGCAGCCATTAATGAATTACCAGTCCCTGTAAAATAATATAAAGTTGTTTTTTTAGTAACATCCATTGTGTTTCTCCTTTTATTTCAAATTATTTTATGCGTTATTTAACCACATTGATTTTTAAAAAGATATAAGCAAAAATACTGAAAATAAAGGATTTTATATGGGTAAATATGCTTATTTTAGGTATTTTAAATATTAATTAAATAAAATTAGAAAGATTTGATAATATTTATTAAATCTATCAGATTATATGCTTTACATTTTTGATAAATATTATAAACATGTCTATTCACAGTTCTGGTTGAAATATAAAGGTCCCATCCGATTTCTTTATGACTTTTACCATTAATTAGCAATTCTATAATTTCTTTTTCACGATTTGTAATTGAATACTTTTTTAAAAAAATATCTGATATTTCATTATCAGTACTATATACTTTATTTTTAAATATAATATTCAAATTAAATATTAGATTAAGTATATTAATTATCAAACAATACATAACAAAAGTAATTAATCCTAAAGGAAGATAAGATATATTGGTAAATTCCTTAATTCTAATAAAATATTCTATTAATTCAACAGGAAGAAAAATAATACCTATAAAAAAGAATGCTGTAATTATTTTGTTTTTATTATAAATCTTTTTCCAATATAAAACAGGTATAAGCATTATCATGCCAAGTAAAAATGCATAAAGCATACTTCCACAAAATATTATTATTTTAATCCATAAAATTAAACCTGGTATAAAAATAAAAAACATCAATATAAAAATTGAATATAAAATATAATAAAATATTTTAATACTCTTAATTTCTATAATCTCTTTAATAAATGATACTAAACAATAAATTATATAGGAAATTATAGAAAATATACTAAACATATATACTTTGATTAATATACTAATATATTTATTTAAATATAAAGAAATAAAATAAAAAAATGTGTAATTTAATAACAGCAAGGAAAGAGAGAATAATACAAAAGCAAAATATTT
>CAZYID010000269.1:0-3918 GCA_964646595.1 uncultured Spirochaetales bacterium | reverse complement strand
TTGTCCAGTAAAAAATCGTTGGTAAATATTTCTTGCCTGTCCATTCCATTATTGGTTTAATACATAATAATGGATCTTCTCTTGACAATTTATCTATTACAAACATCCTTTTATTATGTAATTCACTATTTCGATCAATAACACCAATTTTTTTATATATTTTTTCCAATACATTATTTAATTTATAAAAGGCAACTATTAAATTACCATGAGTCGTAGTTACCCTTAAAGCTTCAATTATTATCTTTTTTATTAATTTAGTATCTGATATATAATCAACAACTCCAGAGGCTATTATAACTGTTTTATAACTCTTATCATTAAACGGAAGACTTCGTGCATCTGCATGTATAATATCAATTGAATGCCTTTTTTTTGCAATGTTTATCATCTCTTTTTCTAAATCAATACCATCAACTAAAAATCCTTTATCTCTAAGATGCTTTACAATAAGTCCCTGACCAGCTCCAATTATAAGAACCGGGCTTGATATCTCTTTAATAAAACTATTTGTTATCTTAGTTCCTAAATATTGCTCTTCCATGTACTCCCAAATTGGAGCCCATGTTCGCCACCAATTGCTCATTTCCGACATATAGCCACCTGACAGAATAAGTAAATTAAAATATAAATAATTGACAAAAAAAAATAAATATATTATAGAAATTGTGAACTAAGAATATATAATATAAAAATAAATTGTCAATCATTTTTAATAAAATTTAAAGGATGTGATTAAATTGAAAATAAAATTAATATATCCAAAATGGCCGAAATTACAATTTCAGACAGAGTTTCATTTACCGCCTCATGGTCCGGTAGTCTTTGCTGCATCTATTCCGGAAAACATTGATATTGAGTTTATAGATGAAAACAGAGAACTATTAAATATTGATGATGATTGTGATTTAGTATGTATTTCTATGATGCTGACCAGCCAGGCTCCAAGAGGCTGGGAAATTGGCGATATTTATAGATCAAAAGGTAAAAAAGTAATCTTTGGCGGAATTGCTGTAATGCTTCATCCGGAAGAAACAATGAAACATGCAGATAGTGTTTTTCTAGGAGAAACAGAAACAAGATTTGAATCTGTAATAGAAGATTTTAAAAACAATAATTTAAAACCTGTATATAATTTTATGCAGGACTTCCCTCCAATAGATAGTGTTGGAAATGCAAATAGGAAAATTTTAAATTATGACAATTATACTTACAAAGGTGTAAAAATGGTTGATCTTGTTCATGCATCAAGAGGATGTAGATTCAATTGCTTCCCTTGTTGTACAGGTTATCTTGGTGGAAGACAATTCAGACCAAGACCGGTAGATAAAGTAGTTGAAGAAATTACTGCAATAGACAATGATAAATTATTTATTGTTGATAATTCTTTAGCTCAAAATAAAGAATGGGAGATAGAATTATTTAAAGCAATTGCACCATTAAAAAAGAAATGGTGCTGCCACCCGATCGAAGATGATGATGAAGTATTAAAATATGCAAGTGAAGCAGGTGCCTGGTATGTTTATCAAGCTGTATTTGATACATCAGATTATATACGCAATAGGATAAAAAGATATAAAGATCATGGCATTGGTGTAGAAGGAACTATTATCCTTGGATTGGATGACCACGATGAAGATTATATTAAGCGATTGGTTGATTTTTTACTTGAAGTTGAGCTTGATCTTGCAGAATTTACCATTTTAACGCCATATCCTCATACAAAAACATGGACTGATATGCATAAAGAAAAAAGAATGCTTCATTACAATTGGCTTGATTATAATGCAGGTAAAGTTGTATTTAAGCCAAAATTAATGAGTGCAGAAAAACTTCAGGAAATGTATAATTATGCATGGGACACTTTTTATAAAGATGAGCCTCAACGCTTAAAAATGGCAAAACTGTTTAAACTTTTAAAAAAATAAATAAAATTATTAAAAAAAGGGGTAAAAAATGTCTGAATTTGAAATTGGATTACGCGATAAATTGATCAATCAATTGAATTTACATGATATTGATCCAAATTCTATAACAAGAGATACATTATTCTTTGGGGATACAGATAATACTCTAGGTCTTGATTCTATTGATGCATTAGAGATCGATTATATGGTTGAAAAAGAATATGGCATAAAAATACTTCAATCTGAAAGAAGTGAAGCTACTTTTGCTAATTTTGGAACTTTTGCTGATTTTGTAAATAAGAACATTGGAAGAGATAAAGAAGTTAAAAATCAAGAAGGTCAAAATTAAAAAATATTATTTTTTTAAAAAAGATTTATTAACTTAATTAGTAATAATAAAATTGAAAAATACGACAAATCACAACGTATAGTCCTTTTTCAAACAAATAATAAAGGAGAATATATTCCAAAAGTTTCTTCTCCAGAAATTACGAGTGAGTTAGTAAACTCACTGTATGAAGAAAAAGCCGATACATGGGAAAAAAATAAAAAAAACTTACTTCCGGAGAAATAAGCCCATATGTTTATTTTTCAGGTATCTCGATATGAATATAAAAGATGTAGCATCCAGACTTCAAACTTCACCTTAAAAAACAAAAAAACACTTAACCATTCTTAAACATCTGTTGTCTTAATTTCAATAAAGTCCTGAACATGGGTTCATTTAATTTTGATTTGTTTCTTATTTTTACTGCTGACTCCAACATTTCTTGAGACGGAGTTGATTCTTCTGCAGGAATACAATTTGGTCTAGTTATTGTTTCTTTTTTAATGAGTTTATTTAATTTTTCCAGAGTTAAATCTTTTGATAAATAAAATTTTGGAAAAATTAAGTCTTCATCCTTAGTTATTACTCCTTCTTTAAGAGCTACATCATATAATGTTGTCTTTGGATAGATACGCAATCCTTTTGTTATATGAGCCATGTCAAAATCATAAACATATTGATCGATAAATTCAAATGATTCTTTTATTGTGGTTGCGTTTTCTCCGGGACCTCCAAGTATAAAAAACCACATTGTAGGAATATTATTTTTTCTAATAATTTCAGCAGTCCTTTTAAGCTGATCTAATGTAAAATTTTTTCTCATGTTTTTTATCATTATTGGAGAAGCAGAATCAGGAGTACAATCTATTTGAGTAAAACCAGCCTGCATCATCAAACTAAATAAATTCTCAGAAGCATTTTCCGGATTAATACCCATTGTTCTTAAGCCAACATTAATTTTCTTTTTAATTATTTCTTTACAAATCTCTTCTGCATGACCTGGAGGATCATTAAAAGTTGAATCAACAAATTCAAATGTTAAATATCCTAATCTCTTGCTGGCTTCTTCAATTTCATCCGCCACATCCACAGGAGATCTCAATCTGTATTTATCTCCTTCTAAATAAGGATATGTACAATAAATACATTTATGATAACATCCTCTTTTTGTTTGAATTGAATATGCTCCTCTTTCTTTATAAAAATCAAAATTTAAACGTTTATCAAATTCAGAAAAAGGTAATTTATCAACGTTTAAATATTCGCTGTTTTTTATAAAATTTCTGCTGCCCTTTACAATAACTCCAGGTAATTTTAAAGGATCTTTATTAGTAATTAAATAATTTATCAGCTCAGGAAATGTTGTTTCTCCTTCTCCAACTACACCGTAATCTGCATTTAACTTTTCCATTAATACATCTGCAAAAATACTAAAACCACTTCCACCCAGGATTATTGGGGAACCTGAAACTTTTTTTATCGGATTAATTATATTATTTTGAATATGATTAAAATAACATTTTGATTCAATAATCTGAAGATTATCTATATTCCTTATACTTATACCTATATAATCAGGATCAAAATTTAAAATTTCTTTAATAATTTCTTTTGTTGTTATAAATGTCCCGTCAACAATTTTAATATCATATTTATCTTTAATTGATGAAGCAATGCACATAA
>CAZYID010000268.1:0-3918 GCA_964646595.1 uncultured Spirochaetales bacterium | reverse complement strand
TCGAACTGATATATTTATTGACAAAAAAATTCTCTATGTTATAATTAGTTGGTTCAATCATTCAACTAATTATAACGAAATAAAATAATATGTTATTAAAAAACAGTACAATTAATATTCCAAGAATTCTACGGGTAATATGGCTAAATAAAGGTATAAGTAGAATTGAAATTTCAAGAATGCTTGATCTTGATAAGTCAACTGTAACAAATATTGTTTCAAAATTAATAGACTCCGGTATTATAAAAAAATTGGCAGAAGGAAAATCCAGTCCTACAGGCGGACGTAAACCGATTTTTTTATCTATTAATAATGATTTTGGCTGTATATTAGGAATTGAAGTAATGCCTGATTCTTATAAAGCATCTATTATAAATCTTGAAGGAGAGATTTTACAGATAAAAAGCGGTGATTTAAATATAAATAAAGATAATTTTATATCACAAATTTCTGACAAAATTAATTCAATTAAAAAGGAATTAATGCTGCCATTAATTGGTGTTGGTATTGGATTATCCGGAATGATTGATTCTGATAGAGGAATAATTTTCAAATCAATTCCTTTAGGTATTACTGAAGATTTTAATTTTTACGAGGAAATTTCAAGTAAAATTGATCTTCCAATATTTGTTGAAAACGATGCAAATTGCTGCGCCTTGGGGGAATTATTAATTCATAGAGATGAAATAAAAAATTTTCTATCTATTTTAATTGAATTTAGGGATAAGGAATTAATAAAAAAAGGCAAAAGTGGAATTGCTGTTGGATTTGGAATAGTGTTAAATGGTAAAGTTTATTATGGAAGCAATTATTCTGCCGGAGAATTTAGAAGTATTTTTACAGAATCTTCAAGCATTAATCAATTTTCCTTAACAAAGGATGAGATAATTAATATTAATAATGACAGGGAAATTTTTAAAAAGTTTATTGTAGAATTAGCGAAAAATGTTGCGCTTTTTGTTAATACCCTGGGACTTGATCATGTTTTTTTTGGCGGATTTAAAAGTGCGTATCAGGAAGAAGTAATTCCGATTTTTAAAAAAGCGATTGAAGAGAACTGGTCTTATGCAAGTCAAATAAACTGTGAAATAAAGTCTTTATCATTTGAAGATATGGTTGTTGCGTATGGTGCAGGCGGGATGATTTTAGAACATCTTTTTTCCATTCCTACTGCATCAATAACTCCAAATCAGGATCAGGATGCAAGGAGTTATATTATTAAAAATAATATTCAAAATATAATAAAGATGCAAAATTTATAATTTAGAGAAGGAATATATGAAATTCGGATACTTTGATGATCAAAATAAAGAGTATGTTATATCTACTCCAAAGACTCCTTACCCATGGATAAATTATCTGGGTGTGGATAATTTCTTTTCATTAATTTCAAATACTGCCGGCGGGTATTCTTTTTATAAAGATGCAAAATTAAGAAGATTAACAAGATACAGGTATAATGATATTCCTATTGATAGTAATGGCAGGTATTTTTATATTAAAGATAATGAAACAATATGGTCCCCAGGGTATAAACCTGTAAACACAGAATTGGATTCTTATGAATGCAGACATGGGCTTGGGTATTCTATTATTAATAGTAAAAAAAATGAATTATCCTGTTCTCAATTATTTTTTGTGCCCCTGCATAGTGATTGTGAAATTATACAACTTAATATTAAAAATGAATCTAAAAAAACAAAAAACATTAATCTTTTTTCTTATATGGAATTTTGTTTATGGAATGCTGTTGATGATATGACAAACATTCAGCGTACTCTTAATATCGGGGAAGTAGAAGTAAAAGATTCTACAATTTTTCATAAAACAGGATATCGTGAAAGACGAAATCATTATTCGTTTTTTACTTGTGTTTCTAATGATTTTACAGGTTTTGATACAGACAGAGATAGTTTTATCGGACAGCATAATGGCCTTAGTTCTCCTTGTGTTGTAAAAAATGGAAAATCTACTAACTCAATTTGTCATGGATGGTACCCTATTGCATCTCATCATTTAAATATTACATTAGATGCCGGTCAGGAAAAATCAATAATATTTATTCTTGGATATATTGAAAATGAAGAAAATAATAAATGGGAATCCGGTAATGTAATTAATAAAAAAAATGCAATTCAATTAATTGAAAATTTTAATACAGAAAAAAAAGTAGACAAAGCATTAGGAACTCTAAAAGAATACTGGAATGATTTGTTGAGCAGATTTCATGTAGAAACAGAGGATGAAAGAGTAAACAGAATGGCAAATATTTGGAATCAATACCAGTGTGTTGTAACATACAACATGTCAAGAAGCGCGTCATACTTTGAAACCGGGATTAGCAGAGGTATTGGTTTTCGTGATACGAACCAGGATCTGCTTGGCTGTGTTCATCAAATTCCGGAAAAAGTTAAAAATAGAATCCTGGATGTTGCAGCAACTCAATTTCCTGATGGAAGTGCATATCATCAGTATCAACCGCTAACAAAAAGGGGCAATAATGAGATAGGAAGTAATTTTAATGATGATCCTTTATGGTTAATTTTTTCAGTTATTGCTTATTTAAAAGAAACAGATGATTTTGATATTTTAAATATTAAGGTCCCATATGACAATAATCTAAAAGAAACAGGGACTTTATTTGAGCATATAAAAAAATCTTTTCATCATGTTATTAATAATCTCGGACCTCATAATCTTCCTCTTATTGGAAGAGCAGACTGGAATGATTGTTTAAACCTTAATGCATATTCATCAAATCCGGATGAATCTTTTCAAACATGTGGTAATATACAAGGAAAAACTGCAGAATCAATTTTAATTGCCGGGATGTTTGTTTATATTGGGAAAGATTATATAAAGCTCTGTGAAAAATTAAAATTATTTGATGAAGCTAAGATTGCAGATAATGCAATATCTAAAATGGAAGAAGCAGTAATAAACTCTGGATGGGATGACGAATGGTTTATCCGTGCATATGATTTTATTGGAAATAAAATAGGCAGTAAAGATTGTAAAGAAGGTAAAATTTTTATAGAATCGCAGGGATTTTGCAGTATGGCAGAAATTGGAAAGAACAAAGATTTTCCTAAAAAAGCACTGGATGCGGTAGAAAAATATCTTGCAACACCTTACGGGATAGTATTGTTATATCCGGCTTATTCTGAGTATTATATTAATCTTGGTGAGATATCAAGTTATCCTGAAGGATATAAAGAAAATGGCGGGATTTTTTGTCATAATAATCCCTGGATATTAATTGGAGAAACAATGTTAGGTAGGGGGGACAAAGCTTTTGAATATTATAAAAATATTTGTCCGGCTTTTATTGAAGATAGAAGTGAACTTTATAAAATGGAACCTTATGTTTATACTCAGATGATAGCAGGGAAACAGGCATTTAATCCGGGAGAAGCTAAAAACTCTTGGCTCACAGGAACAGCTTCATGGAATTTTGTTGCTTTGTCACAATTTATTTTAGGGATCCGACCAGACTTTGAGGGATTAATAATAGATCCATGTATTCCAAAAGATTGGAAAGAATTTAAAGCAACTAGGATTTTTAGAGGTTGTACATATATAATTACTATTAAAAATCCAAAAATAACAAACTATACCTTAGTTTATGTAACTCCAACATCTTCTACTATGAATAATGTTTTATATGTTAAATCAAAAGGAGACGGATTCTTCACGGTTGTCTTTAGCCAGACGATTCCTTTGGATGTTGAATTTAACTGGTGGGTTATAGATGTTTTAAATCCCTCAGGAGGAAATTAATCTATGAAAGCAATAATTAAAAAATTACTCAATTTTATAAAGAAAAATCACAAAAATATATTACTGTTTTTTGTTTTGCCAACAGTTTTGTTTATTCTAATATCTAGTATCTGGAAACTTTTTAATATTCCTCCTAAA
>CAZYID010000267.1:0-3940 GCA_964646595.1 uncultured Spirochaetales bacterium | reverse complement strand
AGTTTATAGAAGGAAAAAAAGTTGCTTTTGATAATATTGCTTATATCACAAAAAAGGTAGTCGGGTATTAAAAGCTGGAGTAAATTAAATTTGAAAATAAAACGATTAAATTTTTGTTTGTAACGGTATGCGGATATGAGAAGTTGCCCGTTATTTAATAAACTTAATTAATAATTTATAAAATAATTTTACTATGATAAAAACAAATTTTTAAGTAAAATAATAAAGTCAAGGGCAATTTGGGTGAAGCGACCAAAGGGAGCGGAACCTCATATCCGCTGTTATACGCCCCGACGACTGAAAGGAGGAGAGCGTAGCGTGGCACGAAACGTAGCGGAGTGAGTTCAAAAAATATTTTTCGTTCTTACTCATTATAATAGGCTTTCCTTAATTTTTATAAATTTGATTTTTCCGTTTTTGAAAAATGAAAGAGGGATTAGGGGTGAATTTCATTTTTTAAATTGTTCTCATTTACATTATATCTTATTCTTTTGAGTTGTAGATCCCCATATACAAACTCTCCGTCAGGATAATGCCATACCAATTTTATTACAGTCGGAACAGTATGTCCTTCATAAGTTTTGTATTCAGAAACGGGTGTTGAAAATCTGTACTGTTTCATATCAGATACATCAGTTCTATCGTCCGAAATAAAATTAATTAGTTGACCTTCCTTATTAAAATGTAATGTTGCAGTGATAGTGGCATTTTTGTTTGTAAAAGTTGCTTTTGCGGTGAGAGAGTCTATCTCTTCCCAAGCAATATTTTTATCCGCCAATAATGAGGGTGCATAATAACATAATTCTACAAAAATTGTTACTGTTTCAGAGCTAAACATTACTTTACCTTTTTCTTTTACTACTGGAATTAGTCCAAATAATTTAATATCCATTTTCGCTTCTTGTTTCATATATTTATGATAGCCAGGAACAGTTATTCCATACATTTTTCCTTTCACAAAAAAGAGACGGGCTGGTTCTTTAAAGAAATTATATTGTTCAGAAATAAAAGAGAATTCTTTTTGCTTGTCTCTCAATTGTCCTTCAAAAACAGCGGAAAAATTCTTGGTTATCGGTTTTCCAATTGCTCCAACATAATGCAGATATTTCTGAACTGAAGATGGTAAATGATTTATATCATTTTCAGAAAGTACAGTTTCATTTAATTCATTATTATGTTCCAAATTATAGGCAACATCATTCTTGTAACCCTGTTCAAATAAATGTGTTCCGACACTTGCTATGATTACTACAAGAATTATGATGTTTGGAATTGTTCCGAACTTTGCATCAGACCAAGACAAAATAATGACAATTTGCGATAGTATCACTACCAAAAGACCTACAATCCACCACCACTCTTTATTTCCCACAAACAGAAATATTGTTACTGCAAAAAGGATTGTCGTTGTAAGCCATAATATACCAATAGGCTTAGAAATATTTTGAGTAAGTTGATCTAATGTTGCAAAATCATATGCTTTCAAGAAACCCATTAAGTGAATGAGCCCATGAATTGCCATTATTATGATGAATATTATTTTTAGCATGGTTAACCTCAATAAAAACAAAAGTTGTAATCATGATATAAAGCCTTCTAAAAATTTAAATCTTTTTCCAAAATTTCTTGATTATTATTGAACTCTAATTTTCTAACGTATTTATTTTTAAATATTATCATCGAAATAAAAGATATAAAGATACCTGCAATAATAAATATTAATCCGATTCCTCTTGTTTCACCAATACCTATTATTTTCCCAATGCTTAAAGCTAATAAGCCCCCTGGTTGCAATAACGGATTGAATATCTTATCTGCAAGGAAGCCAGCAACAAGAAATGCAATTATTGATCCAAAGTAAGTTATAGTTGAAATTATTGACCAAATTCTTCCTTGTTTTTCATTATCAATATTGTTCCTTATAAGAACTTCTATACTTGTATTTACAAAGGGCAAAAAGCTAAAGAATAAGAATCCTACTATTGTTATAAATATTAAATTTGTATTCACTCCAATTAATGAAAAGAAAACTCCTGTAAAAAATAAGGACATTGAAAGCATTTTTACATATTTCTTTTTAGAACCGAATATTCCTATAAACAAACTTCCTGCAATCATTCCAGCAGCTGTTATTGATTGTATGATTCCAGTAAATTTTGCATCAGTTAGTGAAAGAAGCATAGGTACAAGTAATGATTGTAACAGACCTACAAAAAATAAAACAAACATTGTAATTAAAACTAGCCACAAAACACCTTTTTGATTTAATAATTCATTTATGCCTTCTTTGAAATCATTTAGAAGTTTACTTGTCTTTCTCTTCAGATCTATGTTTCCAATACTTTTTCTGACCCATAATGTAGTAATAACTGCAAGAATAAATGTTAGTATGTCAATCATGAAAATAAATTTGATATTAAAAAAAGATAATAATATGCCTGCTATGAATGGAGAAATGAGATATTGTGATGAGCTTGCTAATTGCATCAGACCACTTGCTTTATCATAAAGCTCTTTAGGTAATAGATCGGTGATTGTTGCTTTGTAAGCAGGTTCTTGAAAAGACCCTGAGATTGAACTAACAATTATGCCTAGATATATAAACCATAATCCTGAAGGTAGGTAATGCATTAAAATTAAAATAAACACCGTTCCTAAGCTTGCACCGAAATCACCAAAGAACATAAGCAATCTTCTATCAAACCGATCTGCAAGGACACCGCCGAACGGTTTTATTAAAACAGAGGGAAGGAAGATGCATAAAAGAAGCATAGTAAAGCTAGTAACAGAGCCAGTTTTTTGAAAGACATAAATACCTAATGCAAAAGAAGTAAGACCACTACCGATCATGGAAAAGAATTGTCCAACCCATAGGATTAGAAATTTATTATATTGTTTATTATGCTGAAATTTCATTTTATTTCTCAAAAAAGAATTTTTTATCTTTTAGTAAAATATAAGTTGAGACAATTGCCAAAATAATTGTTATTATGCATTTTGTAAATTGCTCAGTCTGAAGTAATACTGAGAATAGATTTAACATTACATGAAAAACTATTATTGCAGAAATACTTCTGTTGTTTTTATAGTATAGCCAATTCATCAGAAATGCAGCAATAAAATTCTGAAAAATGAAATTGGCAGCATAAATATAACTTATATGAAGTAATTCGTTTTGGTAATAACCATTTATAAAATAAAGAGGGATATGCCATAAAATCCAAAGAATTGCAAAAAGTAAAGTTGTTCTAAAAATGGTTCTACCTCTTTTTAAACTATCGACCCCATACCCCCTCCAACTCAACTCTTCAAATGTTGGAGCTAATACTAAAATGATTAGAATAATTAAAGTTTCTCCTCCCAGAAGAGTTAATTCCGGGGAAAGTAAGAATTGTTTAATAGGCTGATCAAATAATAATGAAATACTTGTTGCTATCAACAAAGTAACAGGCATGATTAAAAGAATAAACAGCCAATATTTTGTTTTTATCAGTTTAAGGTTGAATAATCTTTCTTTTAAATCTTTTTTTAATTCTTTACTCTTTGAGCCATAAACCATACTCATAGCAACAATAAATGGTGTGAAAAGGGCTATTAAAATAAATATGTTTTTGTAAGGTAATAAGCTTTCATTATAACTAAAATAGGCTGCTATGAATAATGTTATCCATGTAATTAGTAAGGTTAAAAACCAAAATTTGAATGGTTTATATTGATAATTTACCGTTTTATTTTGTTGTTTATTAATCATAATAACCGCCTTGAGTTAATGTAATTATTGGTATATAAAGTTTTGTCTTTTTTAATAAATTGTTTTCGTAACGAAGTGAAGAAAACACAATATTATCCCCCTCAATAATAATAAAAAAATCAAATTTATCCTCTTTTGAAAGTCTGTCATTCCTTGTTCACCGTTAGAAAAATATTTTTTGAATTGCGT
>CAZYID010000266.1:0-3945 GCA_964646595.1 uncultured Spirochaetales bacterium | reverse complement strand
TATGATTGTTCGAGCAAAGCGAGTTTATCATATTTAACAACCGCATGCTTTTATTCATTGCTTATTAAAAAACGGGCTGAGGTTACAGGAGCTGCGCTCCTTGCAAAACACAGCACCGGGCTGTAAGCCCGGAATAATTTGTACTTAATACATCATACATTGTATGTAAAAAAGGTTAGGGCAGTATGCCCTGAAATAAAAATTTTTATTGATTACCAAGTGTTTTTTTGTTACCTTTTTTTATATTTTTATTTTTTTTATTAGGTAATCAATGATAGTAAATATACCAGATTATTTGCACAAAAATAAAGAACTAGACACCCTTAAGATTGATAATTTAACCTTTTTAAAATATAATCAAAGAAAAAATATGATAAAAATCAAATGTAATCTTGAAACTAATCTTTTATTAATTGTATTAAGCGGGACTAAAATCATTACTTCAAACGAAGGTAAGATTACAGCTGATAAAGGAATGATATTATTTATAAGGAAGGGGAGATATGTAATGTCCGAGATAGTTGATATGGAAAAAAATGGATATGAATCTCTCTGTTTTTTTATGGATGATGATTATTTGCATAATTTTGCTTTGAAAAATATTAATCTATTAAAGATGACAAAAATTTCTAATAATGAGAATAATATAAATGTTATTAAAATGGATTCTTTTATTAAATCATGTATTGAGTCAATTTTTCCTTTTTTTATATATCATAATTCATATGAAAAAGATTTATTAAAAATAAAATTTGATGAAATTCTTTTAAACATTTTAAATAATGATAAAAACAATAAATTTAAATCTATATTAACTCAAATTTTAAATTATGAATCAGCAAATTTAATAGCATTTATGGAGAATAATTTCACAAAACCTTTTAATGTAAATTTTTTTGCAAAAGAATCAGGAAGAAGTATTACAAAGTTTAAAAATGATTTTAAAAACATTTTTGGAATTTCTCCAAAAACATGGATTACTCAAAAACGACTTGAGAAAGCATATTTCTTATTAGAGAATTCTGATGAAAATATTACAGAAATTTCTTATCTTGTAGGAATAAACAATATTAGTAATTTTATAAAACTTTTTAAAGATCAATATGATATAACTCCAAAACAGCTTCAAAAAAAAGCCAAATCTGATATTTTAATGTCCTAATCTGATAGTTTGCTTTTTATAAAAAGATTATACTTATCAACAAATAAAATAATTATTAGGAGATAATATTATGAAAAAACAAATGTTAATAATTTTATTATTAATAATTTTAGTTATTAATATTCAGTCAAATGATTTTAAATCTATTAGTGGATTTTCTTCCCCGGAATCAGCGATAAGTGATGGGAAATATATTTACGTTTCTAATGTTGGAGAGAAATTGGATCCTATGACTAAGGATAAAGATGGTTATATTTCTAAACTGGATATAAATGGAAATATAATAGATAAGTTTTTTATTCCAAAGGGTAAAGATTTAAATGCTCCAAAAGGTATGGGAATTGTTGGTAATACTTTATATGTTGTTGATATTGATAGAGTAGTGGGATTTAATAAAAAATTAGGGAATAAAGTATTTGATTTAAAAATTGATGGTTCATTTTTTTTAAATGATATAACTGTATATGATAATAAAAATATCTATATTTCTGATACAGCATCAAGCAAAATATATAAAGTAAATATTAAAACAGGTCAATATGAAAAATTAAATTTTGAGTATGATATGTATGGATTAAATGGTCTTTTTTATGATAAAAAAACAAAAAAACTGTATGTTGTATCTATGGGAAATGAAATAAATCCGGAAAGTGTTGCTGGTTTTATAGATAAAAATAACAATTTTACAAAATTAGAAGGTGTTAGTGGATTATTTGATGGTGTTAGTTTGTTAAATAATGATACATTATTGATATCAGACTGGGTTGCATTTGAAAAAAAGGGAATAATTATTAAGTATGATTTAAAGAATAAAAAAAGAGAAGAATTATCAATCGATAAAATAGCAGGGCCTGCTGATTTTTATTATGATAATAAAAATAAAATCATAATAATTCCGGAGATGATTTTTGGCAATATAATAATTAAAAAAATAGATTAAATTCAGGAATAATGACAAGAGATTCCTCTATCCTTATTTTTCTGTTGATGGGATTTTTTAATACTTGCCTTTAATAAATCACTAATCTTATAGATTTAATAGATTACACAGATTAAAATAATTAAAAAATCTGTGTAATCTGTTTTATCTGTGCAATCAGTGATTTTCTTTTTAAAATAAATAAACTTTATAAGTCACAGATTCTACAGATTGTAAAATATATAAAAAAAAATTTGTGTAATCAGCTTAATTTGTGTAATTCGTGATTTATAAAAAAAATATCAGGACGTTCAAGTATTAGTTTAACTGTTAACATCTTATGAACATAAAATTAAAAAATCTGAGTAATCCGTGACTTCTTTATAATAAATATATTTTATAAATCACAGATTACACAGATTTAACAGATTGCACAGATAAGATATTTTTATTGTTTAGAATAAACTTGGATGTGAATTACCTGAGCATTGTTATAAAATGGCTTTAATGAAAAAAATATCACCTGATAATTTCTAAAATCCACAGAAAAGAAAGAAAAAGTGAATTTTGAAGCTCTGTCTCATATAAAGTAAAAAAGAGACAGAGCTTTGATATATAAAAATTAATTTTCTATCTTTTCAAGCATTTTATTTAATTCTGTTCTACAAAACCATTTCCCATTTATAAATATATCTGATATGTTTTTTGTATTCTGAATATTTTCCAGAGGATTATCACTTAATAATATAAGATCAGCATTTTTTCCTATTTCAATTGTTCCAATTTCATCTAAACTTTCAAGACATTCTGCAGCCATATATGTTCCAGCTTTTATTGCCTGATAAGGTGATAAACCTGAGTTAACTAATAATTCTAATTCTTCATGAATAGAAAAGCCTGGTAATATATAAGGCATCCCTGCATCTGTTCCAAGGAGTATTTTTGCACCAGCTTTATGAAGTTCATTAACAAGAAAATAAAAATAATCCATATTATGACCTGCATAACGTATATTATTCTTCTTATTCATTTTAATACGTCTATTCCATTCCCGCATTTCTTTATCCGATATTTTTTTAATGTTTGAGGATATATATTTATTTTCTTCTTTTTTTATTGCCTCCTTCCATTCTTCATAAGGCAAAATGTATCTTAAGTTTACAAGTGTAGGACAATTATAGACATTATTATCTTTAGCCAATTTTGCAAAATATTTTATATTTTCATCTACATTATCATCATAATGCCCTGTTAAATGTTCTATTGAATACATTCCGCTTGTTAATGCTTCTTCAAGTGTAACAGAAAAAGGAACATGACCTATTACTTTTATATCATATTTTCTTGCTGCATCAATTACAGAATAAAAAGTATCTTTAGGTAGATTCCAATATATCTTAATATAATCATAACCGTCTTCAACTGCTTCTTTTACAAAACCTTCTGCTAATTTTGATTCTTTAACAATTGTACAATACATTTTTGCAAATGGAGGATTTCCATCTAAAACATAACTTGCTTGAAAAATCTGAGGCCCAATTAAATCTCCTGAATTAATTTTATGTTTTAAATCCAGGGCTGAGATGAAATCCAATTTTTTTTGAATAGAATTAAAGTTCTTTTTAGGATCTGGAAACTCTGCCATATTTCTTATTGTTGTTACACCATTAACAAGATATAAAATTAAATTATTCTTTTCAAAGATATGTGCATGCATATCAATAAGACCAGGGATAAGATATTTATTTTTTCCATCTATAATAATACTATTATCTAAATTATTTATAACTTTAGAATCATTAATTGATTTAATTATCCCATTTTTTATTATAACAGTCTTATTCATTAATATTTGTTCTTTATC
>CAZYID010000265.1:0-3952 GCA_964646595.1 uncultured Spirochaetales bacterium | reverse complement strand
ATGAATATACTTTTTGAAGGATTAAAAGCAGGAAATTCAATGATGATGGTTCCTTCTTCTGTTCTGGATAATATTAATTTAGGAAATATATTTGGAATACAGGCAATGGGAGAAGTAAACAAGAAGAAGTCAGAAGACAGAAATAAGAATAAAGATTAGGAAAAGCCACTGACATACACAGACTGTAATATGATTTTAAATCATTCTTAAAGTCTGTGTTTTATCTGTTAAAATCTGTGGCAAAATACAGGAGAATAAAATGAAAATAATAGAAACTAAAAATTTACATAAAGATTATCAGGTAAAAAAAATTGTTGTTAAAGCATTACGAGGAGTTAATTTTTCACTTGAAGACGGCGAGTTTACTGCAATAGCAGGACCTTCAGGAAGCGGCAAGTCTACCCTTCTCCATCTAATAGGGTTATTAGATATTCCTACAAAAGGAAGTATTTATATCGAAAATAAAGATGCTAGTACATTAAATAAAAACAGACTTGCATTGATAAGAAGAAAAAAATTAGGATTTATTTTCCAGGCATATAATCTTATTCCGGTTTTAACTGCTTTTGAAAACGTTGCTTTTCCATTAACTTTGCTTGGCCATAAATCAGATGAAATAAAAAATGAATCATATAAAGTATTAAAATCAGTTGGTTTGCAGGGGATGGAAAACCGAAAACCGGCAGAAATGTCAGGTGGACAGCAGCAAAGAGTTGCAATTGCAAGAGCTTTGGCAAAAAAACCAAAATTAATACTGGCAGATGAACCAACAGCAAATCTTGACTCAAATACAGGAAAAGAAATTTTAGAACTAATGCTGGATCTTAACAAAAAAGAAAAAATTACTTTTTTATTTTCTACACACGATAAAATGGTTATGGATTATGCTAAACGTCTTGTTTTATTAAAAGATGGTAAAATAACAGAGGATAATAAAAAATGAGCAAAGCAAAAATAAATTTATTATCAATTGCATTCAGAAATTTAGGAAGACATAAAGTTAAGACATCCTTAACTTTAATTGCAATTGCAGTTGGCATTGCTTTATACATCTGGATGGATGCATGGCTTTTAGGCATGAATCTGGATTCTAAAAGAAATTTAATTAATTATGAAACCGGAAGTGTAAAAATATATTCAAAAGCTTATTTCGAAAAAAAAGATGAACTTCCAATGTATGAATCATTTAAAAACTATCAGCCAATTCTTAAAAAATTGAATGAAAGTGGTTTTAATGCTGCTCCTCATTTTGTTTTTACAGGATCATTAATGAGTGAAGAACAGGAACTTCCTTTTCAATTTATTGGTATTGATCCGGAAAAAGAAATAAAAGTATTAAAATACAATAACTTCCTTGAAGAAAAATCTAAATTTATTGATGGACAAAGTTTTTCTACATTATTAGGAGTAAAAGGTGCAAAAGATCTTAAAGTTACTACAGGTGATAGTATTAGGTGTTCTGTAACTATAGATATAAAAGACGAAATAGGTAAAATACGTCATGTACATCAGGTAATTGATCTTAAAGTTGCCGGTATAGTTAATTCTCCAAATCCAAAAACAAATGGTTATATTGCATATCTTCCTTTAAATATTTTACAGGATGAAAAAGGACTTTTGCTTGAAGGTAAAATTACAGAAATCTGTATACGTAAAAAAGACGTTGGTTTGCATGAATTACCGGGTAAAGACGAATCGCCTGAAAAAATAAAAAAAATTTTAGCAGATATTCTGCCTGATAACTTGATAGTTGTAGGTTGGCAGGAAGATGCAAAAGATTATCTTGCTATGTCTGCAGGAGATATTGTAAGCACATATATTATGATAGGAATATTATTTATATTAGCAATAGTTGGAATAGCAAATACTATGCTGATGGCAATTTTTGAAAGAACAAAAGAAATAGGTATGCTGCGTTCAATGGGAATGAAAGATTGGGATGTCATAAAACTATTTATTTTTGAAGCATCATTTATTGGTTTAATTGGATCAATTATTGGTGTTTTAATAGGTATACCTCTTGACTTCTGGATTATTTATAAAGGAATTGATTATACAAATATTTTAGAAAAATCAAATATGACAGATTATGGCTATAGAATAGTCGGGATCTTTCGCGGCACATGGAATTTCCATACAATAATGGCTGCTCCAATTGTCGGAACAATCATAGCCGGAATAACAGCAATAATTCCTGCTGTTAAAGCAATTAAAATGAATATTGTAGATACATTAAGATTTGAGTAATATTTAAAGGGGTACAAATGGGAAACAATAATAAAGGCGGTTTTTTTTACTTATTAAAAATTGCTTATAGAAATTTATTTAGAAATATACGCAGATCTATTTTATGTATAACAGCAATTTCATTGGCTGTTTTAATGATAGTATTTTTAATGGCTTATATTGAAGGAATGCTTGACAGTGCAGAAAAAATTGCTCAAACATTTGAGTCCGGACATATTAAAATAACAACAAAAGAATTTGAAAAAAAAGAATTTTTTTATCCTCTTCAATATCCTATAAATAACCTGGACGACTCTATCTCTAAAATTCAAAATATTAAAGGCATTAAAGCTATAGTACCAAGAATTACTACATTTGCAATTTTTAGCAGCAATATAGTAAAAAATGGATATATCGCAGGAGTAGATTTTAATAATATTAAAAAAATGAAAAATGAAAAAATAAAATATGCATTTTTTAATTTCACAAAAAAATCTGATGGATTATTAGCAGGCAGATTTCCACAAAATAATAAAAATGAATGTATAGTTGGTTATAGATTAGCTAAAAAAATGGAAATTATTCCGGCAATAATAGAATACTATGAATTTAACTGGATATTAGATAATATTAATGTAGAAAGGAATAAAAATTTATTAATTCAAAATTATATATTAGATAAAAATAAAATGATTTATAAATTAAATTTAATAAATGAAAATAATTTAAAAGATACAAAAATAAATAAAAAGGAATTAAAAAAAATACTGGCAGAACAAAAAAAATCTTACTTAAATTTACTGGAAATTTTTATGAATATTGAAATAAAAATTATCCCACAAAAACTAGGAATTAATGCAAATGTATTAGATTATTTTGTTATAAAAGATTATTTAAAAGAGTTCTTATTAACTATTTATGATTTTGATAAAGAAAAAAATATTTATATTCTCAAAGATAAAGATATTAGTTCTGATGATAAAAATTATTTATTAAATAAATTAAACTCTGCTTTATCATTACGCGCTAATTTTTTAATATTATCCAGTCAATATTCTAATATGCCGGGGGATCCAAAAATTGTAGGAATTTTTGAATTTGATTATGTAACAATTGATCAAAATTTTATATTAATGCCATTTACAAAATTACAAAAACTTGGAAGATTAAATAACGAAACTCAAATAATATATGTTTTTATAAATAATATTAAACAAGTAAAAAAAATAAAAAAAGAAATTATTAATATTCTTAATAATCCCGATTTAGTAATTAAAGATTGGACTGAAAGTCCGTTTATTGCAATGTTTAATCAATTTGAATTTGTTTATTTTATTATATATTGTATTTTTTTAATTGTTGCATCTTTTCTTATTATGAATACTATAATAATGGTTATTCATGAAAGAATTAAAGAAATTGGAATGATGGGAGCTTTAGGAATGAACAGACTTGAAATTGTTTTAGTGTTTTTCCTTGAAGCTTTATTTTTAAGCATTTTTGGGGCTTTATTAGGAACAATATTAGGTGGTCTTATTTCCGGAATATGGTCATTTTTTCCGATTAATATTGAATCATTAACCGGAGGCGTAGAATTTCCGGTAACAAACACGATTTTTATTAAATTTTCTGTTATAATATTAATTAAAGGATTTTTATTTGGTACAATTGTTGCATCAATATGTACTTTTTTTCCATCAATAAAATCAGCATTTATTGAACCTGT
>CAZYID010000264.1:2204-3965 GCA_964646595.1 uncultured Spirochaetales bacterium | reverse complement strand
GAATTGAAGTTAGAAAATTAATTAATTAATATTGAATGGGTATGACAGGAGTCTCGCCTGTCAAAAGCAAGTAATAATAAAATCGACAACCAAGACGGTTATTGTACTTCTATAGATCAGCAACAACTGCATTTAAAACTGTTCTTGCATTAATCCTGCCATCAGAAATAACCCTATTGTTTAATGCATTTGTTCCACTATAATCTTCTGAGTTTGAAGTATTGCTTAGATATGAGATTATTTCAGAAGGAGTCAATGCACTGTTTTCTGATTTCATTAAAACTGCAATTCCGGTTATAAAAGGAGCAGCTACTGATGTACCGTTTGATATTGTATAACTGGTATGTCCTGTTACAACCTTTTGAGGAGTAGGTGCTGGATCTGATGAATCTTTACTGCTGCTTTTTTCATTTTCAGGCGGTACACATTTTATAGTAATAAATATAAATAATAAAATTGATAAAAACAGTAATAGTTTTTTATAAAAGTATTTTTTCTTTTTATTAAAAAATAGGGCAGGGAAAAATATTAAAAAACCAAGAAATGAATAAATAAAAATATCTTTTTTTTCATTGATATTAATCATTACATAAGAAAAAGTTGGAATTGTACTTATAATATTTACTCCGGGAGCACATACATGAACGGTATTTTCACCATAATTAGAAAAGCCGGCTAAATTATCATTTTGATCAGATGCAGCAACTGAAATAATATTTTTTAATCCATCTACACCAATATGATAATTTGCCGGATATATAGAAGTTGTTGAATTATCATCGCCAATGCCGTCTGCTCCTCCATTACCTGCTGCTGCAACAAACAACACATTATTATCTCGAGCGTTTTCAATAGCGTTTCTTAATAAAGTATCTCCGAGATTTCCTCCCCATGAAGCATTTATAATTTGAGCGCCATTTGTTACTGCATAATTTATAGCTTGTGAAAGAGTTAATGTTGTTCCATATCCATCTTCATCCAATCCCCTAACACTCATTATTTTAACATTCTGCGCAGTACCGGAGATACCTTTACTATTATTTGCAACAGCTCCGATAATACCGGCGACTATTGTGCCATGACCTTCCAGATCCATTGGATCAGTATCATTATCTATATAATCATATCCATGAAATCCGGATCCATTAGTCCAGATATTTCCTATCAGATCTTCATGAAGATAATCTACGCCGGTATCAATTACAGCAACAATGATACTCGATGAACCTGTATTTACATCCCAGGCAGAATCTTCTGATTCAGAAGAAGCATCCACGTCACAGTCATTTATGTTTTCTAATCCCCATTGATAACTAAAATAAGTGTCATCTGGAGTTGCATTAAATATTGAGTAAACATAATTTGGCTGAACATATTCTACATTTGGATCCCTATTATATTTATTGATTATAATATCTATTGATTCTTTTTTATCATATTCTAACAATTTTAAATTGCTGTCTTTTTTTGAATAAGGTTTTATTGTAGTATTATATTTTTTATTTGTGTTTTTTATTGTAAAGCTACTTGCTGAGTTTTTAAATTTTACTATTATTTCACCTTCTATAAAAGGCTTGGAGTCTTTTTTGGGTTTTTTATTTCTTTTAATTATTTGCTGAGGGAAAAAAAGTGTAATGTTTAAGAATATAATAAGTGTTAAAAATAATGTTGTTTTTATTAATTTCATTTTTTAACAAATAGTATTGTTTTATAATAGAGATTATATCACACAATCTATTTAAAATCTTATATTGCATGAAA
>CAZYID010000264.1:0-2104 GCA_964646595.1 uncultured Spirochaetales bacterium | reverse complement strand
TTTTATAATAGAGATTATATCACACAATCTATTTAAAATCTTATATTGCATGAAAATTTAATAATTCTTTATAGATTTAAAGTTCAGTATCATTGAAGTAAAAATAGTTATTATTAAAAATATTGTAATTGTAATATCAGTATACTTTTCAAATACTAATGACATTATTATAAGTATTAAATAAAAAAACTGAGGAAGCAATATATTTAATATTGTAAATTTAATTCCATTTTTATAGTACATATATAAACCGGATATAGAAAAAGAAAACATAGATGCAATGAATAGACTTAAATAGATACTTATATACTGAACAGAAATTAGTAATATTATATAAGATATAATAAAGGATGAAGCAATGAAAAAGCAATCGATTTTTTGCAGTTCTTTATTGTTGGTTTTTAAAGTAAAAAATAGAAATATAAAAAATAAAAATAATCCTAATACTGCAATAAATGATAATTTATAAAATTGAACGGTATTTATTTTTTTGGGTATAATTACACCTAGATTATATCCAAGCAAAAGATCTTTATAATTCCATCTAAGTTTTAAGTTATTATCTAATTTTGATTTTTGATTTGTAGGAATACAGTCATTTGGAAAAATTATTTTTTTGAAATCTGTTGTAATTTCAAGATCAAAGTCAATTATTTTTTTAATATTTTCCCTAAAGGTATATTTCCAGTATTCTAGTCCTCTTGCAGTATACGATATTTCAATTTTATTAATATCACCTTCTCTAAATTGAATATCATTTATTATTTCTCCGGTATCATTTTTAATTGTATAATCTTTTAATTCATTGTTATTAACAGTTATTTTAAAATCATCAAATACTGTTTTTTTTGCCGGTAATTTATAAGTAAATGTTATTTTTTTTACATTTGATTGTACAGGATTTATTAAATAAACGGATTTGTAATGAACAGCATAAACAGAATACCACTTAAAATTATTATTTGTTTGATCTAATTTTATATCTGCTTTTATATCTGATTTTATAGGAATAATATCAGTCTCTTTTTCAATTTTTTTATATAAATTTATAATTCTATTATATCGATCAATTTCCTGGTGGATTTCAAATTCATCATAAGTGACATGGAATTTTGGCTGGGACTCTGTTATCGGATCAGGTAAATATAAATTATTGTTATTTTTTTTAATTTGAAATAAATTGATATATCCAAAAGAGATTAATAGGATTGCTGTAATAATAAATGTAATTGACATTTTTAATAATTTTTTTTGCATATTTTATTCCATAAAATTTTTTGTGTTTTATTAAGTTAACCGCCCTCTTCGCTAGAGAGCACAGAGAACGTAGAGATTTTTTTATAAACATTCAACATGAAGTACATATAGAATGTTTATTGCATTTGGATTCTATATAAATTTATTAATATTATCAATATATATAATTAAGAAATTTCTCAATATAATTATGCAAAATAAAAATAATTTGATAAAATATAGATCGTTATGAGTCATAATCATCATTCACATTCTAGTAAAGAAATAAGTAAAAATAAATTATTTTTAACTATAATTTTAAATATTGCTATAACTATTTCTGAAATCATAGGCGGTCTTGTATCCGGAAGTTTAGCATTATTATCTGATGCTTTTCATAATCTTTCAGACGTTTTTTCTTTGATTATTTCTTATATTGCCATATTGATATCGGGTAAGGAAAAAGACGAAATAAAGACTTTTGGCTATAAACGAGCTGAAGTTATTGCTGCTCTTTTTAATATTATAATATTGTTTATTGCTGTTTTTTTTATATTACAGGAAGCAATAAAAAGATTTTTTCACCCAAGTAATATATCTGCGCCAATAATGATAATTGTGACTATATTAGGTCTTGTTGGAAATACAGTTTCTGTTTTATTGATTTTTAAAGATGCTAAAAAAAGCATAAATATAAAAAGTGCATTTTTACATTTAATGAGTGATACAATTTCTTCGTTGGGAGTTTTAATAGTTGCTTTTATTTTAATGTTTTTTAAAAATTTATATATACTGGATTCTATTGTTTCAATATTAATTGTAATTTATATAATAAAGGAAGGATTTTCCATTTTTATGGAAAGTATTA
>CAZYID010000263.1:0-3977 GCA_964646595.1 uncultured Spirochaetales bacterium | reverse complement strand
AAATAAAAAAACCCTGTATTGATCCAGATAAAATAATTACTTGATCTGGATTACAAATTATACCTTTAGTTCTTAATAAGTATTTTGCTAATACTGATCTTAATTCATAATAACCTTTTATATCAGGATAATTTAGATCTTTTTCAGATATATCCTGTGATGCTTCTTTTATTAATTTAGCCCAGATAATAATTGGAAAACTCTTTAAGTCTGGTATACCTGTAGCAAAATTTATTTTCTTTTTATCTAATTGCACTATTTTTTTATTAGAAAATTCATCTGAATTATAATCATATAAATCTGTATACTTTTCTAAAAAAGTTCCTTTAGCAATATATGTACCTGAGCCTTTATGAGTATCTAAATATCCTTCTGCATATAATTGATCATAAACATCTAATATTATATTTCTTGAAACTTTTAATTCTTGAGAAAGTTTTCGTGTTGATGGTAATTTTTCGCCAGGAGTTAATTCTTTTTTTAAAATTTTTGATCTTATCTGTTCAAATATTTGTTTTGTTAAAGAAATATTTTTACTTCTATCTATATTTATCCATATCATTGTAAAAATTAATAAAAGTGGTACTATAATATAAAAAATAAACTGGATCTTTACTAAGCCACTTTTATTCATTATAAATTAGTTAAAATAAATTGTAAATAAAAAAATGGAGAAAAAATAATGAAAAGAATATTAGGAAAATCAGGAATTGAAGTCAGTGCTCTTGGATTTGGATGCTGGCCTATTGGTGGAATATTTTATCTTGATGGAAAACCTGACGGTTATAGCGGTATTGATGATAATGAATCAATAAAAGCAATACATAAAGCTATTGAGCTTGGAGTAAATTTTTTTGATACTGCTGATGTATATGGGGCAGGTCATAGCGAAACTATATTAGGTGAAGCATTAAAAGGACAGAGAGAAAAAGTAATAATTGCTACAAAATTTGGTCATGTATTTGATGAAAATACAAAGTATATAACCGGAATTAATACAACTTCTGAATATATAAAAAAAGCCTGTAAAAATTCATTAAAAAGATTGAAGACAGATTATATTGATTTATATCAACTTCACCTATGGTCTTTACCATTAACAGAAGCTGGAGAGGTTTTCAATACTTTTGATCATCTTAAAAAGGAAGGACTTATTCGTGAGTATGGCTGGAGTACAGATAATATGAAATATATAGATTTTTTTATAAATAAAACAAATGGTATTTCAATTCAAAATGAGTTTAATATATTTATTAATGCAGATAAAATATTAAATATATGTGAAAAAAATAATATTGCTTCAATAAATCGTTCTCCTCTTGCAATGGGAATTTTGAGTGGAAAATATAAAGAAAGTTCAAGATTACCAGAAGATGATGTGAGAGGAAATAATTTTGATTGGAATAGATATTTTAGAAATGGAAAACCTACTAAAATTTTTATAGATAAGCTTCAATTAATAAAAGAAATTTTAAAAAGTAATGGAAGAACTCTTGTACAGGGAGCATTAGCATGGATCTGGGGAAAAAGTGAAAAAACAATCCCAATACCAGGATTTAGAACAGTAAAACAGATTGAAGAAAATGCTAAAGCATTGGAGTATGGTCCATTAATAAAAAATCAGATAGATGAAATTGAAAAAATATTGAGTGATAAAGTTATAATATAAAATATTTAAGTGAAAATAAAATTTAAAATAAAAAAATTTGAATTTTATCTAATTTGGTTTAATTAATTTTATAATTTTTTTTATATCATTTAATAATTGTTTATCAATAATAAATAATAATAAACTATAAGTAAAAACATATAATAACATGCTTGTAATAATATTTAGAGGATGTGATAATGTTAAATATTTTAATGAAATAAAACCAAATAATAAAGAGATAACACTGCATAGTACCGGCTGCCATACATAATTTAAAAAATTAAGAGTTTTAAGCTCACTAAAAATAAATGTAAACCGCATTAATGGAATTAATGTAACACATTGAATTACCCAGAACCAGGCACCACCGATTGGCCCCATAATTTTAATTAAAAAAAGCCCTAAAGTAAAAACTAATACAGTATTAACAAATCCCCATTTCATCATATATGATGTTCTACCTTTGATTATTACAAGATGATCATAACCATACCCGCTGCAAAATCTTATTACAAAAGAAATTGCCATTATTCTTAATATAGGTACAACCTTAAGCCATTTTTCACCATACATAATTGTTACTATTATTTCAGCATATAATATTAAAAACATTCCAAAAAAACTTCCAAATATTGACCAGATTTTATTATGTAGATTAAATAATTTTTTTAAATCATTTAAACTTTCACTTACTCTGGAATATACCGGTAAAAGCATACCATCAATAGTTTGAACAAAAGCAGAAATTAATAACGGCATTTGCCATGCAAAATTATAATAAGCCAGCTGTTCATTCCCCCAAAATTTTGCAACTAAAAGGTTGTCGCCTCTGGACATAGCATATCCATTAAATCCCTGGATCATAAGCGGTGTTCCAAAAGAGAATAATTTTTTTGAAACATTTTTATCAAAATAAAATTTTGGTCTATATAATGTAAATATCCAGATATAAAGAATAGAAAAAAATAATCCGGAAATAATACCAATTAATAAACTCCAAACTGACAGATGAAAAAGTATTTCAACTAAAACAGTTGTAAGTATTGTAAAGAATTCAGAAATTAAAGGAATTATTGTAGAATAACCAAATTTTAATTTTTTTTCCCAGAAAACAGCCGGTAATTTTAAAGGTATTTCTAATAAAATAACAGCTAAAAAATATATATATAAATTTAAGTTATTTGTGAAAAAATAAGAAAATACAGGCGCTATTATAAAACATATAATAACAAGAGAAAAATTAATAAAGAATGATATTGTGAAAATTGTATCATTTGATTCTTGGGTATTATTCTTTTCTTTGATTAAAAATTTTGAAAATCCAAAATTTCCAAAAATTGATAAAAAAGCTATACAGGTTACTGTAAGATTTGCAAGCCCTATATATTCCGGTAAAAATAATCTGGCAAAAATCATTATCCTTAATATTGAGAGAAAACGGGTAAAAAATAGTCCGGATATTCTAAACCACCAGCCTTTATAAAGTTTTTGAGCCAGATATTTTTTTTCGTTTAAATTAATTTCAGCCATAATAATATTTTTATTTAAGATTAATAAATTGCTTTAATTTAATTATTTTTTTAATAAATGGAGTATACCATTTTGCTTTTAATTTATTTATTTTCCATGCATAAATATTTTCTTTATATGTATAAATATAGTTTAATAAAGATTTATTGCTTATTCCGCCAAGTCTCATTCTAACCAGCACTTTATTTAAGTAGTAAGTTGAAATATTATATTTATATAAAAAACGTAGAATTAATTCATAGTCAGCAGAAATTTTAAAATCAGTATTAAATGCTCCATATTTGTTAAAGATATTTTTTTTCACAAAAAAAGTTAAATGAGGACACATCCAGCCGTTTATAAATTTATTTTTATTATACTCTCCGCTTTTCCAGTATCTTATTACTTTATTTTTATTATTTTTTTTTACTAATTCCAGATCTCCATAAAGACTATCAATGTTATTTAATTTAAAAGATTTAACAACATCAGATAAAACAGTATTGCTTATGTAAAAGTCTCCTGAATTTAAAAAACCAATTATTTCACCATTTGCTAATTTTAATCCTTTATTCATAGCATTATATATGCCTTTATCTTTTTCCGAAATCCATTTAAAAATAAAACCTTTTTCTTTGAATTTTTTTTCATAAGATTTTATTATTTCTATACTTTTATCATTTGATTTTCCATCAATAATTATATATTCTAAACGTTTAATGTTTTTTTGATTGTATACGGAGTTAATAGTGTCAGTTATATATAAACTATTGTTTAGATTAATTGTTATTATCGAAAGATTTGAAATTGATTTCAT
>CAZYID010000262.1:0-4030 GCA_964646595.1 uncultured Spirochaetales bacterium | reverse complement strand
ACGAATAATTATCAGTATCTTTTAATTCTAATTCGATTGTTTCATTTTTTTCATTTGATTTATTTTTATAATATTCTGTAACAACACGAAATATATCAATTTTATCTGCATCACGTATTAGTTTACTAAAAAGCAGTATTTTTGGATCTTTTTCATTAACAATACTGATTTTATTATGATTTAATATTGCTTGCTGAATAATATTTTTTGTTTTTTTATCAAAGTTATCTAACAGGGAATTATCATTAATTATTTTTACAGCAAGCGCTGAATGATTTTCAGATTTTTCGTCAGCAAAAGTTTTATATTTAAAAAACTGATCAAATCTTCCCAGATCATGAAATAATGCAATTATTTCAGAGATTATTAATTCTGCATCATTTAATTTAATGTCTTTTCCAATTTCAACAATGTTCTTGCAGACATTTGAAGTATGAATTTTTTTTAAATCATAATTTCTTTGTATTTCCCTGTCTTTATTTCTAAAATTTTCTACATGATTATTAAACCATTTTTTTAGATTAGTTACATCATTTTTTGTAATCATTTTTTTCCTCAAGTAAATTGAAAATCAGATTAATCATGTTTTTTGCTCCGTCTTGAAGCTTTTGTTTTTTTAGATTTTCTTTCATTCTTTTTATTTTATCTGTAAATAAAATTTCATTTATTTTTTTTAATAATAATTCTGGACTTAATTTTTTTTCTTCTATAATTATACCGCCATTTATTTTTTCAACAAACTTAGCATTTTTTAATTGTTCATTTTTTGTTGCAATAGCAAGGGGAATAAATATTGCCGGAATATTTAATGCCATTAGTTCATTTACAGTTCCTGCTCCGCTTCTAGCAATAACCAGGTCAGCTAAAGCATATATATCCGGAAGTTCATTATTTATAAAATTAAAAATAATAAGTCTGTTTTTTTTCTTTATATTTAATGACTCTCTAAATTTTTTCATTTCAAAAAAATCTTTTTTATTCAATGCTTTACCTGTTTGAAATACTACATTTGCTTTTTCTAATAATTTGGGTAGAATTTTAATAGCAGTTGTATTTAAAATATGACAGCCCAACCCTCCTCCGGTAAAATAAATAACCGGTAGAGATTTATTAAGTTTAAGTTTTTTTAAAGCTTCTTTTTTACTCCCTTTAAATAATTTTTTTCTTAAAGGTATGCCTGTTAAAACCGTATTTTTTTTTGGAAAATATTTTTTGCCTTCTTCAAATGTTAGAGCAATTATATTTGCAAATTTTGATGCTATTTTATTTGCCAATCCTGCATTAATAGTTTGTTCATGAATAATTATAGGCACGTTTTGTTTTTTAGCAGCAATTACCGGAGGAACAGAAACAAAACCTCCGGTACTTATTAAAATATCAGGTGCAAAGTTTTTAATTATTTTTTTACTCTGGGATATTCCTTTTATGATTTTAAAAACATCAAAAAAATTTTTTATTGATAAATATCGTCTAAGCTTCCCTGTACTAATACTTTGGTATTTAATATTATAATTTTTTGCAAGTTCATTTTCTACACCGTTATTAGAGCCTATATATAGTATTGAACATTCTATCTTTTTATTTTTAGAATAATCTTTAAGTTCCTGTATCATAGCAAGAGCCGGCATAGTATGACCGCCTGATCCGCCGCCTGTAAAAATGAACTTATATTTTTTTTTCATTTGAGTTAAACTTTCCTTTTATAAATTCTATAAAACAATAAAAATAAAATGTCAAATATTGAATAATGACTGTCAGATATTAAAAACCTGACAGGTGTTATTCTATAATTTTTGTTTCATTTTAACTTCGTGGTTTAATTACTCTTTATATGAATCGTTATTCAAGGCTGCTTTTGATTTTACTTCCCTCTTCTGGATCATTTTCTACTTCAAGATAAACATCGATTTCCTGCCTTAAATCTTCAAGATGTGAAATCACTCCTACAATTCTATTTTCTTTTCTTAATGACTTTAAAGTATTAAAGACCAGCTGAAGAGATTCTCTATCAAGAGATCCAAATCCTTCATCAATAAAAAAGAAATTTTGTGATGCTCCGGCATTTATACTTATATTTTCAGCTAAGGATAGAGCAAGTGATAAAGAGACTTGAAAGCTCTGTCCCCCTGATAAAGTTTTTACGCTTCTTGTTTGCCCGTTATTTAAAAAGTCTCTTATCTGAAGACTATTATCATCTTTAATTTCAAGTTTTAAATTCTGCCTTGTAAGTTTATAGAATCTTTCATTTGCCGAATTACATAAATTATTTAAATATATTGATGAGATATAATTTACAAAACCGCTTCCTCTAAATAATTTTAATAATACAGAAATATTATCTGCTCTTTCTTTTAATTTTTCTAACTCATTTTCAAACTTGTTTTTTTTCTTTAAATCAGACTTCATTTCTTTTAAAGAGTTTGCAAAACCCCCGATTTTCTGGTTTTTAGAAGTTTGATTTGTTTTTAATAATAATATCTCTTCTTCTATTTTATTATGTTTTTCTTCATCGTATTTTTTATCCTGTATTTCAAGTTTACTTTTTTCAAAATTTTCTTTTGCAGCATGTAATGCTTTTTTAAAATCAATTATATCATTTTTTTCTTTTATTAGATCTTCATTGTTATTAAGAATTTTTTGAATTTCATCTATACTGTTAAAATTAAATTTAATAATTCGATTGTTTATCTCTTTTATGTCTTTTTCTAAAAGTTTTTTTTCATCAACAATATTTTCTTTTATTTTTTTTGTTTCACCCTGTTTTTCTTTTTTTTCATCTCCTAATTTTTGTATTTCATCTTGAGATTTTTTAAATTCAAATTCAATGTTTTTTATTAAATTTTCTGTTTCATTGATTTTATTGTAAAGTTCTTCTTCAGATAATGTTTTGTATTCATTATAAATAAGGATTTTGAGTTGATCTAAAAAACCATTTTTTTTCGTCTTAAATAAAATTAACTGTTTTTCTATTTCTCTTAATTCTTTATCAATATTGTCTTTTTGGATTTGAATATTTTCAATTTCTTTATCAATGTTCTCTAAATCATTGTTTAAATTATTTATTTCATTATTAATTTTTTGCAGATTGTTAAAATCCACATTTATTTTTTCTTCATCAATTAATGAATAATTATTCCAATTAAAAATTGATAAATGTTTTTTTAATAATTTTTCTTCTTCATTCAATTTTTCTATTAAGAGTTGAACTTTTTCTATTTTATCAAAATCATCTTCAATATTTATAATTTCTTCTTTTATATTTTCTATCTTATCCTTAACATTTTCAATCTTTAAAGGATCCGGGTGTTCTTTTGAACCGCATAATGGACATGGTACTCCATCTTTTATCTCATGAGTAAAATTATAAAGTTTTTGTGATAATTGAAGTTCATTAAATTTATTTTTTAATTGAAGAGACTGTTCCTTTATTTTACTTTTTTCTTGATTTAATATTTCTGCTAATTCACTAATGTTGCTATTTTTTTTAATTATTTTATTAAGAATATCAATTTTTAAGAAAAATTTATCATTAATCATATTATTTAAATTTTCTGTTATCTTAATTATTGAGTTATCTTTTTCTTTTTTTTGTTCAAACCATAATTTGATTTCAGGCAATATAGAAACATCCGGTAAATTTTTTTTAAAAGAATTTATTTCTTTTAAAATTTTTTGTTTTTTATTTTTTAAAGTTATTAATTGTTCATCATGTTTTTTAACATTTTTAGAATAAATATTATATTTTTCTGAAATGGCCGGTATTTGGGATTCGATTTTTTTTATTTCAATTATTTTATTAAATTCCTGATTTTTAAAAATAAGGTTTTCTTTATTATTAAAATTTTCTTTTATTTTATTAAAAGATTCGTTTTTAACAATAAGTTTTTTTTCCAACTCTTTTAATCTATCAGTATTTTCTTTTAATTCATTTTCATAATTTATAATTTTTTTTTCTCTTTCTTTTTTATTGGATAAAATATCTTTAAAATTATTCACACAAGTTTCATATTTATTTAGACTTTTTTCCTTT
>CAZYID010000261.1:0-4062 GCA_964646595.1 uncultured Spirochaetales bacterium | reverse complement strand
GAAGGTGTTTTTGATCAAACAAACGCAGAAGCAGAATTCCCAAATCGTCAATATTAATCAAAATATTTGCGTACGAATTAATTTTATAGTATAATTATTATCATATTATTAATAACCACTCTATCTAAATAGAGTGGTTATTCTAATATATTTTATTTTTTTTAATTTGAATATAACGAGGGGGAATAAATAATGCCAAACGATACTCCTATATTGGAGATGAAAAAAATTAATATATATTTTCCTGGAGTTCAAGCCTTATCTAATGTTGATTTTCGTCTTTTTAAAGGTGAAGTTCATGCTATTATGGGACAAAATGGTGCAGGAAAGTCAACTTTAATTAAGGTTTTAACAGGTGTACATAAACAAGATTCCGGAAATATTTTTCTAGAGGAAAAAGCAATTAAACCAGGCTCACCTCTGGATGCTCAAAAATTAGGGATTAGTACTGTATACCAGGAAGTAAATCTTTGTCCAAATTTAACAGTTGCTGAAAATATATTTATTGGCAGGCAGCCGATGAAATTTGGTAAAATTAACTGGAAAAAAATGAATAAAAGATCAGAAGATCTTTTAGCAAAACTTAATGTAAAGATAGATGTTACGCAATTATTATCTTCATATTCAGTTGCTATTCAGCAAATGGTAGCTATTGTTAGAGTGTTGGATATATCAGCAAAAGTTTTAATTTTAGATGAACCAACATCTAGTTTAGATGAAAATGAAGTAGAATTACTGTTTAACGTTATTAGAAAATTACGTGATGAAGGTTTGGCTATTATTTTTATTACCCATTTTTTGGATCAAACTTATAAAATATCAGATAGAATTACTGTCCTTAAAAATGGAAATCTTATTGGTGAATATAAAACTACTGAACTACCAAAAATTGAGTTAATTGCTAAAATGCTTGGTAAGGAATTGTCTGAATTTAGTTATTCTAGAAGAGATATAGATAAAGTTAAAGAATCAGAACAAACAGTTAAAAAAACAAATATTGTATTGAATGTAAAAAATCTAGGAAAAAAAGGATCTGTTCATCCATTTGATCTAAAAACAAATGAAGGCGAAATATTAGGGTTAGCAGGATTACTTGGTTCCGGAAGAACAGAAATTGCAAGATTGATATTTGGAATAGATAAAGCAGATCAAGGCGAAATTCAAATAAAAAATAAAAAAGTGAATATTAATACTCCAAAAAAAGCAATTGCGACTGGAATAGGATTTTGTCCGGAAGATCGTAAAAGTGAGGGAATAATTGCTGACCTTTCTATAAGAGAAAATATTATTCTTGCTTTACAAGGAAAGCTTGGTTTATTTAATAATATTCCATTAAAAAAACAGCTAGAAATAGTTGATAATTTAATAAAAGCACTAAATATTATAACACCAAGTGCTAATCAAGAAGTAAAAAAACTTAGCGGTGGTAATCAACAGAAAGTAATGCTTGCAAAGTGGCTTGCCACAGATCCAAACATATTAATTTTGGATGAACCTACCCGTGGTATTGATGTAGGGGCAAAATTAGAAGTTATGGAATTGGTATTAAATCTTAGTAAAAAGGGCATGTCTGTTTTATTTATCTCATCAGAAATTGAAGAAGTAATTCGTTGTAGTAATCGAATAGCAGTATTAAAAGATAAATCAAAAATTGCAGAATTGACAGGCAGTGAAATCGATGAACAGAAAATCATGCATACAATTGCAGGAGGTAAAAAAGAATGATAAAGAACAGTAACATTAACATATGGAAAAGATTTACGCATTCTAAAATTATGATGCCATTGATAGCTTTGGCAGTACTATTATTATATAATTTAATTTTTACAAAAAATTTTTTTGCAATGGAAATTAAAGATGGACACCTCTACGGGAATCTCATTGATATTATAAAAGGCGCTACTCCAATTATGTTAATTTCTATTGGTTTGACTCTTGTTATTGCAACAAAAGGTATTGATATATCTGTAGGTTCAGTTGTAGCGATTTCTGCAAGCACAGTTGCAGTTATGATTGGTGGTAATCTTATAATGAAAGATGGAGTACAAGTCTTTGTTACAAATTATCCAATACCAATTGCTATTTTAGCCGCATTATTAGTTGCAACTCTAGCAGGAATGTGGAATGGAATGTTAGTATCGCGAGTAGGAATGCAGCCGATTATTGCAACTCTAATATTATTTGTTGCGGGACGAGGTGTAGCTCAATTAATCACTAATGGGCAGATTATAACTATATATTACAAGCCTTTTTATTATATTGCTAATGGTTATTTGTTTGGATTACCATTTGCATTATTTATTGTGTTATTTGTTTTAGGTATAACAAAAATAGTAACCAGGAAAACAGCTATAGGACTCTATATAGAGTCAGTTGGTGCAAATCCAACTGCATCTCGTTTTTCCGGGATCAATTCAAAAAACATTATCTTCTGGTGCTATGCATTTTGTGGTTTTTGTGCTGGTATAGCCGGGCTTATTGTTTGTTCAAGTATAAGAGCAGCTGACGGAAATAATGCTGGAAACTTATTTGAATTGGATGCTATCCTGGCTGTTGTACTAGGAGGAACGGCTCTATCAGGAGGAAGGTTTTATCTTGTTGGCAGTATTATTGGGGCTTTAATCATACAAACTTTAACAACGTCAATTTATGCAATTGATGTGCCGCCGGAAATAGCTTTGGTTGTAAAAGCAATAGTTGTATTTATTATAAGCATAATACAATCAGAAAAATTCCGTAAACAGATTTTCAAAATATTAAGAATGAAGGAGATATCTACATGAAGTTTGATATTTTAAAAAATAGCAGATATTTCTCGTTATTTGTAACTATTGGTTTATTTTTAATAATGTTTATTACAGGATCCATTGCTTTTCCAGGATTTTTTTCTTTACAAACTTTTTATTACCTGTTGATTGACAATGCTTATCTTATAATAATTGCCATAGGAATGACTTTTGTTATAATTTCAGGTGGAATTGATCTTTCTGTAGGATCAGTATTAGGTTTAACTACAATGGTGATATCTAGTTTAATAACAAAACACCATGTTCATCCTTTAATAGTATTACCATTAGTGTTACTTATGGGTGCAGCATTTGGTACTTTTATGGGTTATTTAATCCAGACTTTTAATATAGCGCCTTTTATTGTTACTTTAGGAGGATTATACCTTGCTAGAGGATTATGTTATATTGTAAGTGTTGATACTATATCAATTACTCATCCATTTTATGTAAAAGTGGCTCAGTTTCAAATAAATGTTATTGGGAATAATTTTATTTCTGTTAATGTAGTAATTGCAATTATTATGCTTCTTTTAGCAATATTTCTTGCACATTATACAAAGTTTGGAAGAACTATTTATGCTATAGGAGGGAATGAACAATCTGCAATGTTAATGGGGCTTCCAGTAGAACGAACAAAAATATTGATTTATACTTTTAGCGGGTTTTGTTCTGCAATGGCCGGTATAGTATTTACTTTTTATATGAAGTCAGGTTATGCACTTCATGGAAAAGGTATGGAGCTTGATACTATTGCAGCAGTTGTAATTGGAGGTACTTTGTTAACTGGTGGGGCAGGATATATGTTTGGAACATTATTCGGGGTTTTAATATATGGATCTATCCAATACTTGATTATGTTTCAGGGTACTCTCAGTTCCTGGTGGATCAGAATTGCAATAGGATTTTTATTGTTTGTCTCTTGTCTACTTCAGAGAGTATTTGAATCAAGTAAAATTACTCTAGCAGAAGCTCAGAAGAGCATGAAGAAGTTTTAAACGGTTTAAATAAAGTATAATTATTTTATAAAAATAACATTTTGTGTTCAGAATATTTATTGTACTGTGATATTATTATAATATCACAGTACAATATTAATAAACTTAAAATCCAATTTTTTTAGCATCTTTTCAAGTTAATATTATTTAATTCTTTTATATTTTTTTCGTTTTTTGTTACTTGATTACTTTTATATAATAAAAACAATTCTTGTGATTTTATTCCCAATAAGATCTGTCTCTATACAGTTAACGATTAATACAAATTTTGCACTAAA
>CAZYID010000260.1:0-4087 GCA_964646595.1 uncultured Spirochaetales bacterium | reverse complement strand
ATAAAGAAGAAAAATATGGATTTACTTTATTAAAATATTAAAAAAATGATAAAATTTTTAAGCTCTGTCCCCAATTAATTTTAATATTCATTCCTTTTAAAGACGATGATATAAAAAAGAAGAAATTAATAACAGGAATTTATTAAATGAAGAAAAAAGAAAAAGGGAATACTAAAAAAAACAAACGAAGTATTGGTTTAGTGCCGGGAACATTGATTTATACAGGAGGGAAAAAACAAAACAAAACTACAATAGATTTCTATAAATATAACAAGTCATTTTATAAAAAAGAAAAAACCGAAGATATTTCAAAAGTGCTTTCTTCTTTAGATAAAAATCATGTTAACTGGATTAATGTAAATGGTATCCATAAAGTGGATATTATTGATAAAATTGGTGAATATTTTTCTCTTCATACACTTCTGCTTGAAGATATTTTAACAATTGATCAGCTGCCAAAACTTGAAGAATACGACGAATGTTTATTTATTACATTAAAAATGCTTTTTTTTAATTCGGACTCATTTAAGATAGAACATGAACATGTAAGTTTTATTTTAGGTAAAAACTTTGTTTTATCATTTCAGGAAAAGAAAGGAGATGTATTTGATCTAATCAGAACACGGATAGAACAGGATAAAGGAAAGATCAGAAAAATGGGAGCCGATTATCTTTTTTATTTACTTATTGATACTATTGTTGATAATTATTATATAATCTTGGATAAGGTTGAAGATCAAATAGATACAGTTGAGGAAGAAATTACTTTTGATTCATATAAAACTTCTTTACATGATATAATAAGCATTCGGAAAGAGTTGATTTTTATAAAGAGAGCAGCCAGCCCTTTGAGAGATGCTGTAAGAAGATTGAATTCTTTAGAATCAAGTTTTTTTGACAGCAGTATTATCAGGTACATCAATGATTTGCTGGATCATTTAAATCACATTATTCAGGAGATAGAAATTCAGAGAGATATAATTACCGGATTAATAGATTTAAATAATACTAATCTTAATAATAAAATGAATAATGTAATGAAAATGTTAACAGTCATTGCAACAATTTTTATTCCTTTAACATTTATTGCTGGGATTTATGGGATGAATTTTAAATTTATGCCGGAACTGGAATGGAAATATGGATATCCGGTTGCCTTAGGAATAATGTTTATAATTGGTGTTGTAATGCTTATTTATATGAAGAAAAAAAAGTGGTTTTAAGAAATATATTTTAGGGTTTTAAAAATAAATTATTTTTCACAAACAAAACAATTAAAGTACACAATATCTTCACAGAGATTTATAATAATAGAATATATTAAGGAGGCTTGATATGAAACGTAAAAAAGTACTTTCAATTGTTTTTATGAGTTTTGTTTTATTGTTGGTTTCACAGACATTTTTATCTGCTCAATCATTAAGCAAACAGGAAATAGATGGTATTAGGTTAATGAGAGAAGAGGAAAAGCTTGCACGTGATGTATATTTATATTTATTTGATAAATGGGGGATACGAATATTTTCTAATATAGCTAAAAGCGAACAGACTCACATGGATGCTGTAAAAACGATAATAGATAAATACAATTTATCAGATCCGGTAAAAAACAATCAGTTTGGAAGTTTTACAAGTATGGAATTAAAAAAGCTATATGATGAATTAACAAAGCAGGGAAGCAAATCTCAGGCAGATGCAATAAGTGTAGGATTAATGATAGAAGAACTTGATATAAGCGATCTTGAAAAATTATTAAAAGAAACAAGTAATCAGGATATCATAACAGTTTATGAAAATTTATTAAAAGGCTCTAGAAATCACCTTAGGTCTTTTAATAAGCAGGCAAAAAATTATCGAATAAATTATCAGCCAAAATATATAACTGAAAAAGAATTTAATGCTATTATTAACAGTTCTATGGAACGCGGAGCAAAATAATTTAAATAAAGACCTGATAGAATTAAAATACTGTCAGGTCTTTAAATAGCATAGTTGCATATACATTGTTGTGAGCAAGTTATTCATTTATTACGTTATCCAATTTCATTTTATTCACATTTTTAAGAGTTCCCTTTATTGAATTCAAATTTCCTTTTAAGTCATAATTTTTTCCATTAATATTTATTATAATTCCAACAGCTTTAATTGTTCCATTTTCTCTTTTTTCATAAATTCGATATGTAGCTTCCTTGTTTGCAAAGGTAAGTTCGTTTTTTGAATCATTGATTATAAAATTTTGTTTTTTATTTCTCCATCCAATTGGAAAATAAAATTCAACTGAGTTATCTGTTTTTATCAATGCATAGTACAAAGTTTCATTATAAATATTGAAGACTACAACCTTTTTACCGTTTTTATTAAGATTAAATACGAGAACTTCGTTAACTGCATCGCTATTAAAATCAATTATTTTTTTAATCGTTTCCGATTTTTTGTCTCCATCCCATTTTATTACTGTTTTTGTAAAAAATGGAAAATCTTTTACATCTTCTACTACTATTAAAATCGGTTTTGGAATATCATTAATGATTTTAAACGTTGAAAATTCGTGCCAGCAATACCCGCTTTTTGTCGATGTTTTTATAGTTTTTGTTTCCGGATCAATTTGGAACATTCCACAGTATTCTTGTGCCAATCTTGTAAATTCTGGGCTATGTATTAATTGATTCTTTTTTTCCAAGAAAATCTGGTATGTAGGTCCCCCATAACAACTGGATCCTCTATCCATAACGGCTAAATCTTTAATGCCATCAAAGTCAAAATCTTGACTTATTATGTCTGGTTCATAATAAGAAGGAACTGATATTATTTTTTTTTTGGACAACTTACTAAAAATAATAACAGTTCCTTTAATAAAGTTCTTGTTATTATTTTCAACATCTTTTTCAATTATAAATTTGGCGTAATATTTGTCAGAGAAATTATCAATTGTATATTCCGTTTGACCAAATATACTTAATGAGGATAAAACTAATATAGTTAAAATTAAATGTTTCATTGTTTTTTCAGCTTACACACAACACTACTTAGGACGTTTAAAATTTACTAAAATAGCTTATTTTAACAACAAGAATTCGCTATAATATACTATTTCTCAATTTTAGATAAATACTCTTATTTAAGCAAATTAATTTTTAATTCTATTTTTTCCTTAATAATATGTAGTAAAAAAATGCTTTATTAAAAAAGTAAAATTATATAATGATGAAATTGACAGCGTTTCAGCTAGACCTGATTTATTAATTTTATGTTATCTTGTTATTTCATTTATTCAATATGTTCATGAAGGTTCTATGAAAAATTTAATTGGAGAATCACCACCTGATGAATTAAAACAATCACTGTCGAATGAAAAACATGTTTCAAAAGAAACACCTCCTACATTTTTATGGCATACAGCAAGCGATGAGTCAGTGCCGGTAGAAAACAGTTTTATTTTTGCCCAAGCATTGAAAGAAAAAAGCATTAAATTTGAAATACATATATTTACCGAAGGCCGTCATGGTCTTGGAATAAAAGATGAAGTGCCAGAGGTAACAATATGGACAAAACTTTGTGAAAACTGGTTGAGAAGAATGAAATTTTTGAACACTACAAAATGACAATCTTATCAACATTTTGATCTGGTATTAAATTAAAATCTTTTAAGAAATTTATAAGCTGAACTTTATTGTCAACACCTGTTTTATCAAATATGTGATTAAAATGAACTTTTACTGTTGCTTCTGTAGTGCCGATTTTTTTTGCAATATCCTTGTTTGTGATGCCATAAATTACATATTGAATTACTTCAGCTTCTCTGTCAGTAATTTTAAAGTAATTTTTAAGCTGTTTAATTTCTTTTACTTCTTTACCTACAATTAAAAATCCAATTAAATCTTTAAAATTATCTTTAATAATTGAAACTTTTATATCCATAAGTATTGCAATATTTTCATTATTTATAAAATTAACTCTGCAAGAAAAACTTTCAATATTTTCTGATAGCATTTTATCAATTTCATTTTTAATTTTACTTGAATTTAGCATAATTTTATTTATCGAATTATAAAATAATTCTTCTTTTTTAATGTTTAATATTTCTTCT
>CAZYID010000259.1:0-4096 GCA_964646595.1 uncultured Spirochaetales bacterium | reverse complement strand
ACGTATTTGGGCTGAAGCAGAAGAAGGTAAAGGCGCAGTGTTTTATTTTGTTCTGTCAAAAGGTGGGAATAAATAGATGGTTTTTAGTAAAGAAAAGATTAGTAGTTTTTATAATGTAACAAAAATACCGAAATTATCGGTGAACCTACAGTTAAAAGTTTTAATTATATATCTATGTATTACAGTATTGGTGTTTGTTTTTATCGGAGTAGTACTCCCTACTTCTCTGTATAAACAAAATCTTAATACTGTCTCTAAAGATATTATCAATCAAATGAAACATATTGATTTTGCTTTATATAATTTCATCGAAGAGAAAAAATGCGATGTGCTTGAGTTGTCCATTAATAAAGATGTCCGTTCTTTTAATGATAAAAATTTTACAAGTTTTCTCAATGCTTCAGAAAAAACTTTTAAATATTCCATTGGAGATCAAGAACAAAAAATAATAAATATATTTAATGACTATCAATTAACCCATCCTCATGTTAATTCGGTATATATGGGCAGGGAAAACGGAACTTTTGTAAGATCGAATAAACGAGCGAGCGCCACTGCATACGATCCCCGAAACCGACCGTGGTATATTCTGGCAAAGGAACATCCAGGTCAGGTAATGGTAACAGAACCCTATCAATCAGTCACAACTACTGATGTAAACATTGGAGTAGTCATTGCCCTGCTTGATCAAAAAAACTCAGTTTTTGGTGTAGTGGGTGCAGATATCACATTAGAAAATTTGACTAAATATATTTCTGGAATTGATATTGGGCGAGACAAAAAAATGATATTGACTGATAAAAATGGAATTATCCTTGCGGCAAAAGATTCTGCTTTTTTATTTAGTAATATCAATAATATACTGCAAAGTAATTTCCAAACTTTTCTTAACTCAAATCAGGGTATATTAGATCTTAATGGAACATATCTTATCTATTATACTTCCCCGGAACTTGGATGGAAGATAGGAGTTTTCCTTCCATTCAATGCCATAAAACAAGAAATTACAAAATCCATACAGAGAATTCTTTTCTATGTTATTATAGCTTTGATTATGCTCAGTGTAATTACGATTATCCTCCTAAATCGAACTATTATCAGACCGCTTTCTAGTCTTACAGAAATGAGTAAAAAGATTGCTGAAACTGGAGATGCAAATCAGCAGATTGAAGCAAAGGGTGGCGGAGAGATCGGGATTCTTGCCCATTCATTTAAAGCCATGGTTGAAAAAATTAGCACTGAAGCGCAAGGTAGAAAACAAGCCCTTTTAGAATTAGCAGACCACCGTGACAATTTAGAGAAACTTGTCAATAAACGAACATTACGACTTCATGAAACAAACAAAAAACTTTCAAATGAAATTAAAGAGCGTATTAATATTGAAAAAGTACTAATTGATAGTGAAGCAAAATACCGCGACCTTGTAGAGAATGTAAATAGTATAATCCTACGGTGGACAAAAGATGGCAATATTACTTTTATAAATAAATATGCACAGAGCTTCTTCGGTTATTCAGAAAAGGAGATCATTGGTAAAAACATAATGAATACCATAGTCCCGGAAATTGAATCCTCAGGACGTGATATTTCCACTCTGATAAAAGATGTTTTTACAAATCCCGAAGCCAATGCTTTTAATGAGAATGAAAATATCAAAAAGAATGGGGACAGAGCTTGGATTTCTTGGACAAACAGGCCAATCACAGACAAACAAGGTGAAGTTATAGAAATCCTTTCAGTTGGAAATGATATCACTGATCGTAAAACAGCAGAGGATCGTCTAAAGCATATCCTTGAAGAGTTGACTGAGGCTAAGGAGAAAGCAGAGTCGGCAGACAGATTGAAATCTGTTTTTCTAGCAACAATGTCCCATGAACTACGCACTCCGTTAAATTCAATAATTGGATTTACAGGCATCCTTCTGCAAGGACTTGCAGGGGAATTAAATAAAGAGCAGAAAAAACAGCTCGGTATGGTTCAAAAAAGCGCCAATCATCTTTTATCATTAATTAATGATGTACTTGATCTTTCCAAAATTGAAGCAGGTCAGCTAACAATTCAAGAAAAACCTTTTGATATTATTTCATCTATTAAAAAAGTTATAAGTATTGTAATGCCGCTTGCTTTAAAAAAAGGATTGAAAATTTCAACTGATTTTAATATAGAAATTTGTGAATTTATTGGTGATGAGAGAAGATTAGAGCAAATATTAATTAATTTATTAAATAATAGTATTAAATTCACTGAAAAGGGTGAGATCACAATTATATGTAAAGTGGACTCCAATAATATTATAATTGCTGTAAAAGATACAGGAATCGGGATAAGCTCTGAGAATAAAATTATGCTTTTCAAACCTTTTCTTCAACTGGATTCTAGCACTTTAAAAAAATATGAAGGCACAGGATTGGGGCTTTCAATAACAAAAAAACTTGTTGAAATGATGAAAGGAGAAATTTTTGCTGAAAGTGAAATCGATAAAGGCAGTACTTTTACAGTGATATTTAAGAATAATATCGGAGAAAAAAAATGAAAAAAAAAATACTTTTAATTGAAGATAATGAACAAAATATATACTTAATGAAATATCTTCTTGAAAAAAACAGATTTCTGGTTAATGTAGCAAGAAACGGCAATGATGGTGTAAAAAAAGCCCTTGAGAAAAAACCGGATATGATTCTATTAGACATTCAGCTCCCGGATATAGACGGGTATTCTATTGCCGGAGAACTGAGAAAGTATAATGAACTTAATGATGTTCCCATAATAGCAGTTACTTCATACGCATTGGCAGGCGACAGAGAAAAAGCTATTGAAGCAGGATGCACAGGATATATAGAAAAACCTATAAATCCAGATACTTTTATTGATGATATAAAAAAATTTTTTTGATCTGGAGAATTAAAGATGAGTCAAAATAATAATGAATTATTAAAAGTCATCATAGCTGATGACAATGAACAAAATCTTTATCTATTGAAAGCAATACTTAAAAGTGAAAAATTTGATGTAACCTGTGTTGAAAATGGGAAAGAAGCGCTTCAATTTTTGAGAAAAAACAAATATGATCTTATCATATCGGATATTCTTATGCCGATACTTGATGGTTTCCAGCTCTGCAGGGAGTGCAAGAGTGACCCTATTTTAAAAAATATACCGTTTATATTTTATACAGCTACTTATATAAACGATCAGGATAAAGATTTTGCATTGAGTCTAGGTGCTGACAGATTTATTATTAAGCCGGCAGAACCGACTGTATTTATGGATATAATAAGAGAGGTAATTCACCAATACATAAATGGTAATATGCCGATAAAAAAATCTCAAATGAATGATGAAAAATTATACAATATGGAGTACAGTAAACGACTCTCAAATAAACTTGATAATCAAATTCTAAAGCTTAAAGAAGCAAATAAAGCCCTAGCTGTAAGCGAAGGAAGATATCGTCTTGTTGTTTATAATTCAATAGAAGCTATTGCTGTTATTCAGGATGGAAAATTTAAGTTTGTGAATCCAGCAATGGAAAAATTAACCGGATATACTGCTCTAGAATTATATAATATGCCGGTAATAAACTATATTCATCAGGATTATCGTAAAAAAGTAATTGATTTATTTGAAAAAATCCTTGAATCTAAAATTATTCCAAAAATTCATGCTTACAAAGCTTTTACAAAAAATAATAAGATATTGTGGCTTGAATCTATTGAAAATAAAATAAACTGGGAAGAAAATCCTGCTATAATTAGTTTTATAAGGAATATAACTAAAAAAAAAGAGGGGGAAGAAGAGATCAAAAAGCTCAATGCTGATCTTGAGCAAAAAATAATTGAAAGAACAGCACAACTTACAGAAATAAATAAAGAACTAGAATCTTTCAGTTATTCGGTTTCTCATGATTTAAGAGCGCCTATTAGGCATATAAATGGATTTAGTCAGAATTTATTAGAAAATTATTCAAATAAGCTTGATTATGAAGGAAGAAATCTCCTAATTCGCATTCAAAATTCAGCTCAATTTATGACCAGGCTGATCGAAGATTTGCTGTCTCTTTCAAAAATATCCAGATATGAGATAAAATATAAAAAAA
>CAZYID010000258.1:0-4101 GCA_964646595.1 uncultured Spirochaetales bacterium | reverse complement strand
CTTGAAAAAATAAATATAAAGATTAAGACTAAATAATGTTTCATTTTAATTTCCTCTTTTAAAATATTTATAAATTAATTATTATATATTATTTTCACCAGTTTAATTTATTTTTTTTATAAAATCTTGCCATGAAAATTGTACATAAACTCGTTTTATACATTTCACTTTTACTCTGTTACTGCTAAGATACCCATGGATCCAGCATTTAACCTTGTCTAAAATTATCAATTTAGGATCATTTTCATCTAATGTTAAATCCGGATAATAGAATTTCTTATTTTCCGATTTAATATTTATCTTTTTATTAAACGAATCAAATACAACCCTCTTGATACTTAATTCTTCCCGGTAACTAAGTGCATATAAATTATTACCCCTTATTTCATAAAGGGTTGTTCCTTAACTCATTTTGTCTTTTACCTTATTATTTTTATACATGATCGATCCAATATATGGACTAACTAGTATTGCAATATATTCAAGTGTTATCCATGGTTGATAATCAATATAAAAATCTTTCCAGCCCATTGACCAGGGATGGCGTATTATTACCCAAGCAAACATATCAAAAATAATGGTAATGACTGTCCAGCCGATCCCTAAAAATAACGCTGTTTTCCATTTATTATTAACCGACGGCTTTGCTATGTGAAAATAGAAAAACGCAGCTAAAGTCCAGATAACTATAGTGTATAATGGATGAAATGGCATAGTTTTGTTATAAGCAGTAATGTACAATTTTTCAATTGGCATTACACTCTTCATTTTTAAAAAAAAGGCGGTAATAAACGTATGTCCAACGCCAACACCTAATGTAATAAAATACGCTATCCAATAGTAAAGTATTGATATTTTCCACCTAATCATAAAATGATTCCCCATTTTGTATTAATATTATCCTTCAAAATTCTCAGCCGTTCATTTATATTTTTTTTTATTACCCTTTTAAAAATTTAGTTTATTCTATTGATACAAATATCCATGTATCCGGTATTTTACTTTACAACTATTTTAACTCAAATCATCAAAATATGCATACTAAATCTATTAATTTTTTTCTTTTATTTTATTTTTTTTCCCCGTTATTTTGGCAAACCATACAATGAAATTACAGGTTGATAACAATATTGAACAAGTTGGAGACTTCCAGGAAAGGTTGACGGTGATATCGGAAAGGTCGGAAGCTTCCCGGAAAGGTCGATGGCTTCACCGTTTGTTAAAGTAGATGGCAATCTTGGAAAAGTGTCCTCTTTACAAGAAGTGTTTACACAATTTCCTAAAAATTAATTAATCATATTCTTAATTTCTTTTATTTTAATTTTTTATTATTTTTTTTGTAATTATAGGTTTAGGTTGTAAACGAATTTACTGATTAACCCATAACAAAATCAATAACGTATTATACTTACTTATGCCTGGTGTCGTTGAATTCTATCTCTTAATATTTTTCATTGCAGCTTTACTTATTTCTTCTATATTTTTTTCTTCCCAAAGATTCTTCTGCCATTTTGTATAATCAAATTTATCTCTTTGTAATATGGAAATAAATCTTTCTGCATCTACCTCTCCTAAAGTATCACTTAAAATTTTATATCCATTTATTTTTAATTCAGTATCTGTTATCATATAATTTCCTCCTTTTCAATAAATATTGGTGGAGATACTATTTTAATTAAATTTATATCATTAGATTTTTTTAATAATAAATCATCAGTTGTTATAAAATAATCACATTTTGATTCTATAGCACAAGCTATATGTAATGAATCTTTTGCTTTTATTTTAAATTTTACAATATTTTCAGCAATTCTTATAATGTTTTCATTCTCTAATATTATAGTTGATGAATATTTTCTCCATTTTAAAATTTGCTCCTTTCTTTCCTCAAATGGATTGAAACTATTTTCATATTCAAGAATATAAGACCATATTAGTTCAACTTTTTTATTTTTTATTAATTCTTGAATGTATAATTTTGCATCTGTTTCAATTTTAATTCTAATTTGACTTTGATCATCAAACGGACGGTTAAAGGAACAATTATCTAAATAAATTCTCATTAATGTATATTAATCTTTTACTTTTTTTTTTGCAAGTTTTTTCGATGGTAATAGATATAATTCGTTTTATACAAACTTGATTTTTATTTTACCTTAAATCATCAAAATATGCATACTAAATCTATTAATTATTTTTTCCCCGTTTTTTACTATGCAATGCAATGAAAGTATGCGGTTGTTAAATATGATTGTTCGAGCAAAGCGAGTTTATCATATTTAACAACTGCATGCTTTTATTCATTGCTTATTAAAAAAACGGGCTGAGGTTACAGGAGCTGTGCTCCTGAGATACACAGGCCCGGGCTGAAAGCCCGGAATAAGAAGGTTAGGGCAATATGCCCTGAAATATCATTGTTTTTACACTATAGGAAATTTGAAGTTTTTTTTATTTTATTTCTTTTAAATAAACATCAAAACACCAGCCAAAAATAAAATCTTCAATTTCAGTTTCCTATTATTCCATCAACTATTGCTTCTTCTCCTCCTATATCTAATAATTTTAATTTTTTTCCAATTTTTAATTTTTTTACTGAAGTTTTCTGTGTGTCAATTAGATGAAATAATTTTTTTAGTTTTTTTAATATTTTTAATTTTTTTTATATTTCCTTTGTTTTCAAATCTTTTTTATATATAATTAATAGTAAATTTAGGAAATAATTATTAATTTTAATCTGTTTTTTTGGGAAGTTAATTAATATTTATTTATTAAAAATCAAGTACAATTTAATTTTTGGAGGATTTAAAAAGACGAAATTATTAATTGTGTATCAAGATTTTTATTCTTAAAGAAAACTGTAATTCTAATCATTAAAAAATTTAAAAAGTGAAAAATTTAAGTCATTATTCAGATAATGGCTTGAAATATATTTAAGAGGAGTAAATTATGGATTTTAAAAAAATTATAAGATTAATTTTGATGTTTTTTTTAATAATTTTTTCTCTTTATTTTATTAATGGCATCAATGGCTCGAAAGATTTAATTGCGAGTCTAGCCCTAATACCTGGTATGGCTGATACACCTGATAAAGGACTCTTTGTGGACTTTGTGAAAGCCATAGATGAAGTATATACCGAAGGTAAAATTAAGATTGAGATATACCCTTTTCCTCGATCGGTAGATAATGTCATTAAGGGTAAAGCTGATTTTCATATACCAATTAATGTAAATCCTTTACTTCCAGCTTCAAAACAACCTTTTCGCTATGTTACAGAAAGATACGGTAAAATGGTTAATGTATTATATTCAAATGTTAACAAACCAATTACAAAAAAAGAAATAGACAATGCCCTTGCTGCTAAAGGTAAATTCCCTTATGTAATCGAAGCTGGAGCAGGTGCAGAAGACACTTTTGGATTTCCTATAATCCCATCTGGAGGTTTAGAGCAATCGCTACGTAAAGTTGACTCCAAACGTATTGATGCATTTTTATGGGCACAGGAAGAGGCTGATTCGTTGATTAGGGATCTAAAACTTAAATCAATTTACAGGGCAAGGCTAATAGATTTTGAAGATGCCATATTAATTCAGAAAGGGAAAGCGGGTGACAAGGTCGATAAAATACTTTCCGATGCAATAAAAAAATTAAGAGCATCAGGCAAACTGAATGAATTATATTCGAAAATGCATAAGCCATATGATAATTGGCAGCCATCTCAAATGGGATGGTAAATTAAGTTTATTTTTTAATGTGAGTTTGATATTTAAACTGTTAAATGACTTTTATAAATCAAACTCACATTTTTTAACATTTTAAAATTTAAAATTAATAAAATACAAAGTATTAATTTTTTTTTTATTATAAAAATTAGTCAACCCTATGAGACGTTTGCCGGTTTTCAAGGACAATTTGACTGGTCACCTTATACTGTTTATATAGGGAAAAGATTAAGAAAAGTAATTGTATTTACTACTATTCTTGGTTTTTCAAGAAAAAGAAAATATGTAGGAAGCTTAAGTGAAGATCAGGAATCTATTTTTACTTCTTTTGTTTTATTGGTTTCTTCTTTATTTCTATTAATTTTATCGCATCAGCCAGTT
>CAZYID010000257.1:0-4101 GCA_964646595.1 uncultured Spirochaetales bacterium | reverse complement strand
AAAAAACATTTTTACTGTTTACATATAGTTCATTTATACCAATTATTTTTTGTTTGATTTTTATAAAAATTATTTTAAAAAAGGAGGAGAAATTATGTTAAAAACAAATCTTAAACATCTAGAAACAAAAGATGAAATTAACAAATTATTGAAGGAAAATGAAAATGTGATGATCTGCTGCGGGAGAATGGGGCCAATGTGTATACCTGTATATATGATAATGAAAAGGTTAGAAAATAAATATCCCAATGTAGCATTTCGAGATATGGAATTTGATATAACAGATGCTGATTATATTAAAAAATTACCGGAATGCAATGGATTTATGGGATTACCTTTTACTGTTTATTTTAAAAAAGGAAAGGTTGTTGCTGCAACTTCCAGCATTCAAACTGAAAAACAGATTATAGAAATACTAGATAATAAATTTTAAAAGAATTATATTATGATTGATGTCATTTATGATGTAATAATTATCAGTGTTGGAGATGGAATAACTGCTGCAATATCCGCTAAACATTATATTGCAAAACTGCGAGGATTGGAATATATTTAATATAAAAATATTAAAGTAAAGAAAATATTATGGGAAAGCACGAAGATATAACTCAAGCTAGAAAAATATTAGGAATATATGAATCAGAAACATTAAAAAATATTAAGAATAAATTTAAACAATTAATAAAAAAATATCATCCTGATGTATGTAAAATGGATAAAGAAGTTTGTCATAAAAAAACAGAAGAAATAATAAATTCTTATAAAATTATAATGAGTTATTGTGATAATTATAAATTTTCTTTTAAAAAAGAAGAAATAGAAAAATATCTTTCTAAAGAAGAATTCTGGGAAAAACAATTTGGTAATGATCCTATATGGAGCAATAAATTTGATAAAAATAAAGATTTATAAGGAAAATATTTTTAAGATCATCTTATGACTGTATTCCCTTTTTTATAAATAACAAAGAGTGAATGAGTGGCAAACAGCTTGATGTAAATAAAGGTGATATTGTTGTTAAAACCACCAAGAGGTAATTATGGAATGTAAGTGGTATCAAGTCTGCCCTATGAAAAGATCTTATAAAAATGGTAAATTAGATAAACAATGGATAGATAATTATTGTAATGGTAACTGAAAAATATGTATTCGCTTTAAATATGGAAGAAAATAAAAAATACAATCAGGATTGGATGCTTCCAGACGGAAGTTTGGATAAAAAGTTAAAAAATATTTAGTAGTGTCCTTTAATAAAAGTTTTTTTATACTAATTTTATAGGAGGTGTTTTATTATGAATAATAAAAAAAAATTTAAATTAAAACTTATGTACTGGTACAACATACTGGTTACAGGCGGTTTTGCTCTTTTAATAGCTGTAATGTTTTTTATTCCAAATTTACGTGATTTACTTGCATGGAAAGGAGCAGACCCAATAGTTGTCAGTTTGGTTGTTCCTCTTTTTATTGTTATGGCAGTATTTAGTGCCCTATCTTTGTCAAATCCAGCTTCAGGTATTTTATTATTAAAAATACAGATTTTTTATAAACCCTTTGCAATTACGTTTATTATTTATTTTACAATAGTGCAGAAAATACATATATTATGGGCAATTATTATTATTACTGGTTTACTGCTTTATATTATTGGAAATATATGGGCAATATACGAAAAAAATCAAAACTGAAAATCAAACAAGTTTCAATTAAGTTTATCTGTAATAATGCTCTGAAAACACATGCATTTTAATTTTAGCCAAGCGGACAAATATATTCGCCTGGCAAAAACATAAACAATTTAAGTTCACTTATATATCGACACCAAGTGTTTTTGCTACACCTATACCATAAGCTTCATCTGCTTTTAAACAATTACCGACATGACGGATTTTAATTTCCTTTGGTGCATCTCCCATTGCTCGAGCTGTATTTTCAAAAAGAACCTGCTGTTGTTCTTTACTCATAAGCCTGAATAGATCTCCGGCCTGTGAATAATAATCATCGTCTTCTCTGTGATTCCAATGATCTGCATCACCATCCAATTTAAGCGGTGTTTCTTTATATTCAGGTTGCTCCTGCCATTCATCGTAACTGTTAGGCTCATAAGCTAAAGTTGAATCAAAATTACCGTCGACTCTCATTTGTCCATCACGATGATAATTATGGAATGGACATCTTGATTTATTTACAGGAATAAGATGATGGTTTACACCCAGACGATAGCGCTGCGCGTCTCCATAAGAAAACAATCGTCCTTGCAGCATTTTATCCGGTGAAAAGCCAATTCCCGGTATAATATTAGCCGGATTAAAAGCAGCTTGTTCTACATCAGCGAAATAGTTTTCAGGATTTTTATTTAACTCTAAAACACCTACATCAATCAACGGATACTCTTTATGAGACCATACTTTTGTTAGATCGAATGGATTGAAACTGCATTTTTTTGCTTCTTCTTCAGTCATTACCTGAATTTTCATATCCCATTTAGGAAAATCACCTTTATCAATACTTTCAAGTAAATCACGCTGATGACTTTCTCTATCCTTAGCTATTATTGCTTCTGCTTCCTGGTCAGTTAAACATTTAATTCCCTGTTGTGTCTTTAAATGAAATTTAACCCAGATACGTTCATTTTTGTCATTGATAAGACTATATGTATGACTGCCGTAACCATTCATATGACGATATGAATACGGTATACCACGGTCACTCATTGTAATTGTAACCTGATGAAGTGCTTCGGGTAATAATGTCCAGAAATCCCAATTATTTTTAGCACTGCGCATATTAGTACGCGGATCACGTTTAACAGCATGGTTAAGATCAGGAAATTTTAATGGATCTTTTAAAAAGAATACCGGAGTGTTGTTCCCTACTAAATCCCAGTTACCCTCTTCTGTATAAAACTTTATAGCAAATCCGCGAATATCACGTTCCGCATCTGCAGCACCTCTTTCTCCTGCAACTGTAGAAAACCTGACAAACAAATCAGTTTTTTTCCCAACTTTAGAAAATATTTTTGCTTTTGTGTATTTGGTAATATCATCTGTAACTGTAAATATACCAAATGCACCGGAGCCTTTGGCGTGCATTCTTCTTTCAGGAATAACTTCACGGTCAAAGTGTGCCAGCTTTTCAAGGTACCATACATCTTGTAAAAGCATTGGCCCTCTCTTACCTGCTGTCATAACATTTTGATTATCACTAACAGGCGCGCCGGAATTGTGTGTAAGTTTTTTTTTGTCTTTCATTGCTTGCCTCCTTTTGACTTATTTAAATTATACAGCTAAAAAAACTAAATGCACTTTTTTTATAATAAAACAAAAAACATAAAAAATAGTTTTAATAAAAAAAACCATTTCCTAATACACGTTATTTCTTCTCTTGATATTCACCGGCAAAATCCATTACACACATATATTTATATTTTTCATGAGTGCCGCATGCAACACCTACAACTAAAAATTTTTCATTAAAAATATTCTCTCTATGTCCTCTGTTTTTAATTCCGTCATCAATTATTAAATCAATTACTATTTCTCTGGGAATATCGTTGCCATAATTAATATTTTCTCCAGCAGTAATATTCCATTTACCATATTTATTAATCCTGTCAAATGGAGAGCTGTTATTTACACCATTATGTCCAACTAAACCTCTTGCCCCCTGATAAGTAACCTGATCTCTTGCTGCAAGAGTCATTCCTTTTGATAATTTGAGCGGCATTATGGCTTTTTTTGACTCTAAATATTTTATTGCAACATCTACTGCTGATACGCCTTCATTTGTTTTTATGCTTACTCTTCCCGGTTTTTTTAAATACATTCTTCTCTTATAATATTTTCTGTATTCCTTTAAATACTCTGCATACTTTTTTGGATTAGTTCTTGCTCTATTTAACTCGTTTACAACTTCCAGTTCCAGTTTAGTTGCAAATTTATAATTTGTAACTCCTTGATTTAGTGGAATCACATCATTAAAATCTCTGGAAAAAATTGATTGTATAAAAATAATTATTAATAATAAAATAAATTTAATTTTCATTTTAACTCCTTATTAAACATATTTGATTATCTCCCTAAAAGCCACTTTCTTGCTTCCACA
>CAZYID010000256.1:0-4124 GCA_964646595.1 uncultured Spirochaetales bacterium | reverse complement strand
AGGTATTAATTAAAACAGAAGGTAATAAATCTAAAGCTGCAAAAATTTTAGGAATCGGACAAGCTACACTTTGGAGAAAATTAAAAGATAAATAAATTAATCATATAATTATAAATTAATAAATCTTTCTAAAATTCAGTGTATGTGAAAATGAGAGATTTATTGTCATATCAGTTCCTGCATTTGTAATTGTATCTTCCTCAAAATAAACCTGCCATCTAAAATCTTTATATTTAAATACAAAGCCAACAAGTAAATTTATCTGAGGCAAACTTAAATAATCAGCACCTTTAAATGCTGAACTCCAATGAGGATAATTGCTTCGTAATGGAGATGATTTAAAATTAAATTGAACAATTAATGAAAAAAACTTAAAAGGATTTAACTCAACACCCGCTAAACCATTAAACATAGGATAAGGAGATGATGGAGTAAATTGAAAAATCAAGTCTAATGGAATAACTATACCGCTTTGCAGGTAAAAAGATAATATCCATATTGGTCGAAAATCAGCTAATAAACCCACAGCAAAATCAGGGAAACCTGAACCGCTTATTTGACTTACACTGCCTGTAGGAATTTTAAAAGCACCTAATACTGCTAGTGAAATCCACTTTTTTTCATAAAATGTATATTTAAGCCATGTATCAATATCTCCAAAAGAAAAAGCTGCATGATTTAACGATAAATCAACATTATTATTATTTTCAATATCTATATAAACATCATTTTGATTTGTATATTGTCTGCCGGCATTTGGAAATCCAAAAGAATAATGAAAAATTTCAATAATATTATCTAAAAAACCGCCATAATATGATATCAATCTTAAATCTAAACCTATTTGTAAATTTTTTAAAATAAAAAAAGATGCTCCGCTTTCAAATACCAGGCTTTCATAATCTCTTCCAACATTCACATCAAGATCGCCATCGCTTTTTCTAATTAATTGTTGAATATGAAAATCATTACTATAATAAAACGACATATGATAATTAAAATCATGCTTTTTTTGAGATCTTGCACTAATACCGGGAAAATTATAATATATTAAAAATGGAATATACATATTTTTCCCATAAAGAGGTCCTTTAGGATTATTTGGATTTTTTTTCACTTTTAAAGGGAATATATTAGTTGAACAAAATAAGAATAATACTAAAACAATTATTTTAATTATTTTCATAAATGTAATACATATTTAAAAAATCATTAATACACTATTTATATTTTAATCTAAATACTTAATAAAACAATTTTTTTAATAAATTTTTTTATAAAATTACATTTTATTAAATATTTAAAATTATTTTATTAATTAAAATTTTATTTATTAGCATGTTTTTATACAAAAATCTATTAATAAAGCCCAAATTTATGCCGATTTTTATAAAAAGCCGTTTAAAATTTTATAATATAATAAATTAAGCCATTTTTTAATTAAAATAATAAAATTTTGTAAAAAAAGGAAAAAAATGTATACAGAAAATGACAAAAATATAATGAAAGCTTTTATACAAAAACTAATATCAAATCCTTCTTTAATAAATGAACCAATTTTAATAGTAGAAGAAAATATAATACAATTTTATGTTAAAAATACTCAAGCTTTACTTGCTACTTTCACTTCTCCGCATTATTTTCCAAACTTAACATCCAGAGAATCAGAAGAACTTTTTCAAAAAGTGCTTTTTGAAGAAATTGACAAAACATTAATCCCGGAATTAGAAAATATTATAAAAAATAAAATTAATTTGAATTTTCTATCAAAAATAACAAACTATCAATCTTCTATAGCTTCCATTCAAAATGAAATAATTAATATTATTAAAAAAATAATCAAAAGATTTGAAATTAGAAGAAACCTAAATAGTTTTTTTAAACTTATAAACAATAATTTAATAGATAAATATATTAGTGTAATATTTGAAAATAAAGGATATATTTCTAGAGAAATAAATATTGTTGAAAGATTAAAATTATCACCGGAAATGGTTACTGAATTAATTAAAATGATTATTATTGTAAGTTTAATAGGTAATGTAAGAAATGATATTAGTGATTTATCACTTCAGGATAAACTTTCTTCAAAACCATTAAGAGCCGGAAGCAATGAAATGCAAAAAGAATTCTATTTAAAACTAATGAGACAATTTTTAACAAGTAATACTTTACTTAATGAAGATTTATTAGATAAATTTGTGTTATTTCATCTTCATTTTGATGAATATAAATTAATTCCAGCAACAAGCAGATTTGCAAGAATTCTTTTTTATTTAGGGAAAAATTATAATCCAAGAATGAAAATTGACAAAGGTGCTGATGCTTATGAAAAAAGCTGGTTTCAATCACAAAAAAATAACTTTAGATATTTTGGATTTGATATTGATATGTTAAATGAATTGTATAGAATTTCTGCTGAAAAATATTGGTAAATTTAAGGAGATTTTAAATATATGCAAAAAAAACAAAATGTACTAATAAATATTTTTGAAAATATTACAATTTTAATGATTATTCTGGTTTTAATCCAGACTTTTGCAGAAGATCTATTTTTTTACATGGAATTACCAATTGGTCTGGTAAATAAAATAAAACTATCTGCATTTATTTTTGATGCGTATTTTACAATAGAATTTTTAATTAGATTCTTTTCAGCTTTATCACAAAAAAAAGGAAAAGAATACTTTTTTTATAAAAACGGATGGATTGACCTATTAGCTTCATTACCTTTACTTTTATTAATTTCAGGTCCCGAAGCTCTTCTTCAATTATTTGCCATAAATGTATTTTCACTTTCATTTATTCATAAAGCAAGAATGCTAAAAGCCATAAAAGCTATTAGAGTAGCTAGAATATTAAGATTAATACGTGTACTAAAGATATTTGGTAAAATAAAAAATATTAAATCAGCTATGGCGCAAAGACATATTTCAAAAATATCAACTATAGTTGTTACGTCAATTATTTTTTGTCTTATGATTGTCTCAATTTTACAAGAAGTAAAAATTATACCTTCAAAATACGATGAACTTGTTAAAAAAGAAGAATCAGCAAATAATCTTTTTATAAATATATATAGATTGAATAATGAAAATAACCTTTCAACTTTTTATGAATCCACAGTAAAAGAATTTAAAAATATTGTATTTATTAAATTAAATGAAAAGGTCCAATACCTGACAAAAGATATTAATCATGAATATTATTATTATTACAGCAGTATAAATAATACAGACTTTCTTGAAACATATACAATCAAATCTCCGCCTGATACTCTTTCTATTACATGCTGGAGACTTGAATATTTTAAATCAGAAGCTTTAACAAATATGATAAATTTTATTTTAATTATTTTTGTTTTACTTTCAATAATAATAATTTACTCTAGACATTTTGCACAAACAATAAGTGATCCAATATTTGTAATGAGAATGGGTTTTGAAGTAAAAGATTATACATATGCGGTAAAAATAATAAAACATTATGCAAATGATGATATTTTTATTCTATCAAATGATTATAATACCAGATGGCTTCCGGCAAAAATAAGAAAATTAAGTGAATTAAATATATCATCTACCAAACTATCAATGGATGATATAATTGATAAAAGTTAAATTAAATATTTAAAAAAGGATTATTAATGATAGCAAAAAAAATAACAGTATTTTTAATAACAATATTTTTCATATGTTTATACATGTTTTTTTTATTTTTTTTCCAGATTCCTGAAATGACTAAAGCTCAAAATAATGATGCAAAAAAAATAATAAAAAATGTTTATTATGACATTAAAGAAAAAAATAATAAATTAACAGCATTATACAACTTGCCTAAAAATTCTTTTTTTGCAATATGGATTAAAAATAATTATCATAACTGGACTCCAATAATTTATGATAGAAAAGTATTAACAATAAATTCCTTACAAAATCCGAATATAATTCCTAAATCTATTTCATTTACTACAAGAAAATTTCAAGGAAAATTAAATGATTATCAATATATTTTATGGTTAAATAAATTCAACATTAATTATATTATGAAACATATAATTCTTTCATTGTTATTTTTAATTCTAATTTATTTAATATTATTATTATTAGTTGAAATCTTTTTTA
>CAZYID010000255.1:0-4124 GCA_964646595.1 uncultured Spirochaetales bacterium | reverse complement strand
CTAATTCATTCATATAGTCAATATCATCATCAATAATTATTATCTTTTTTATTTTCATCATTTTATTCCTATAAAATATATAATAGACTATGAGAAATAATTATCAATTACCAACTTCCTCTATTTACTTTCCATATTCATTATTTTAGAGAAAAAAATTAATTTTTTTTGAATTTAAGTTGATAAATTTTTTATATTGTTGATGAGATCAATGATATTAAAGGGTTTGATGAGAATAAAGTATGCTATTTTTATAAATCTTAAAAAAACACGACTCTTTAATTTTATTATAATATATAAAAGAATATAATAAAAGGTAAATAAGTTTTTCAAAATAATTACCGGTATTCTTTAAAAAATATTTATTCGATCACTTTTAATTTATTTTGTTAAACTATGCATATATCGCCAATGTAATCAATAATCATAAAATAATCGCCGATTAATAGTTCTATTTTTATCGGAACTGCAATATTTATATAAAAAACTAAATTCATTGATAATAAAATAAATTTTAAATTTCAGTAGAATTATAAACATAAAAACTGAACTCAAAATAAGACAAATAAATGCAATTATAAAACTATTATTTATATTTTTTTTAAAAGTAATTACAAGCCCGATAGCTGCTATAATAAAAACAGCAAAAAACAAAAAAGCATAAAAATCATTAATAGGGCTGAGTAATATTGCTCCTTTTCCCATGTCATTGTTTCCTAAAATTCCCTGGGAAATCTGAAAACCATTGGCTTTGCAGCCTAATGGCAGGATAAACCCAAGAAATATTAAAAATAGCGCTATCCTGAGAATATTCATAGAAATTGAACCTGTACTTTTCATTTATTACCTTTTATAATTTTTTTTTAGATGAATGTAAAATGCTATTAATTGTTTTTGTTTCAAAAAATAGCATTTTAATTAACTTAATTACATATTGTTAAGATAATAATTTATATCAGATTTTCCTACTTTCTACGCATTACAAGCCAAATAATAAATACAATAATTGCAATAACAAGTAAAACATGGATGCCTCCGCCTAATGTAGTAGATGTAATAAGACCAAGCAGCCACAAAACCGCTAAAATAACACCAATAGTTAAAAGTAAATTAAGCATATAAACCTCCTTAAAATTAAAAGCATTTTTTATAAAAATTATTATTGGCTAACATATTGAGAAGTAACTCCCCAGATGCAGCCAAGAACAATTAATTCCAAAGATAATCTTTGAAGCCATGATAAAAATCCGGGTTCTATAAAATTATTAATAAAGTAACCTATAATAATATAAATAATCCATATTATTAAAATTATTATACCGGAAACGAACATAACCTTAAAAGGTATATCTGCAAATAATCCAATTATAAACATAATCCCTACCGCTAATTCAATTAAAGCAATAAATAAGTTAACTATATTATTGCTGCCGAATACGCTGCTAAAGTGTGCTCCGGAAGAATTATAGTTTACAAGAAACAATAGACCTGTAAGCCCAAAAAATAATCCTAAAGCAAGTTGTAATAAGCTCAACGGCCTTAAAAATTCTGATTTTGATCTCATATAAGCTCCTCTTGTAATGATTTTTTTTTAAGAAATTTATAATTTAAAAACTTCTTTAAAAATATATGCTATTATAAAATTGTTTTTAAATAAACCCTCTATTTCGCTTATTTATTGTCTTAATTCCTTTTTTTTAAATTATTTGATTTTGGCAATGATGGCTTCGTATATTTATAAAAGATATAATTCCAGTTTAATTTTTATGGAGTAATTTAATAATAAGTGATTAAGATTTTATATATATATTCCACAAGTGCACAACATAATATATTGGCGCATGATTAGTTATGCTGATTTCTTTATTTCTTAAAATTAAACTTTTCAATTTATTTAACAGTCGGCTTACTAATGTGACAGAGGATGAATTAACTTCTTTATCTATTTCTTTATCTTTTAGATTAAGTAATTTTAATATTATATTTTTATTTTTATCAAAGATAATATCAATAATTTTAGAAGAAATAGTAATTGATTTTGTTAATTGATTTTCTGAAAATTTAACTTCATCGTTAAGCGTTAAATTTTTATCAATATATTTAATTTTTCCATGATGCACATACTCAACTTCTATTTTTTTATTGAATGATGGCGGAAGAAATGTAATTAGATCATTGTAATTAACAATCCTAAATGTTTTAAATTTTAAACTATTAACATAAGCTAAATTTCCAACTTTTGGCGCGCCAAATGTATAAAGCGTATGACAATATTTAAATGAAGCTGCAGCTATGCTTGCAATAGCTGCTCCAAGACTATGGCCGGTAAACCAATATTTTATACAAGGATTATTTTTTTTTAAATATAATAGATAATCTTTTAATCCATTATTTTTATTCCAGATATCCTTGAATGCATTATAAAAACCGCAATGAACTTTTCCTCCTTCTTTAAAGTCAATTAATTTTATATTTAAATCATTAATCAGATCAATAAAAAAATCAGGACTGTTCAGTGAAGTTCCGCGAAAAGCTACTATTGCAAAATCAATTGTATTTGCCACGAAGCATTTGCATTTTGAACTATCAAAGAAACGAAAAGATTTAAAACCAGCTCGATTAATTTGGGAATTAATAAAATCCTGAGGAGCATATGATAAAAAAGAAAATTCTGCAAGCCACCAGGCATTTACCAGGTTAAACTTCTTTGTATTTGGCTTAAAAGGGTGATTCATGCAATTTTCAAAGTATTTATATTTTAAATCCGGCGGAATAATACTTTGTTTATTTTTTATTAAAAACTTTTTATTCTTTATTTTCAATTGTGATCTCATTTAATAATTATTGTCCTAATGTGAATCCTTTTATCTTCTACGGCGCATTAAATGCATAATAATTCAAATAAAAATAAAAATAATACCTATTACAAGTAAGATATGAATTGCGCCTCCAAGCGTAAAAGAAGTAATAAAACCCAGCACTCATAACACAAATAGAATCAAACCAATAATTAAAAGTAGATTCAACATATTACTTTCTATTTTATTTTAACTCTGATCGAGCTTCAGAAAATGTCCTGCTGATTTTTTCTTTAACATCCTCTGCTCTTTTTTTCAACTCTTCCCAGTCATTGTCTGTTGAATTTTGTATCTTTGCAATATTCATTTTCAATTCATCACGTTGACTGCGGATTAATGAGATTTGTTTATCAGCATTAGCTTTGACATCTCCATTTAATTTTTGCAGTTTAGTATTTTCTAATTTCTCCAGCTCTAGATCCCATTCATCAATCTGGTTTTTAAGTTTCTCCATATAATCATTTCTTATATACATATTAGATTCCGATTTTAATTTACTAATTTTACTGAAGTAAAAAATTAAAAACAAAACATAGTAAAAACCAGCAAACTCGGTATAAAGATATTTTTCATCTGAATTCTTCCTTATATATTATATATTAAAATCCACTGGTTATACCTCAAAAAAAATTTACATCTTTTCAGGTCAGGTTAGCATATTTTTACTTCATTTTCCCTGATGCTTATTTTTGCTTTTCCCATTCTTCTCTGATATGCTGTTTCGTTTTTAATCATAATATCCTTATATTTTATTTATACATCATTTATTATTGGAATAAAATGCGCTTATTCCTCTTTTTACTGTGCATTATCCTCAAATTTAGATATTTTAACTGCTTCTTTTTTTTGTTTTAAGCTTATTGAAACCGATTCTTTTAAATCCCAAATATTTAATATATCCAGAGGAATAATCATCTTAATTCTTACCGGCAGAATGGTATCTTTTGGCATAGTTGCACCGGCATCACCCTCAAAAGTTATATTATTTAGATTAAATGTTACAGGCAATTTAAGAAAAATACTTTCACTGGTTGTTGCTAAGCAGTTCTGTTCAATATTTATTGATAATCTATGAGTCAAAATTATTCCAAAAAACACAATTATCAATACAAACACCATAATTGATAAAACAGTCATAACATTCCTTGTTATATTCCAAACATTCTTTATCATATTCCAAAGATCACTCATTTTAATTATTTTCATATTATCTCCTTAATTATTTTTAAATCATTTAATATTAGAAAAAATGTGCTGATTCCTCTT
>CAZYID010000254.1:0-4143 GCA_964646595.1 uncultured Spirochaetales bacterium | reverse complement strand
TTTGTTTGTTTTTCAAAATTTTCTCTTTCTTGAATCAAAAAAGTTTTTGCTTCAAGAAGCAACTCTTTCTTTTTTGATTCTGCTTCTAGCTTTGCTTCCCGTAAAATTAGCTCAGCTCTATTTTCTGCAGAATTTAATCTATTCTTTGCTGTTAAAATCCTAACAAAGAAACCTGCAGCTCCGCCAAGGAGGATGGATAAGAGGCTTATCAATATATATGATACCATCCTATCCTCCTAATATTTCTATTTAACACAATAAATAAAAATATTTGTAATGTCAAGAACAAAAAAGAGAAAAAACAAAAATAAAGTTAAGATAAAATAAAGAAAAAGTTAAAATTTTTTCAAATAATCTATATTTAAGATGCAAAATACTCTACAAGCTAATAAAACGATGTAATTTTAAAGAATTGATAGTATTAATAATTTGCAATAATAAGTTAAAATAAGGAATATAAATTAATATTTTATTATTCTACTTCAATCAAAACAGAACTGCCGGCTTTTACATAACTTCTTTCTTTAACAAGGATTTTAAAATTTGATTTTATATTTAAATAAAGGTCACACTGGGAGCCCATTCTAATCATTCCAAATTTATATCCTTTATCAACATATTGACCAATTTTAATTGGCAAGTTTTTTATATTGTCAATCCATGTGCTTGCTATCTGGACAACTGCACCATCAATTTTTTCCGCTCTTAAGGAGATTGTATTTCTTTCATTTTCTAAAATATAATCAGAATTTTCTGTAAAAGGTTTTATATTAAATATTAAATTTAAAAATGCCTTTAGCATTGTTTTATTCCCTTTTGTACTTCTATGAAAATTTTTTATAACTTTTCCCGTAAAGGGGATTCTATTATAATGAACACTAAAAGGTGTCATAAAAATACCAATAACAAGATTATATTTATTTTCCGAATCATCCATTAATTCATTTATAAATATTTTCTTCCCCTTTTTAATTGTTATTGGCACTTCTTTATTATTTATAATTTCTTTAATATATATAACAACACCGTCTGCAGGAGCAACAATATTATTTCCCTGAGGGATATTCCTTTTTGGGTCCCTTAAAAAAAACCAGAAACGATAAATAAAAAACAATGGAATAAGAGAGACTAAATATCCTAACCATAAAATAGTTTGAATCTTAAAAAATAAAGGCATGTGAATAAAGAAATCCATATCTAGTCAAACCTGAAAAACAATTTTATAAATTTTTTTGTAATTTTATCTTTAAAAAAAACACTTAAAATTTTTAATGGAATCCAGAAGATAACTATTAAAAGTATTAATAGCATTATTAAAATGAAATATTTAAAATCTTGTAATAATAAAAAAAGAATTTTCATTAATTATCTTTAAAAAAATTTATTTTTGTTTCCTTATTAATTTACTAAAATAAAACAATGAAATAAATGAAAAAAACAATGAAAATAAAACAAGAACTCCAAAATTTGGTAAAATTTGAATTAATGTATAATCTTTAACAAGTATTTTTTGATAACCATCCAATGCCCAACCATGAGGAACAAACATGCTAATATTCTGCATAAATTTTGGCATTATAAATTTTGGAACCATTATTCCTCCAAAAACAGTCATTAATATCAATATAGCCCCGGATAATGATGCTGTTAATGAAACAGTCTTAGAAATTGAAGATAGAAAGAAACTCAAACTTATTGCTGTTAATGATATTCCAAAAGTAATTAATAACATTCCTAATATATTTTTAATAACTAATGGGGGACAGCCAAATAAAGGTAGAATAAAAACACCAATGCTAAACATAAATACTGCTTGTATTATATTAATAATAAAATAAGGAATAGATTTGCCAACAATATAATGAAATGAAGAAATTGGAGAAACCAACATTCTTTTGAAAGCGCCGCTTTGTCTTTCAATCATAATATTTAAAGTTATTATTTGAACAATCCAGAATAAAGCAAATATTGTCCAGCCTGGTACATTTTGCTGTACAGAATTTGGGAAATCTTTTGTTTCTTTTTCATGTGTGTAATAAACAAGATTAATAGTAAGTCCTATGTTTTCTTTTAATAATTTTGTATATCCAAGATTATCAGCTGAAATACTGCTATTATCACTTTTATTCAACTGTTTAGTTAATTCATTTATTTTTTGATCTAATTCGGTAATATTGTCATTATAAAGATTTTCAATTATTAATTTAATGTCTTGATCAAGTTCTGTTTTTTTAATATCTTCTGATTGTTCGATAATTTCTTCTCTTTTATTTTTTGTCTGAATAATTTGTTTTTTAATTTCAACGGTTCTCTTTTCTTTAATTTCATTAAAAACATTATTACTGATAGTTGTAATATTTCGTAATATTGAGATATATATAAAATTTTGAATGCTATTTGTAATATGAGTTGCAAAATCACTTGATAATACAGGATCAACTAAAACAACTATCTTTGAATTTTTTTTAAAATCAATAGCATCTGATGCATCCTCTGGAATATTTATCACTATTTTATATTTGCCTTTTTCAAGAAGCTTTTTTGCTGTATCTAATGTTAACTGTTCATTATCTATTTTTTCGATTAGTTGAAAATAGCCTGTTCCGCCTAATCCTTTAACAATCTCTTTTCCAAACTTCCCTTTATCATTATTGACTACTACAATTTCCAGTTTTTCCTTTTTATTAGCTGTTAAAAAAGTACCCTGTAATGCAAGAGAAAGCACAAAGATAAAACATGCAGGTAAAACAAAAAGCATGATAAGCCCGCCCGGATCTCTTAAAAGTAATTTAATTTCTTTATTAATAATTGAAAATATAGCTAGCATTAATAATTATCCCTTTCATTAATCTCATCTTCTAAACTGTCTCTTAATTTTTTACCTGTCAAATCCAAAAACAAACTTTCTAAATTTGGAGTTACAACATTTATTAAAGAAAGTTTAACTTTTTGTTTTTTTGAAACACTATTCACTTCTTCTATTATCTTCAAATTATCCTCAGAATTAACTGAGTCTATTATCAATCTATTTTTATTCACATTAACATCATAAATAGATTTATTCTTATTGAGATTAGATATAAAAGAATTTATAATTTTTGATTCTATTTTAAACATCAACTGGCCTCTTCCATGTTTTTTAACAAGATCCTTCGGGTTTCCCTGTATTAATATTTTACCATTATCCATTATTGCAACATTATCACATAGTTTGTCAGCTTCCTCCATATAATGGGTTGTATAAAGTATTGTTACACCTTTTTTTCTTAATCCTTGTACTAATTCAAATATATGATTTCTTGACTGCGGATCAATCCCAACAGTCGGCTCATCCATTAAAATTATCTTCGGGTCATTTATTAATCCCACTGCAAGGTTAAGTCTCCTTTTCATCCCTGTAGAATACTTTTTTACGAACTGATTTGCTTTATCTTCCAAACCAATAACTGACAATAGTTCATTGATTTTATTATTTAATTTTTTTCCTCTTAAATTGTACAATCTTCCAAAAAACTCAAGATTCTCTTTTCCTGTTAATCTTGGATATAAAGCTAATTCCTGCGGCACATAACCGATATTAGTTTTTAAATTTGTTGATTTAATCTTTTCAGAAAAAGATATTTTACCGGAAGTAGGATTTATTAATCCGCATAAAATTGATAAAGTTGTTGTCTTGCCTGCTCCATTTGGACCTAACAATCCAAATATAGTTCCTTTTTTTATGCTTAAATTTAAAGAATTAACTGCAAATTGATTTGAACCTTTGTATTTTTTAAATAAATTTTCTGTTTTTATTACCCAGTCTTTTTCTTCTTTTATTTTTGTTTTATTTTTAATGTTAAGATTTACTATACCTGATTTATAAAACTTCACTACAATGCAGTCATTATGTTCCGCAATATCATTATAAATAAAATCTAAATCATTAAATAAATTCTTTACATCCGAAAAATCTCTGTAAGGCACACTTTCAGGAACACTGTCTTTCAGGTTTTCTATATCAATATTTTTTTCTTCAGCTATTTCAAATAAGCGTTCGATTTTATTTTTTTCCACTTTGAGTTCTTTTGGAAATGTAATACCTATTTTTGTCCAGTAAAAAATCGTTGGTAAATATTTCTTGCCTGTCCATTCCATTATTGG
>CAZYID010000253.1:0-4161 GCA_964646595.1 uncultured Spirochaetales bacterium | reverse complement strand
GAATTGGAAAGTTTTTCAGCCGGGATGTGTTAGAAGAAGGTTAGGGAAGGACAGAGCTGTAAATGCAGGTATATATGTATGTTAATTGTTGATTAAGGTAATGATGTGAATGAAGAATTGGATGCTGTTTTGTCTTCTTCATAGATCTAAATAATCTTATTTATTCTCTTTGCCTCTTATTAATTTGCAATATTTATAGTATTATAAAGTATAATTATGAAAGATATTATCTTTTTATTATATATAGTGACTCTTCTTATTTCTGTACTTTCAATATTTTCATCAATTTTATTATATTTTTATAAAAAAGAAACCTGGTTAAAATATTTTATACATCTTTTATTAGTATTTTTATTGATAATCACAGTATATACAACTTTTTATTTTATTTTTCTTTATACCTATAAAGTAACAGCTGTTTTAGATAGAATTTTGCTTATTATGTTTATTTATATTTTTTCATATATGCTGGGATCATCTTTATTTTTAGGCTTTGCAATTAAAGAAATAACAATAACAAATAAAATTAGAACTGTAATATACGCTATAATGTTTTGTTATCTGTTTTTTTCTACATTCATTGTAGTAATTGAAAATAAAATCTTTATTAATTACTTTTTAATATTAATTGATTTATCAATAATAGTTTTACTCTTATTATCATTAATAAAACTTAAAAATCTTATTCATAATAAAAATCAAAATATTTTAGTTTACTTAATTCTATTATCTTTAATTTTAGCGCCGGTTGAAATTGTGGAATTTTTAATTCGTAAAGACAATATGATGCACGATACATATATACCAATGGGTGCAATAACATTTGCTTTTTTTTGTCTTTTATTAAATGTAATTAATTTAATTTTAACATTACCAAAAATATTACATTCAAAAGGAATCATAAATCAAAACAGAGATGTAATGTTCAATTCATTAATAGAACAATATAAAATAAGTCATAGTGAAAAGAATATTTTATTAAAAGTGCAAAAAGGCTTAAATAATAAAGAAATAGCCTGGGAATTAAAACTATCTACCAGGACTGTTGAAAGACATATTTATAATATATATAAAAAATGCAATATTTCAAACCGGATAGAATTAATAAACTTGATAAATTCTAAAACTAAGTAATTTTACTTATCAAAATTTCATGTTTTACGTAATAATCCCAATTTATTTTTTCATTTTTTTTTTTTATTATTCTATTAAAATATATCTAATTTTGGAGGTGAAGAAATGTTTGTATTTATTAACATTATAGCAATGATTGTATCAGGATTGTTATTTTTATTCTTTTATGTAAAAAGTGTTCAACCTAAAAAATTATCATTAAAGATAGGTGAGAGAGCTTATAAAGTATGTGGCCTATATAGAACAATTTCAATGATTTTTATGTTCATCGCCTATGCCGGTTATTTTGTTTATTATCATTTCCCATTACAGATTAATTTTCCTCAATATTTTCCATGGTCTCATGTTGTTTCAATAATAATTGGATTATTAATAGGTATTCCAATGACTATATTAATGATTGTAGGTTTAATTGATGCAGGTATGGAAGCTGTTTCACCTCAAAAGGATCAGACATTGTATAAAGGTATTTATACAAAAATGAAGCATCCGCAAGCTTTTGGAGAATTATTCATCTGGTTTGCAACTGCATTTGTATTAAATTCTCCTTTTTTATTATTATTTTCATTGATTTGGATTCCTGTATGGATTCTTCTTTGTGTATATGAAGAGAAAGATTTATTATTACGATATGGTAATAGTTATAAGGAATACTTAGACATGTTCGGTTTTTTATTTGTTAAAAAATCTTGAGTAAATCTGGAGAAAAAATATGAATATAGGAATATTTTATTTTTCCGGAACAGGAAACACAAAAATTTGCGCAGAGTTATTCGGTGATAATTTTAAAAAAAATAATCATCATGTCACATTAATTAAAATCGAGGAAATAACAAAAAAAATTATAAAATTAAAAATCGAAAATTTTGATTTAATCGGGATTGGACATCCAGTATATGCAATGAATGCTCCAAAAATAATAAAAGATTTTGTAAAAATGATACCATACAGCAAAGATAAAAAAGTTTTCATTTTTAAAACAGCAGCAGATTTTATTTTAATAAATAATGGTGCGTCAAAGGCAATAATAAAAAAAATAGAAAAAAAGGGATATAACGTTATACATGAAAGTTTAACATGCATGCCATCTAATTGGCTTTTCGGTTATGAAGATACTTTTGTAAAGCAGCTTTATAAAGAAGCGATTAAAAGAATTGGAAAATATTCAACAGAAATATTAAACGGCGAAAAAAGAATAATAAAAGCAGGCAGTTTATTAAGAATTTTTTCTGTAACTGTAAATTTTTTTGAAGAATATTTTGGAGCAAAGTTTTTTGGACGCTTTTTAAAAGCTGGTAAAGAATGCAGTAATTGTAATAAATGTATAAATCAATGTCCAACGTACAATATTTATAGAAATAGAAATAATAATAAAATAAAATTTAAATGGCGATGTATATGGTGCATGAGATGTATTTACGATTGCCCGACAAATGCAATTAAAGCGAGAGTTTTACGTTTTACTGTATTAAAGAACGGCTATAATATAAAAAGAATAATTAATGATTCATCAATAAACAGTAACTTTGTAAATGAAAAAACAAAAGGATTTTACAAACATTTTTATAACTATTTTAATGAAATTAATTAAGCGAGGGAAAAACATGAAACTTAAAAATCATTGCATTATTGCAACCATAACTATTACTGCATGGTTTTCATTTTATTTACTAGGAATTCCATCTGATTATTTTCAACAATGGAGTTTTGCAGAACAGACTTTATTAACTTTAGTTACAATTTTCGGCATTGTCCCATTTGTAGCATTTTGTATAATAATTTTATTTAATAAAAATTACATAAAAACAGGAATTTGGTTGGCATTTTATGCATCTGTACCTTTAATAATATTAAACTTTGTAACAGGTATAATTATTCAGAGATATGGTGTTAGTTTTTTTATTTCACACTGGTATCTTACTCTAGGATATTTCTACGCATGGATCATAGGTCAGTTAATGGGTTATACTTTACAAAAATTTAAATGTAATATTAATAGTTAAAAGAGGATAATATTTTTTATAATTTTTTTTGTAAAAATCCATTAATTAGAAATGCTTAAAAAATAGGAGTATAAAATGAAAGTTAATTTTTGGGGTATTAAATCAATATTATTTGTATTAATTTCACTTTTGATTGGAGGATATTCAATAATTATAAACAACCTGATATTAGGAATTATTTATTTTGCATTTATTCCATTTTCTTTTATCTTAATTTCATATTTTTATTGTACTAAATGTTCCTGCAGGTTAAATAATTGCGGGCATTATTTTCTTGGGCAATTAACAAGAATTCTACCTTTAAGAAAAAATAGTAAATATAGCTTATTTGACTATTTTGGTACAATGCTGCCGTTATTGTTCTTGATTGGTCTGTCACAATATTGGTTATTCAAAAATATCATCTTATTAATAATTTTTTGGTCTTTAATGTTAGTTTCATTTTTTGAAGTTATATTTTTTGTATGCAAGAAATGTGATAATCATAAATGCGCTATGTGTTCTTTAAAAAAATAAAAGGCTATATCTTAACAAAATTTTTTTAATAATTTAACGATTTACTGCCCAAACCAGCAGTTATCAGAAATTCAGCGCGCTTTAATAAAAATTATTCCTTTATTTTTTCTATTTTAAAGTATACAGGTCTTGTTGCATCTGTACAACATGCAATTATAACATTTTTATTTTCAGTCCAAAAACCAAAATTTCCTTCAGCAGCAAATCCAACAAGACATTTATATATATCATCCCATGCCCAAGGGCAAAAATTACTTGGAAGTCCAATCCATGGATTTACTATAAATTCTTGACCTTCTTTAAATACTTCACATGGACCAAGTGTTTTTTTTCTTTCTTTTTCTACATATTTTTCTACTAATTCTTTATTAAAACTAGTTTTTAAAACTGTTATTTTACATTTAATCATTTTTTCCCCTTTTGATAAAAATAAAGTTTCTAAGCGCTGAATTTTTTATAACTAAATATATACAAAAAAAATGCATAAAAAAATATAATATCAATTTAT
>CAZYID010000252.1:0-4169 GCA_964646595.1 uncultured Spirochaetales bacterium | reverse complement strand
GTCCTTATATTACAAACTGCATATAATTTATATAATTTGACAAAAATGTTTTATTTTCATATGATTCAGATATTACTTTATTATAAGAAATAAAAAATGAAACAGTTGTCTATATTAATCTTAATTTTATTTTTCACTTTAAATCTATTCTCAAAAGAATATGAGTCAAATATACAATTTTTATGGGGAATATTACATCGAGACGAAAGAGGAATTATTAAATTTCTTGACTTAAACGATGATATTAAGCTTAAAAAGAATGATTATTTTAAATTTTATCTTCACCCAAATAAAAATACATATTTATATCTGTTGTATTTTTCTGCAGAAGGGGATCTAACAATACTCTTTCCTGAAACAATTATATCCGATAAAAATCAATGGGGATTTAATTCTGAGGTTTACATTCCTGAAAGTGACGAGTGGTTAATATTTTCTTTACAAAATCCAAAAGAAGCTGATATTGTATATCTTTTAGCTAGTAACAAACAAATAAAAGAACTGGATTTATTGATTAAAAAATATTTAAATTATCAGAATAAAAATATTTCAGATAATCCTCTTGATATTAAAAATCAGATAATTCAAACAATAAAATTAAAAATAAAAGAAAATAGCGAATTTTTAACTTATTCTATTAAACCAATTTCTACTGCAGGTGGTACAAGATCAAAAACAATAAAGGGTTATTACGAACAGGTAAACGCAAAAGATTTTTATGCAAGAGTATTTAAAGTTAAATATTAAAAAAAAATATTATTATATTATATCTCTATTTTTAATACTTATTCTTTGTTTTACATATTTTTCTACATTTGCTTTTTCTGATTTTTTTGAACTGGCAAATTTTCAAATTATTGATCGTTTTGATATTATTAAATATAAAATATGGGGAAAAGATAAAATATCACCATATATCACTCATATTGATCTTAATGATGAAACAGCTGCAGAAAACAATATTTCAATCTGGAATAGAACTGTTTTTGCAACATTGATAGATGTGTTGCATAAAGTTAAAGTTAAAACAATTGCAGTAGATATTATTTTTCCTGAAGTAACCACAGCTGCTAATGATCTGCCGCTTATAAACTCATCTAAAGAGTTTGGTTCTATTTTTTATCCTGTTGTACTTATTGATACAAAAAACATCTTTAGGATTACAAAAAATGACAGAGAAAAAAAATTATTATTAAAAAATTTAATTTACCCAAAAATAAAAAAAAAAGGCAGTCCTTATAAAACCTTTGATTTTATTTCAACTTTTAGCGATCTAGCAGAAAACTCAAAAGGAGTTGGGCATAAAAACAGCATGCCGGAAAAGGATGGAATTTATCGACGTTACCCGTTAATATATTCATATAATGATGGATTTATTCCCAGTCTTGTTTTCCAGGCCTTATGTGATTATTTAGAAATCGATACAAATAAAATTGAAATTTATTTTAATAATAAAATCATTTTACCTGATGCAAAATTCCCCGGAAATATTAAAAAAGATATAAATATACCGATTGATGAACACGGCAGAATGATAATTAACTTTGTTGGTCAGTGGAATGACTCATTCTCTCATTATTCTTTTGGCAAAATAATTAATATTAAAAATAATGATAAACTTTTAACACAGCTTAAAACCGAAATACAAGACAATTTTATTATTATTTCTGATAATACTACCCTGGGACTTATAAATGATACAGGTCCAATTCCGTTGGAACCATATTATCCTTTATCAGGACTGCATACAAATATTGTTAATTCTATCTTAACCGGTAAAATACCAAGAATGATATCATTCTGGACAAATTTTATACTTGATTTTTTATTCATTGTTTTAATTTTTCTGTCAACTTTCTCATTTCGTAGAATTGATTTTTCTGTATTTTCAATATTGATATTTTTAATTTTTATATTTTCTTATTTTTATTTAATTACATTTCTGCTTATTTATATAAATGTTTTTAGAATAATTTTATTATTTGTTTTATCTTTTAGTTTTGTAAATATTTATTTATCTAAAATAAAAAATAAATATTATAATAATTTACAGTCAAAGCTTTTTCATGCAGACAAACTTATTTCTCTTGGTGTTTTAGCGGCAAGTGTTTCTCATGAAATAAATGGACCAAATAATGTTATAGTAAATTATTCAAATTTAGCAGAAAATATTCTAAAAGCATTAGCGCCAATATTGGATAATTATTATAAAAAAAACGGTGATTTCCTTATTGGCGGTTATAATTATTTAGAATATAATGAAATTATAAAAAAAATTTTTACCGGTATAAATGAGGGAACAAAACGAATATCACAATTTGCAGATGATTTTAAAAATTTTTCGAAAAATCATGGATTAAATGAAAAACCACAACAGATAAATATAAATGATATAATAAGCTCGAGCATTGAGTTGCTGCAGGGTCTAATAAAAAAGAGCACCTCAAATTTTATTACTAATTTTGATAATAAAATACCGCTCTTAAATGGTATTTATCATAAACTCGAGCAGGTATTCGTAAACCTTATACAAAATGCCTGTAATGCGCTTGACTCAAAAAGTAAAGAGATCAAAGTAACAACAAGATTTCTGGAAGAAAAAAAAGTTATAGAAATCAGTGTAGAAGATCAGGGGGCCGGTATAAACAGCAAAAATCTGGAATTCATTACTGATCCTTTTTTTACTACACGATTAGAAAAAGGCGGGACAGGACTTGGACTATATATTACTAAAAATATAATAACAGAACACAAAGGAAATATAAATTTTTTCTCAAAAAAAAATGAAGGAACAAAAGTAATAATAACATTACCAATTTAGTAGGAGGTAAAATGACACAAAACAATTTATATCCACAAGAACCAATCCTTATTATTGATGATGATGCAAAATCAATTGAAGCTGTTAAATCAAATTTAATATTTAATCATATCAATAATATTAAAAGCAGTCTGGATAGCAGAAAATGTCTGGATATATTAAAAAACGAAAAGATATCAACCATCTTACTTGATCTAAATATGCCATATTTATCAGGCGATCAGTTACTGCCTAAAATTAAGGAACAATTTCCTGAAATATCCGTTATAGTTGTAACAGGTATTAATGATACCGATATGGCTGTAGAATGCATTAAAAAAGGCGCATACGATTATATAACTAAACCTGTTGATAGCAACAGATTGCTTACTTCGATTAAAAATGCGATTAAAAATAATCTTTTAATTCAGGAGAATGCAAAGCTAAATAAAAAATTTTTAACAAACAAGCTGGAAAATCCTGAAATCTTTAAAAAAATAATTACAAAAAATAAAGAAATGCTGTCAATGTTTAGTTATATTGAAGCAATTTCCTGCAGCACCGAACCTGTATTGATACAGGGTGAATCAGGTGTAGGTAAAGAACTTTTTGCAGAGGTCATTCATATGAGCAGCAAAGTTCAAGGCGAAATGGTTTCAGTAAATATTGCAGGACTTGATGAAGCGACATTCTCTGATACGCTTTTTGGACATAAAAAAGGAGCTTTTACCGGGGCGGATTCTGATAAAAAAGGACTTATTGACAAGGCAAATAACGGTACTCTTTTTTTAGATGAAATAGGAGATCTTACTCAGACATCTCAAGTAAAATTATTACGATTACTTCAGGAAAAAGAATATTATCCTCTTGGAGCAAATATTCCAAATTATTCTAATGTTAGGATAATAGCTGCTACAAATAAAAATTTAGATGAACTTCAGCTAGACGGCACTTTTAGAAAAGATTTTTATTACCGTTTATCTACTCATAAAATTAATATTCCGCCTTTAAGAGATAGGATTGAGGATATAAATGAATTATTGGATTTTTACATAAATGAAGCTGCAATGAAATTTGAAAAAAAAACACCGTCATATCCGAAAGAAATAATTGAATTATTAAAAATGTATAATTTCCCAGGAAATATTAGAGAATTCAGATCAATAATCTTTGATACAGTAAGCCAGCATCGCGGAGGAATCCTTAGCATGGATCTTATTAAAAAACATATTAAAATAAATAAAAAAACCGATCAAAAAAATAATAAAAGACCAATCTTCAATGATTTACAGCATTTGCCTACTATAAAAGAAAGCACAGATGCGCTTGTTAAAGAAGCTTTAAATCGTTCTCAAAATAATCAGACATT
>CAZYID010000251.1:0-4185 GCA_964646595.1 uncultured Spirochaetales bacterium | reverse complement strand
AGGAAAATAATTGTAATTAGGTTTTAAGTTTCTTTATCCTTGTAAAATATTTATTTAATTATAATATTAAATATTACATAATTAATTGTAATATGACTGTCCTACCGATAAGGATTAAGTTATAGAGGAGTATAAAATGAACAGTAAAGTTACATTAAAAGAAGGTATGCATTTTATTGGAAGTTTGGATGAATTTGATATTAATCTTGATGCTGATGAACAATTTGGAGGTAAAAAAAAGGGATCAAAACCAAAAGGCTTGGTACTTACAGCATTAGCCGGGTGTACTGCAATGGATGTAATAAGCATATTGAGAAAAATGAAAGTAGAATTTGAAGATTTTTATGTTGAAGTTGATGCAGGGTTAACAGACGGGCATCCTTCAGTATTTAAAGATTTTTTAGTAAAATATTATTTTAAGGGAAAAGGCATTACTCACGAAAATGCAAAAAGAGCTATAGAGCTGAGTTTAGAGAATTATTGCGGTGTTGCGGCAATGCTTAAAAAAGTGGGACCAATTAAATATGAAATTGAAATTGCATAATAAAAAAAACTTATTATTTTTAACCTAAGTATACGTGTCCATCTTCATCTACATTTAAGATAGTTTTACATTCTGAACATCTAAATCTGCCTGATTTTGCAGCTTTTAAACTCTTTTTGCAAATTGGGCATTTGAATACTTTTGGAAAGTTAATTGTAGTTTCAGCAGGCTTTTTTCCGGAGAATACACTTTTTGCCTCTTCTACATTATTTGTAATATTAAAAAATTTAGAAAATCCAAGTAATTGAAATACTTCAAACACTTTTGGTTGAAGGAAAGAAAGTACAAGATTACCTTCTTTTTGTTTTAATGTTTTTAAAAAAGAAGTAAATGCACCAATACCTGTTGAGGATACATAATTTAATTCGTTACAATTAAAAAGGATTTTATTATAACCGGATTCAATTAATTTATTTACTTCTCTTTGAAAATCTGCTGAATTATAAGTGTCTAAAAATCCTTTGAGATTCAAAATTATCATTGATGAATCACTAGCATCTTTTTCCATTTGAATTCTTAGAGAATCTTTTATTACTACTACGTCCTGTGCCATGTTTTACCTCATGATATTATTACTCAAATTATAAAGAATTTTTTATCTTATGTAAATAATTTTAATAAAAAAAATAAAAGAATTATTTTTTTTAATTTATTTATATTATCGGTAAAGTTTAACTTTACCGATAATATAGTTATATTTATTTAAAAAAGTGAAAAATTCTATTTTTCTAACTCGTATTGAGCACTTGCAAGTTTAGCTATTGGAACTCTAAAAGGTGAACAAGAAACATAATTCATTCCAATTTTAGCACAGAATTTAACTGTATTAGGCTCTCCGCCATGCTCTCCACAGATACCGATTTCAAGATCTTTCTTAACACTTCTTCCAAGCTTTATTGACATTTCAACTAGTTTACCAACACCTTCCTGGTCTAGTACCTGGAATGGATCTTTTTCATAAATGCCTTTATCAACATATTCTTTCAGGAATTTTCCAGAATCATCTCTTGAAAAACCGCAAGTCATCTGAGTTAAGTCATTTGTTCCGAATGAAAAGAAATCTGCTGATTTTGCAACTTCATCTGAAGTTAAAGCAGCTCTTGGAACTTCTATCATTGTACCGAGTAATACTTTAACATCTACACCGGAAGCTTTAATTTTTTCGGCTATTATTTTTTTAGCCTGGTTTATAAGAATTTCAAGCTCTTCAGCCTTACCAGCAAGTGGTATCATAATTTCCGGAATTACATTAACTCCCTGTTTTTTAACTTCGATTGCAGCATCAACAATTGCGCTTATCTGCATTTCAGATATTTCAGGATATACAATAGATAAACGGCAACCTCTAAATCCAAGCATTGGATTAAATTCATGTAATTCTGCTATTTTTTGTTTGATAACTTTAAGATCTACATTAAGAGCTTTTGCTAAATCATTTTGTTCTTTATCTTCATGCGGTAAGAATTCATGTAATGGCGGATCAAGTAATCTTATAATTACAGGGCAGCCTTCCATTTCTTTAAAAATACCGACAAAGTCACCTTTTTGCATTGGTTCAATTTCTGCTAATGCTTTTCTTCTGTCTTCTTCTTTATCTGCAATTATCATTTTTCTTACAGATAAAATTCTATCTTCTTCAAAAAACATATGTTCTGTTCTGGTTAATCCGATTCCAACTGCACCAAGTGATCTTGCTAATTTAGCTTCTGATGGTTTATCTGCATTTGCTCTTACTTTCATTTTAATTATTTCATCAACCCAGCTCATAAATGTTGCAAAAATACCTGAAAGTGTTGCTTCTTCTGTTTCTAATTTTTCTTTTATTACTTCACCGGTTGTCCCGTCTATTGAAAACCATTCGCCTTGTTTTATTGTTATACCGTCTTTTGTTTTTAATAGTTTTTCTTTATAATCAATTTGTAAAGTACCACATCCTGCAACACATGGTTTACCCATTTGTCTTGCAACAACAGCAGCATGGCTTGTTGCGCCACCTCTTGCTGTAAGAATACCAACAGCAGCATTCATTCCTTTGATATCTTCAGGAGAAGTTTCGATTCTAACTAAGATAACTTTATCTCCGTTTTCTGTCATTTCTTCAGCTTCTTTTGCTGTAAATACTGCTTTACCTACTGATGCTCCAGGAGAAGCATTTAAACCTTTTGCTAAAACTGTTCTTGTTTGCCCGGCTTTGAATGTAGGATGTAGAAGTTGATCTAACTGCATTGGTTCAACTCTTTGTATAGCCATTTTTTTATCAATAAGACCTTCTTCTACCATATCTACTGCAATTTTAATAGCTGCAGCACCTGTTCGTTTACCATTTCTAGTTTGAAGCATATAAAGTTTACCTTCTTGAATAGTAAACTCCATATCCTGCATATCTTTATAATGACTTTCTAATTTATCTCTTAAAGCACATAATTGTTTATAACATTCAGGTGATTTTTCTTCCAGAGACGGGAAATCGGTTTTTCTTTCATCTTCTGAAACATTATTTGTTTTTGCCCATTCCTGGGATTCCCATAAACTCATTTTTTGAGGAGTTCTGATACCTGCAACAACATCTTCACCCTGTGCATTTATTAAGAATTCTCCATAATAGTGATTGTCACCTGTAGAAGGATTTCTTGTGAAACATACACCTGTTGCAGATGATTCACCCATGTTACCAAATACCATTGTTTGAACATTAACAGCTGTTCCTAATAGTCCTTTTATGTCATTAATTTGACGATAAGCAATTGCTCTGTCATTCATCCATGAACCAAATACAGCATTAATAGATCCCCATAATTGTTCTTTTGGATCTTCCGGGAAATCAGTGCCTTTTTTTTCTTTATACATTTTTTTATAATCTGCAACTAGATTTTTTAAATCATCAGTATCAAGTTCAGTATCATTTGCAACACCTTTTTTCTTTTTTGCTGCATCTAAAATATGCTCAAAATCATGATGCTCTAATCCCATTGCAACAGAACTGAACATCTGTATAAATCTTCTATAAGCATCCCAAGCAAATCTAGGATTGTTAGTTTTTTTAGCAAGACCTTCTACAACTTTTTCGTTTGTTCCTAAATTTAGTACTGTGTCCATCATACCAGGCATACTTACTGCTGCACCGCTTCTTACTGAAAAAAGTAAAGGATTATCAGGATCACCAAACTTCATACCTGTTGCGTCTTCTACTTTTTTTAGATTTTCATCAACTTCTTTTTCTAAACCAGCTGGATATTGTCTGTTATTTTTATAGTATGCATCACAAACGTTTGCTGATAGCGTGAACCCTGGAGGAACCGGTACACCTAAATTAGTCATTTCGGCCAGGTTTGCGCCTTTTCCACCGAGTTCATTTTTCATCTCTTTTTTTCCTTCAGCTTTATTATTGCCAAAGAAATAGACATATTTGTTAGCCATTGTATTTTCTCCTATGTATTAAAAAAATTATAAATTATAAGGGTGTTATTTATACAATTTTTTTTAATATAATGCAAACTTCTTTTATGAAGAGTTTAGTAAATTTTTTAATTTTTCTACAAAAATGTATTAAATATGATTATTTTAATAATATTTTTATATATTATTAAAAAATAATTTTACTTAGTTTACAATATAATATATATTGATATTCAAATATTAAA
>CAZYID010000250.1:0-4236 GCA_964646595.1 uncultured Spirochaetales bacterium | reverse complement strand
GAATAAAAAGTGTTGCAATTGATGGAGCTAGAACTTATATAAGTTCTACAAAAAAGAGCCTGTCAGATTTTTTGTGTAAATAGCTTTTTTCACACTGGTAGAGGGTGTCAGAATAAATGTGTAAATAGCATTTTTATACTGGTACCCTTTCTTTATATAATATCGCAAATTGGTTTAAAGCACAACCCCATTCTTTTATAGGCATAGTCCATTTTTTTGATATTCTTTCTAAAGACAAATACAACAATTTAAATACTGCAGCATCATTTGGAAAACTTGCACGATTTTTAATGACTTTTCTTATTGTCATATTTAAAGATTCGATTGCATTTGTTGTATATATAACTCTACGAATATCATCAGGAAAAGCCAAAAATGGAATTATTTTATCCCAATTTGAACGCCAGGATCTGCTAATCATTGGATATTTATCATCCCATTTTTTTGAAAAATCATTTAAAGCTTTTTCAGCCATTTCAGCATTAACCGCTTGATAAATAAGTTTTAAATCTTTTGCAATTTCTTTTCTAACTTTATATGAGACAAATCTTAATGAGTTTCTAACCATGTGAACAATACAGAGCTGAACTTCTGTTTTTGGATAAATTGAATTGATTGCTTCAGGAAATCCTTTTAATCCATCAACACAGGCTAGATAGATATCTTCAACACCTCTATTTTTTAATTCAGTAATCACAGATAACCAGAACTTTGCACCTTCATTTTTTTCTATCCAGAGTCCTAATACATCCTTTAAACCGTCAAGTGTTATACCAATGGCAATAAATACGCTTTTATTTATGATTCTACCTTCATCGCGGACTTTCACAACTAGACAATCTAAATAAATAATAGGATATATTTTTTCTAACGGGCGATTTTGCCATTCTTTTACTTTTTCATGCACCGAATCTGTTACTTTTGAAATAAAATCAGCAGATACATCTATTTGATAAATATCTTTTAAATGAGCAGTAATATCTCGAGTAGTCATTCCTCGAGAATACATTGAGATAATTTTATCATCAAAACCATCAAATCTAGTTTGCCTTTTTTTGATTATTTCAGGTTCAAAATCACTGTTTCTATCACGAGGAATTTCTATGTCAATATTCCCATGATCTGTTTTTAATGTTTTTTTTGATTTCCCATTTCTTGAATTACCTGAATTATATCCTGACGGATCATTTTTTTCATAACCAAGATTTTGTGTAATTTCTGATTCTAAAGCAGTTTCAACAAGTGATTTTGTTAATTCTTTTAATAAACCATTTTTTCCAAGAAGGTCTTTAGGATTTTTATAATCCTTTAAAAGTTCTTTAATTAATTCTTTTTTAATAGCCATAATAATTTCTCCATTTATTTATTATTGGCTATTTACACAGTTTAGTTTACACCCTCGTAATTTTGCGCGACACTTTTTTATTGGTTTTAATATTTTTTTACAAAAGATTTTCTTCCTTTTTTTTAATATAATTATTTATAAAATAATTATATTATTAATGGTATTAAGAGTTATTAATTACTGCGTTTTAAGTTTTAATAGCTCTGTAAGTTCGTTATTTGACATTTCTGTAATCCATTTTTCTCCAATATTTACTGTTAAATCAGCAAGTTCCTTTTTATTAGAAAGCATGTCATTTATTTTTTCTTCAAATGTATTGCCTGTAATTATTCTATAAACAATAACATTCTTTTTTTGTCCAATACGAAAAGCTCTATCAGTTGCCTGATTTTCAACTGCAGGATTCCACCAAAGATCATAATGTATTACATTATTTGCTGCTGTTAAATTTAATCCTGTTCCACCTGCTTTTAATGATAAAATCATTACTTTTTCCTGCTTTTCATTTTGAAAAGCATCAACAATATCATCACGTTTATTTCTATTTAATCCACCATGTAAAAATAATGGTGTAATTCCAATATTTTTTTTTAAAATTAGTTCTAATATATTTCCCATTTCTTTAAATTGGCTAAATATCAAAACCTTCTCGTTTCTATCTATTATTTTTTCTATCAATTCAATTAATATTTGTGATTTCCCTGATTGATTTAATTTTGGAAAACCCTTTTTTAAATATAAAATTGGATGATTGCATATTTGTTTTAATTCAAGAATAAGTTTTAATATTATACCTTTTCTTTCAATTCCTTCAGAATTATTTAATAATTTTTCTATGTTATTTATAAGGCTTTGATATAATCCAATCTGTTCTTTAGTTAATGAAGTATATTGATCAAATACAAGCTTATCAGGCAAATCTTTAATAATTGTTTTATCAGTTTTTAATCTTCTTAATATAAATGGAGCTGTTATTGATCTAAAAGAGTTTAATTTTTTTTGATCTTTATATCTTTCAATTGGCAGTGAATATTTTTCTTTAAATCCTTTTTGAGTTCCCATAAGACCCTTAACAGTATAATCAAGAATACTCCAATAATCCATTAATCGATTTTCAACAGGTGTTCCAGTCATAGCAATCTTGTAGTCAGCTTGAATTGACTTTATTGATTTTGTTTGTCCTGAGTCTGGATTCTTAATATTTTGTGCTTCATCTATTATTAAACATAACCATTTTGTTTTCTTAAATATTTCAACTTCATTTCGAATCATTGCATATGTTGTAAGTGTAATATCTGCATTCTTATCAATCTCTTTTTTTTGAGAGTGAAAAATAGATACTTCTAAGCCAAGCGTAAATCTGTTTATTTCCCTTTCCCAATTAGTGATCAATCCTGCAGGCACAACAGCCAATACCTTTTTATTATCCAAATCCCCATCTTCTTTTAGTTTTAATATAAATGCAATTACTTGAATAGTCTTACCAAGCCCCATATCATCAGCAATTAATGAACCCAGTCCAATAGAATAATTATGATGCAGCCACCTAAACCCAGCATCTTGATAATGTCTTAAATTAGCTTTTAATTTGCATGGAACTCTTATATCTTTTGGTTTGAAAAGATTATTTAAAATAGATTTTAAATTATTCTCAATCTGTATTGAAATATCATTATATTTTTGGTCAAGATATATTTTTAATAAATCAAGAGAGTTAAGATTGGGTTCTTTCTCAAGTTGCCTTTTTATTTTTTCAATTTCTTTTGGATCAAGATAAGTATAAATATCTTTAAACTTAATTATTCCAGAATACTGGTTTATCAATTTTTTAAACTCATTTATAGATAAAAATATATCTCCAATTGCAATAGTCCATTCAAAACTTAAAATATCAGGTAGTGAAAGATATGATGTTGTGTTTGTATTTAGTAAATCAGATTTTTGACTAAATGATAATGTTATAGTAGGAATTAACACTTTTTTTAATTCTTTGGGTAAAATGGTTTCGATGTTTAGAGTTTTTAAAACTGCTAATGAATCAAACCAAACATTTACAAAAGATTTGCTATCTATTACCGCTTCATCAAGGGTTTTTAATACTGTATTTACAACTGGTAAATATGTAGCTAACAAACTCAAATCTTTTAATAATGCAAATTTATCATTATTATTCTTATCTAAAAAAGTTTTTAATTTTATTGGAATCATTGATGAATCATTTTGTTCTTTTACAAGCACATCAAATATAAATGTATCTTCTGTTTTACCTTCAAGAATCTTTATTACAGGAAAACAGTTTTTTGAGTGAATAAAAAATCTTTGTAACCATAAATGAATAGTTTTAGCCAATTCCTGCTCTTCAAACTTACTCGCATGAAATACTTCTTGATTAAAAAAAAGTGATAGTATTTTATTATTGTTATAATCATTCAACGGATTTATTGTTTTAATAAAGTGAAAAATAATAAAAGATATTAAAAATAATAAATCTTCTTTTTTCTCTAAAGATTTATTTTTATATTTAAAAATACTTTGAGGTATTGAATCCAATAATATTTCAAAAATCATTTTAACATTGTTGTTAAAAAGTGATGGAATCCAGCGTATAATATAGTTCTTATTGCCTAAACTTATTAAGTCAGGGATAAATGCACTCTTTTCTAACAGCATTATGCAAAAATTAAATACAGATATAAGAAATCCGGTATTTTTAGTGTATAAATTGAGATTATTAAAATTTAGTGTATTAAGATAATCTATTACTTTATTAAAAGATTCAGAATCAAACTTTAATTCAGAGTCTTTACTCTTTAATATTCCACTAAATTGATAATCACTAGAATCAATATTTATTTCAATTGAATTATAATATTTATTTAATCCATGTTCAT
>CAZYID010000249.1:0-4261 GCA_964646595.1 uncultured Spirochaetales bacterium | reverse complement strand
ATAATGCAAAATTATATGAAATGGCAATAACTGATGGAATGACAAAATTATTTATACACAGATACTTTCAGAATAGATTAGAAGAAGAATTCAAAAGAGCCGAAAGATACAAAAGAGATTTGTCTCTTATTATGATTGATTTAGATCATTTTAAAAACTTCAATGATAAATACGGACATTTACTTGGAGATGAAGTTTTAATACAAACAGCAGAAATAATAAGAAACAACTGTAGAGCTTCTGATATTCCTTCCAGATATGGAGGTGAAGAATTTGCAATTATTCTGCCTGAAACAGATATGGAGGATGCTATAACATTCGCAGAAAGAATAAGAGAAAAAGTTGAAAAACTTGAAATAATCTATCAAGATAAAATTATTCATTATACATTATCCGCAGGAGTCTCGTCTTATAAAAATAATAAACCTGAAGATGCAATAAACTTACTTGGTATGGCAGATATAGCATTATATGTTTCAAAAGAAAAAGGTAGAAATCGTGTTACATTTTTTAAAAAAAATGTATAATATTTTTTAAATATTCTATATGTAGTTCTTTATTTTTATAAATAGCGGAGAAAAAAATTGAAATATGTAATTCTAGCAGGTGGAAGCGGTACAAGACTCTGGCCGCTTAGCAGGGCAAAATACCCAAAACAATTTCTATGCCTGGAAAACAAAAATTCTTTATTACAAAATACTGCATTAAGAGTATCAAAGGAAAATGGTAAAGATATATTTGTAATTGCAACAAAGGATTCTCAAAAAATTATTTATAAACAACTAAAACAGGTTTTATCAAATTTTAAAAAATCCAATCTAATCACTGAACCGGTTGGAAGAAACACTGCTCCAGCTATTGGATTTGGATGTTTATTTTTTGATCCGGAAGATATAATTGTTATACTTTCAGCAGATCATTATATAAAAGATGAAAAAAAATTCAATTTAACTTTACAAGAAGCAGAAAGAATTGCTAAAGAAAATTATATTGTTACTTTAGGAATTATTCCTGATTCACCCAAAACTGCATATGGATATATTAAAAAAAGCAATAATCCTGTTTTAAAAGGCTACAAAGTTGAAAAATATGTAGAAAAACCTGATGAATCATCTGCAAAAAAATATTTAAAAAATGGTAATTATTTCTGGAATGCAGGAATATTTATATTTAAGGTTAAAACCTTTTTAGATGAATTAAAAAAACATTCAAAAGACATTTACAGTGTTTTAGAAAATATTAAAATCAAAAAAGAAAAAAACAAAAAAATTACAATAAATGACTATAAAAATTTTATAAACATCTCTGTTGATTATGCAGTTATGGAAAAATCAAACTTATTAGTTGTGATACCTTCTAAATTTGAATGGAGTGATATAGGTGGCTTCAAATCTTTATATGAGATATTAGAAAAAGATAATAATAATAATGTTATCAAAACATCAAAAGATAATTTTATTAATATTAACTCAAGCAATTTAATGGTTTTTGGTGAGGGGAAAAAAATAGTTGCAATTGATTTAAAAGACATTTCAATCATTGACACAAAAGATGCATTATTAATAACAAATAACAATAGTACTGAAAAAATAAAAAAAGTTGTTGAATATCTAAAACAAAAAAATGCGTCTGAGTGCTGACTTTTTCAAAAAACCAATAACCCTATAGCTTCTTTACGAAGTAAACCTCCCATATTTTATGTAATTTTTCCATACCCTTATTCTCGAATTTTGTTTTTGGTCTCCAGGATTGTTTTGAAGCAAAATCTTTATACTTGTTTTTTAATGTTTTATTTTTTTTTAATACATCTAAAATAACTTGAGCATAATCCTCCCAGTCTGTACAAATATAAAGATATCCATTTCTTTTTATTTTTCCTGCTAATATATTAATAAAATCTTCTTTAATCAATCTTCTTTTATGATGTTTCTTTTTTGGCCAGGGATCAGGGAAGAATATATGTATTCCAGAAAGACTTTCTTCTGTTATCATTTTATTAAAAACTTTTACTGCGTCATATTCTATTATTTTTATATTTTTTAATTCTCTTTTTTTTATTTCATCTAAAAGTTTTCCAATTCCTGGTTTATGTACATCAATAGCAATATATGATTTATCTTTATTGTTTTCTGCAATATTAATAGTTGCTTCTCCCATACCAAAACCAATTTCAATTATGATTTCTTTTGTATCAAAGATCTTATTAAAATCTAAAATATTTTCAGAATATTTAATGCCATACATATTAAATAAAGTACGGTAGGCTTTCTTTTGCAAGGGAGTCATTCTGGATGAACGAAGAACAAAGCTTTTTATCTCACGATTTTTTTTCATATAAATTATTTTTTAAAAAATTCCTTATTAAATGATTAATTTTTATTGATAATAAAAAATATATTTTTTATTATCTAAAATATATCATTAATAATAACTTTGAATAATAAAAAAATGAAAGAAACAGAAAACAATATTAACGATTTATTAAAAAAAATATTAGTTAAATCAAATATTGATTTAACATATTTAGAAAAAATAAAGAATTTTCTAACATTTTTATTAAACGAAAATTTAGAGATGAATCTCATCTCCCGTAAATTAACATTAAAAGAAATTATTTATGATCATTTCTTTGATTGTCTGGTATGCTGGGATTTTTTCAAAAATTATTCTTCCATAACTGACTTAGGAAGCGGAGGTGGTTTACCCGGTTTATTATTATCTATTTTATTCCCCCAAAAAAAAATTACTTTAATTGAAAAAAGCATTAAAAAAAACATATTTTTAAAAAAAGCAATTAATCATATTAACTTAAAAAATGTAATTATAGTGAACGGTCTTGTTAATGAACAAAAAATAACATCTGAAGTAATTACATGTAGAGCTTTTAAAGATATAAATACAATATTATCTTTTACAAAAAAATTCCTAAATAATAATGGACATTATGTTTTATATAAAGGTAAAATGGAAACAATTAGAAAAGAATTATCAATTGCAGAAAAACAATTTAAAATAAATTCAACAATTCATAGAATTAATGAAATAACCGAAAAAGAAAGACATGTTGTTATTGTAAATAAAATTAAGGATCAACTATAATAACAATATTCCCATTTTGAATAGCATCCCTAGTTGTCTTTGAAGAAAGCATTCTTTTTGCATCAATTTCTGTTATAACAATAACACTCCCTGCTCTATCCCCGGTACCGCTTGCAACAATTCTTATTGGATTTTTACCAACTCTATCAATATGTTCTTCATTAATATCATATGTATATATAACCATACCTTTTTCTTTTATATTTTCCGGAAATACATTGTTTTTATTAAAAACCATTCTTCCTTCATTATCCTTTACTGTAATAAAAAGAGATGGTTTTACTTTTGCCGAATATCCGTCAAAGGAAACAAGCGTACCTCTTGCATCAATTACAATACCAGTATATTTTGTTTCGTAATGATAGCCCATATACCCTATTAAACCTTCTGTATAAATTCCTCTTTCTTCCATTAAAATATTCATTAAAGATTTATCGCCATAAATATTAATATAATATGTTAGCTTAATTGTATTTGTATCCGGATATTCTACTTTATAAAGATCTGCTTTGTCTATTAGTGAAAAAAGCTCTCTATTTTTCTCTCCTCTCTCTTCAAAATAATCTAAAACAGAAACAGCTTCAAAAATATTTATTTCTTTAAGAGCCTTATAGAAGTTAAATTTTGATGTTCCTTGTGCTTTATTAATCTCTTCTAAACTATTATTTGCAAAGTTATAATCTCCTTTAACTTTTGCATATACAACAGAATAAATTCTTCCTTCAATCCAATCAATATAATAATTTTCATTAGAAAATAAAACAGAATTAAATATTAAAAGAAATAATAAAAATAATATTACTTTTTTCATTGATATATACCCTATATCTCTATTATCGGAAATATATTAAAATATTAAGAAATAATTTATAAGTAAAAAATAAATTTTTTACTTTTTAAAATATTTAAGTTTAGGAATCCACTTAGGAACTTCTTTCATATAGTTTTTATAATCTGCTCCAAAATATTCAATTAGCATTTTTTCTTCGTGAGAAGCAATAAAATTATAAAAAAGAAAAATCACAAACAAAAATAAAAATGAAATAACTGATAAAGTAGTTAAAACAAATCCAAGATATAACAATAATGCAGAAAAATAAACTGGATGTCTCACACATCCAAATAAACTTTTTCTAATTACTTCCGGAGGATCACGTCTTTC
>CAZYID010000248.1:0-4337 GCA_964646595.1 uncultured Spirochaetales bacterium | reverse complement strand
ATTAAATATTAAACAAAATATTTTATTTTTTCAATAATTTCTTTACATCTTTTACAAAAATAATATTTATGTTATATCATTATTATGGTTTCAATCTCAGTTTTAAAAGAAAAAATTCCGCAGCAGGCTTTATCACTGTTTAATGATACTTTTACTCCATCTCAATATAATAAAATATTACTGGCAATCAGATCTTCAAAAATTTCTAGTTTTAGGATAAATAGAATTAAAATAGATACTATACAAACAGGAAAAATAATTAATGAATTAAAAGCATTTGGTATAAAAGTAAAACCAATAAATTTTATTAAAAATGCCTTTCAATTTGAAGGAAAAACAAATCAATTATTAAAATCTGATTTTGTTAAATCCGGTAAAATTTACATTCAAAGTATTGCAAGTATGCTTCCGTCAATTATATTAAATCCTAAAGACAACGAAAAAATACTTGATATTGCAGCTGCTCCTGGAAGTAAAACAACATTAATCTCTTCTTTGATTAATAATACCGGAAGTATAGATGCTGTTGAACCGGATTTTACAAGAATGGAAAGATTAAAATATAATGCAAACATTCTAGGTGCTTTTAATATAAATTTTATTAAAAATAATGGAGAAATTTTTTGTAAAAATAAAATAAAATATTATGACAGAACCTTAGCTGATGTTCCATGCTCAGGAGAAGGAAGATTTGATATTTCTGACAAAAGAAGCTATTCTATATGGAAGTTAAAAAATATTGACAAGTATTCAAATTTGCAAAAAAAACTTTTAAAAAGCGCAATATCAGCCACTAAAATTAATGGAATTATAGTTTATTCAACATGCACAATGAATGTTATTGAAAATGAAAATGTAATAAACTCAATGCTAAATGATCAAGAGTTTAAAATTAAAATATTACCATTAGAAAAAAAATATAAAGATTTAACAGAATCAATTAATCCTATTTTAAAATGGGAAAATAAAACCTTTGACTCATCAATTATTCATGCGTTAAGGATCTTGCCATCTCAAAGGATCGAAGGTTTTTTTATATGTAAAATGATGAGAATTAAATAAAACTCTCTTTTAATAACCTCCCTTTGCTTCAACTATTTTATGAACCTCTGTATCTATTAGTATTTGAATATTTTCTTTTTTATTCGATTTCAAATCAATTTTCATTAACTGTAAAGTTCTGTTAGATCCATAACTATTGCTTAATCTCCAAAATAAAACATTATTACTATCAAACCATTCCGGATATGCTTGTACTTCAGTTGAATTAACATTAACCTTATCTGTTGTATTTTTTACTAAAACTTTATATGCTTTACTTTTAACATCAAAAAAACCAAGATTAATCAAATTATTATCATCTTTATCTTTTGCTTTAACAAGAATTTTACTGTTATCAGGCGAATATTTAACAAAATTAATAATGTCATCTGAAACCTTCTCTATCTTTTTACTTTTTAAATTATATAAAAATAAAAATGCATTGGAAGTCATATTTTCTTGAAACTCCTTAGCGTTTTCCTGTACTGTAATTGCTGTAAAAGCAATTTGATTGGCAGACAAACTGCAATCAAGTCCTCCACTCTTTGCAATTATAACATTTGATAAAATATCTATTTGTTGTGAACTTGTTTTATAAAAAGATAAGTCCCCTGAAAAAATTTCTGAATTCTTCGTATTTTTTTGGTTTATTTTAATAACTGCTATATCGCTGTCATTCAGCCATTTATGAACATCCCCGCAGTTTTCTAAAATAATTTTTGACATTCCATCCTTAACAGAGATTAATCCAATATCAGCCACCTGCATATCAGTATCTTTTCCTGCTTGAGCAAAACTTAAATAATTACCGCCTTTAGACCATTCTACCTGTGTAATAACTTTTGTTCCTGAATAAATTTTTTTGCTATTTCCTTTTTTATCAATCAAAAAAATAGATGTGTTTTGAGAATCTTTATTATCCTTAATTGTTAATGCAATTTGATCGCCTTTTGGAGCCCACCTTACAATAACAGGAATGGTTTCTTTTCCATAATTCCAATTTAATACAGTTAATTTTTTTGTTTTTAAATTAATATAAAAAGTTCCTTCTCCTCGTGAAAAAGCAACTTCACCTTCTGAGTTAACACTAACAGAAATTGGCTCACAACTTTCTATAAATAAAATAATAAAACATATTAAAAATAAAAAAAGAATTTTGTAAAATTTACTGTTCATTTTTTTCTCCTTTAAATAGAATAATTGTTATTAAAATTGAAATTACTAAATAAAAATCCGGTTGATTGATATGATAATTCTTCATAATTATATAAATAATTATAATACTATTTGAATATTGTGCAAGATATGATGAAATATTAAATACTTTTTTTATTTTTTTAAATTAAAATTATTACATTTCAATAACAGCAGCACCATAGGTAAGGCCGCCGCCAAAAGCTGTTATGCCTAAAATATCACCTTTCTTTAATCGTTTTTTTCTAACTGCTTCATCTAAAGCAACAGGTATTGTTGCTGATGAAGTATTTCCGGTTTTGTCAACATTAATATAAACTTGTTCCGGAGTTAATTTGGCAAACGCTCTAACCATCTCAATAATTCTAATATTTGCCTGATGCGGAATAACCATATCAAGATCCTCAAGCTTTTTACCGCATTTTTCCAAAGCTTTACTCAAAGAACTTGTCATCCTGTGAATTGCACTTTTAAATATTGCTTTTCCGTCCATATACATATATTGATTATGAAAATCATATGGTCCCATTTTATGAAACGGCTGCCTTGATATTCCGCCATGTTTTTTCAAAAGCTCTCCTTTTGACCCGTCAGAACCAACATATGTAGATAAAATACCTTGTGAAGTTTTTGATGATGTTAAAACAACAGCACCAGCTCCATCCCCAAGCAACACGCAAGTATTTCTATCTGTATAATCTGTTATTGAACTTAAAACTTCTGCTCCCACGACTAAAATATTTTTTGCCTGTTCTGAAGAAATCATACAGTTTGCAAGATGAAGACCATATATAAATCCAGTGCATGCAGCAGAAAGATCCATTGCCATGCAATTAGGTGTTTGTAATTTATCCTGCAAAATACATGCTGTTGATGGAAAACTCATGTCCGGTGTAACAGTAGCAACAAGGATACATTCAATATCATCTGGACTCATCTTAGCTGATTTGAGAGCTCTTTCTGCAGCAATTAAAGCCATATCGCTTGTTATTTGATTTTCTGCAGCAATATGCCTTTCTTTAATCCCTGTTCTTGTAGTTATCCATTCATCGCTTGTATCAACAATTTTTTCTAAATCTTCATTTGTTAATATTTTTTCAGGCAAATATGATCCTGTTCCAACAATTTTTGCCTTAAGCATTTAAAACTCCTTAAATTACTACCATTAAAAAAACAAACACGAACGTTCGTACATATCATTTTGAATAAATATTAATATTTTCTTACTTTTTTATTAAAATCATTATAACATAGAAATTAAATTATATAAATAAAAAAACGATTTTTACTGATTATTTTTCAGATATCTTTTTTGATAGATTTTCTATCTATCCAAATCAAGCAAAAATATATAAAAATGCATCCGAAACAAGTGCTAAGACTAACATTTTATTAAATTTTATCCAAAAATAATTACAAAATTTTTATATAAGGAATTTCTTAATATTTTTGTTGTATTTTTTTATTTTCATAATTATAATAACTAATATGTATAAAAAAATTAATAATAAAAATAAACAAAATGGTTATGAAGAATTAAAAATAGAATTATTAAATCAAAAAAATGTTAACTCAAAGTTAATATCGCTAATTAGTATTTCGTCAATTATTATTTCTTCTCTTGATATTAAACAAGTTTTAAAATCAATTTTAGAACAAACTAAAATATTAATGACATGTAAACAAAGCAGTGTATTATTAGTTGATGAAAAAAAACAACAACTATATTTTGAATATCTTGCAATTGAAGAAGAAAAAGAAGAATTAAAAGATATAAGACTTAATAAAGGTGAAGGAATAGCAGGGTCTGTTTGGGAAAAACGCCAATCAATATTAGTAGAAGATGCCTGTAAAGACCGCAGATTTTCAAATAAAGCTGATCAAAAATTAGCAACAAAAACAAAATCATTAATTGCTTCTCCATTAATTGTTAACGGTGAAGTGATTGGAGTAATGGAAGCAATAAATAAAATAGATACTTCTTCATTCAATGATTTTGATCTACAAATTTTCGAAACTTTAGCTAATCATGCAGCTTCTGCTATATATAATGCAAAATTATATGAAATGGCAATAACTGATGGAATGACAAAATTATTTAT
>CAZYID010000247.1:0-4390 GCA_964646595.1 uncultured Spirochaetales bacterium | reverse complement strand
ATATTTTTTTCACGATGCAAGAATTTTTTAACAATATAAATAGTTTATTAAAAGACAACTGAAAACTTGGACAGAGATATTGAAAATGTATTTCGCATAAAAAATGAATTTTAAGTGAAAATCCAAATAAATAATTTTATTAACTAATTAGTATATAATTATGCAGGGGAAGGGATTCGAACACCAGTTTACAAGTAAAAAAATCAATGTTTTTCCTTTTAAAGAGTATTATATCCTCCGATTTTAAGACTTGGATCACCAATTAATCCATATTCCTGAACAGTTTTGCAATCAATCTTATTATCATAAACTGGAAAAACATTAACATAATTCTCAATGGCTTTCGAATGCATTTCACCAAGAATATCAATATTCTCATTAGCGTAAACCCTGAGAAATTCAAGAGATAAAAAACCAGAAGCAATTTCAATCATATCTGGAATCTGATTATTATCTTTGTCTCCTAAACCCACCCAGCATTGCGATGTAGGTGCAATAGATGCAATCGCACCAGCGTTCTCAAGGTTTACAAGATTATATGCTATACAATCCCAGCTAATATCACTATTCTCTATATTTGGTTGTTTAAGAATATACTTTATAAAATTCAAAATTGTAACATCGAATTTTCCAGACAGACAACCATTAATGATAAAAACAGGATATTTCCCTTTATTTGATAATTGGTTTAGATTACTGGCATGAATAGGCGTGATAGCATTTCCATATTCATCAAAAGTTAAAAATGCAGATGGACCTGCACGACCACTATACAAGGCGAAACCAGATCCCTGATTCAATGCATCAATAAAATCATTATAATCGACAAGACTTAAATCAGATATTAACAGCTTTATCGGGTTAAAATCCTTCATGATTGAGCATGCCTCTTCACATACTATTTCCCCTTCAAAGGGAAAAGGATCACCAGTATTAGGAACGGTATCACCACCAGCTACTACAAACTGATTAAACCATGATGTTTCAAATGAGCCAGTTTCATATTCAATAATTTTACCTACAATTGTCGTTACTTCCTCATGATTTCTACACGGCAATCTACCTACAGAAACATCGGGAATGAGATCAAATGTATCTTTACCCCATTCAGCGATAATATCATCATTGTTACTATTCCAATCATCAAAGCTACCATCTTCCCTAAAGATATCAGCAAAATACAGATCACTTACAAATTCAGTATATCTCGCACCATCCGCAAGATGAACTATCCGCACAGGAACATGCCATTGAAAGAGTTGCCCTTTATGTCCACCTACTAAAAGAACATATTTGATATTATATGTCTCAATCATATCTTTTATACAATATTTAATTTGTTCAGCTTTATCATGACCTGGATATTCTAAATATACTTCTTCTGTTGTTTTTAGCAACGTTTCAACGTCAACTGAGTGCTTATGATTAATCAACGGTTGAAGAGCTTCATTAAATTCCTCTGGTGCAATGATAATCATTTCATATTCATCAATAAATATATTTTGTGCAAATGGTGTACCAGATCCAATGCCAATAAGAACAATAATTCCGACTAATATCATTGATACTATTTTTTTCATATAATCACTTATAATACATAAGTAATTAAATTGAAATATTTTTTACCATAAATTTATGGCAGTATTTATATAACAAGAAATTAAATTACCTATTATGAGAAAAATGATTATTGAGCTTCAACCTAATGATTATGTGAAAGACATTCTAAATAGATACATTGATTTTGAGAAAATTGAAAGTTTGGAAACTCTAGAACTCTTGCGGGCAGATATTTTAAAAAAAGAAAAAATTCAGATAGTTGAAATAACTGTGAAACCAAATGTTGACATAAATGATATCAAGTTCCCCTATGGTTCTGAAATACTGTATGTTATAAATCAGACAAATAATAAATATCTATGTGTATTGAAATGGAAAATAACCAACGATATTTTCGATGGAATTAAAAAACTGCAGGGTGGAAAAGAAATAGAACTGATGAGAGATAGCCCAAATATAATAACTAAAGATTCCTATGTTTTAAGTGCTATTGGAAAACAAAATAGCATATCATTTTTTATTGATTATATTAAAAAAATTGGCACAATCATAAAAATAAGCTATGTAAAACCAATCTACTTTGGTTCCAACATCTTATCTTGTTTAACTGAGAAACAACGAAAAACCATTCTCATGGCTAAAAAACTCGGGTATTATGAATATCCAAGAAAAATCAATAGTGAGAAAGTAGCGGAAAAATTAGGGATTAGTACGCCTACTGTTATAGAACATTTAAGAAAAGCTGAAATAAGACTTTTAGATCAGATTTTAACTGGGTATTAATTTACTTAGTGAAATAGTGGCAAGTCCCTATTTCACTACATACTCTATGATACATAATTACAGAAAAATTATATAATAAGATTCTTCAAAATTATCTCTGCTCTATTACGAATTTTTTTAATATTGTTGCCATTAAAATATCCATTATGATAATTCAATGAAATTGTAAGTCGACCACCTGCAGTTGAGACTCCGAGAACAATCTCAAGCTTTAATCCAGATGATGGAGTAAAGAATGATCTTTCAATTTTAATTCCATTAGTTTCATCTGCTATATTTAATCTTCCAAGATTGGTGCTCATAATATCTGTAATATTACTTGACATTTTTTTCAGATATTTTGCTACAAGACCATCATGACTTTTTGCAAACACTGATATTTTATCGTATCTGCTCTGATGAGGCTCAACCTGATTACCAATCATAGCAAAGAGCATTGCATCAATTAACGTAGGGTCTAATGAAAACTGGTTGTATATAACATCAAAAACATTATTGTCATTGAGATTCTTCTTAATCACTTTATGATATTCTCTTACATTCTCCCAAAATGAACGATCTTGGATATATTTGAACTTATAAATTAAACCTCCTGCATAAAGACCAACTGCATCTCCAATTTCAATGCGAAGTCGATTACGAGTATCAACAGCTGTTCCAATTTTTACTTTCCCATTGTAGGGCTTATATGCTTCCCATCTTGCTTTTATAAATGCAACAATCAACGCAGAGTTCACTGTAACATCATTGGTTCTACATATATCTACAAATCTCTTAGTCTCAATTTTATTCAAAGTGACTAATTCAACACAATACCTTGAATTCTTCCAAAATGATTCATATATATTGTCAAGATCTTCTTCATCAAATAATACTTTTTCCTTCTGCCATTTATTGTTCAACCTCCCAATAAACCAAGATTTAAAATATCCATTTGAAACATCTAATGGAAAAATTTCAGGAGTTTGTGGTGGTTTTTTTGAAATTAAAGGTGGTATCCTGTTAATATCAAATAGATTTAATAGAATCTCCCTTAATGCAAGTTCAAGTGATCTACCATCACAGATAGAATGATGACAGAATATAAATAATTCAGATATGTTCGATTCTTTTACCAAAATAATACGTGTAAGTGGTCCAACAGAGGGTTTAATGGGTATTCTATGCTCATTGTTTAATGCTTCTAACCAAGTTAAGTCAGATTTTCTCTTGTAAATTTTAATTGGGACAAGAGCAGCACCTTCCGTTGTAGAATATGGTATATCTCTATTCCATTCAATTCTTACACCAAAAAGAGGATATGTTTTCATCATCATGTTTACTGATTTTCTCAATTTCTCAATAGATATATTTCCTTTAAGTTTAAGTCCAAGTGAGATATGAGAACAAGGAGACATAAGAAATCTTCTTTCTTGTAGAGTTACAATACGTTGAAATTTTGGTAATGGTTCTGACATCACAATTTTTTTAGATTTTTTTATTTGTAAATTAACTGAATTTTTGTTATTATTCATATTGCATCACCAATTACATATTAAAAATAGTTAAAAAAATTGAAATATTTTTTACCATAAATTTATGGCAGTATTTATATAACAAGAAATTAAATTACCTATTATGAGAAAAATGATTATTGAGTTACAACCTAACGATTATTTGAAAGACATTCTAAATAAATACATTGATTGGGCTTGATTCATTATTCATTTTGATTGGATTTAACTGCTACAACACAGTACGTATTAATAATTCAACCTCAATTATCAGAACTTACTCAAAATCACTTAGAACCCTTTCCCCGTATCTATACTATATACTATTCCCGCGTAGCTATTTAACCTCAGACCTAATTCTAAAAGCTTTGAAGTAGTAATTTAAGCCTGTGTATAACTTAATAATCAGATGGGTATAAAGGAATATTATATGATATATTCAAATCTGATTTACCAGTAAACACCAGATCAAATAATAATATTTTATAATAATTATAATATTATACAGGGGAATGGATTTGAACACGTTTTTACTGATAAAAATATTGATTTTA
>CAZYID010000246.1:0-4410 GCA_964646595.1 uncultured Spirochaetales bacterium | reverse complement strand
TTATATACCAAACTGCATATTTTAAAAAACAATAAATGTCATTATAATAACAATGAGTAAACTATTGGGGAATTTGAATATGAATGTATCATTCATTGGCTATCGTTGTTCCGGCAAAACTACTATTTCAAAAAAACTAAAGGATCTAATTGGATGGGAAAGAGTTGAAATTGATAAAGAAATAGAAAATTATTTTAACCTGGGAATTCCGGAAGTTATTAATAAATATGGCTGGGGCAAATTTAGAAAAATCGAAAAATATTTTATTAAGAAATATTCTATTAGAAATAAAATAATAATTGATGTCGGAGGAGGAGCAATTTTATTTCAAACAAATATTAAAAATTTAAAAAATAATGGGATTCTAATTTTTTTAAATTGCTCTGCAGAAATTATAATAGACAGACTTAAAAATAGTTTTAAAAGACCTGCTTTAACAGAATTATCATTAGAAGAAGAAACTAATAAAACATTAAATGACAGGTTTCCTCTTTATAACAATTATTCTGATTATACAATTAACTCTGGTTTATTATCAGCAAGCCAATGTATTCACTTATCAGCATATTTTATTAGAGAACATTCAATGATATTAAATAATAATAGGCAACTATATTATAAATTAAAAAATGCATAAAAAAGGAGAAATAAATGCAAAACTTATTTTCAAAAAAAATTAAAATCATTTTAATTTTAATTATTCTACTAAGCCTTACATTTTTTATAAATTCACAAGCGAAAACAAGAGTATTAAAAGGGAAAGATCCAAAAACTAATTTAATGCTGGAGATTTTACTTGGGTATGCATTCCCAATTAATGCAAGTTTTCTTGATGTTACTTATGTAAATACAGATTATTATTGGAATCCACATAGCGGTATTACAGCAGATCTGAGATTTACTTTAAAACTTCATGAATATGTGTTTTTAGCATTACCGATTGATGTATCTTTTGGTATTTATCAATATACTACAGGTGATGGGAGTAAAGTAGGTACAGAAGCTGCAGCCGGGCACAAACCAATAACAAGAAATACAGAATGGGCATTTACACATGATTTTGTACCTATGGTATATGTAAAACCAGGGAAACACGCTGCTGTACCTTATCTTGGATTAGGAGTAGGAGTAAGTGTATGCTGGAGTTGGGAAACATGGGAATTTACAAATGTAGATGATGAGAAAGTAAAGTTAGTAATCCAAAAAAGTTATCTACCTAATCCAGCTTTTAAAGGGGAATTTGGCTGGATAATACCAATTAATAAAAGACTTTCTTTTAGAATAGCCGGTTTTTTTACTCTTACTAATGCCATTATGATTAGAGTTGAATTAACAAATTATTATATTAATGATGAAGATACAATCGGTGAATGGGATGAAAAAAGCAGAGTATATAATTATGCTTTTAACGCACCAGATGAAAATAAAGGCGGAGATTGTTTGTTAGGTGGATTTAATTTTGATAATCATCCTCAGCAGAAAATTGGAACAAATGCCGGTATAAAATTAGGATTTGGAATTAATTTCTAGGAGAAATACATAATGAACTCGTTTGGTTATATGTTTAAAATTACAACATGGGGAGAATCTCACGGTCCGGCAATGGGAGTAGTAATTGACGGATGTCCATCAGGGCTAAATCTTGATTCGGGAGAACTTTCTGAATATTTAAAAAAAACCGATAGACCAATACCTGAAATTGCAACAAAAAGAAAAGAGCCAAATAATGTTGAATTATTATCCGGTATAAATTTTGGGAAAACAATTGGAACACCAATATCTATAATAATAAAAAATAGTGATGTTAAATCAAAGGATTACAAAAACATAGAAACCGTTTTCAGACCCGGCCATGGTGATTATACATATTACAAAAAATATAATATTACCAATATTACAGGCGGTGGCAGAGCAAGCGGCAGAGAATGTATTACACGTCTTGCTGCTGGTTATATTGCAGAAAAAATAATAAAACAGATTTATAATGATTTTAAAATCACAACAAAAATCATTGATCTTTCGGGAATTAACATTACAAATAAAACAACTAAATCAAAAGCATTAAAAAAAACAAAAGAAATCGGAAAAATGAATGATTCTACCGGAGGAAAGTTAAAAATTACAATTTCCGGAATCCCGGCCGGTGTTGGTGAACCGGTTTTTGATGGAATTGATGCAAAAATTACAAGTGCATTAATGAGTATTGGCTCTGTAAAGTCTGTGAGTATTGGTTTAGGAAGTGAAAGCTCTAATTACTGTGGAAGTGTTTACAATGATGATTTCACAATTAAAAATGATGAAATTTCATTCACAAGTAATAACAATGGAGGCATATTAGCTGGTATCACTAATGGTGATTCTCTGGAAATAATCCTTACTGTAAAACCAACACCCTCTATTAATTCAGTTAAAATTGGAGCGACAAAAAACAAAAAATTACAAATGATTAAAATAAAAGGCAGGCATGATATTAATATAACCCCCAGAATCGCTCCAATTGCAAAAGCTATGATCTGTTTAGTAATGATTGATAATCTTATGATCTCAGGAAAAATCTGCAAGGATAAAATTTAATGAAAAAAAATAATTCATTATTAAATTATGACAGTCTGTTTAGAAAAAGGCTTGCTCTTTTATTAATTGCAGCTTTCCTAATAATACTATTCAGTATTATGCCAAACAATTATAATCCTGCTAAATGGATGACATACAGAAACTTTGATGTGCCAAACCAAAAAAATTTTATAAACTATATGCTGCCAGGAGTTAAAGACAGTTCATCAAATTTAAAATATACTTTCAAAAAACCTCATTATTCATTACTCTTTGGAGTATTACTCATATTTTTCCCATTGATGCTCATATTAAGAGTAATCTTTGATCTTGATTTCAAATTACGAGTATTTCGATTTATCACTCAATGGTTAACTTTTGTTGTTGCCAGACTTGGTATATTTAGAGTTACAGGAGCCTGCCCGATAAAAAGAACCGGTCTCGGTGTATTCCCTTTTTTAAATTGCCAGTCTTGTGAATTAGCAACCGGGGCCTGTCCTGTAGGTACATTTCAAATGAGCATGTTAAATCATCAAATACCTTTTTTACTAATTGGACAATTAATAATAGTTGGAGTATTTAGCGGAAGATGGGTATGCGGATGGTTATGTCCTTTTGGTTTCCTTTCAGATATATTTGATAAAATAAAAGCAAGAAGAGTTAAAATAAACAATAAGTTTTCAATAATAAAATATTTTATTTTAGGCTTAATAATTACGTTTAGTATTTATTATTTTTTACATCCTAAAATTAATTATCTGTTTTACTGCTCATTTATATGTCCGGCCGGTTTTTATTACGGAGTATTAGAATATGCTTTAACAACCGGTCTAAAGTCAATGACAAAAGAATTCCCGTTTCTACATTTTATGCTTATATGGCACTTTATTGTTGGTATTTTATTTATTATTGGTGTTGCAAAACTTGGTGGAAGATTTTTCTGCAAATTATGCTGTCCAATAGGTGCAGTATTGGGAATGTTTAATAGAATTGCAATATTTAAAGTTAATGTAAATAACAATAAATGTACCGGTTGTCTGGCATGTAAAAAAGTTTGTCCAATGGATATTTCAATTTTGGATGGATCCTTTTTATCAAAATCAAATTGTATTTCATGCGGAAGATGCATAAAAGTATGTCCAACAAAAAAACTTGAATACAGTGTTAGTTTCAGTAATTCAAACAAAAACAAGCTCAACAACAATGTAGCAGCTTTTAATAATAGAATAAATAATAAAAAATTTAGCAATTTAAAAAATTAAACCCTGGAGGTGTTTAATATGAAAAAAAAATTAAGCTTTAAAAAGAGACTGGTTTTAAAATTATTAAAACAATTATCTTTTAAAAAAAATCAAATGGCCGAGTATGCTTATAAAAACACAAATCTTTATAAAAAACTTTACAATGATGTACTAACAAAGGCAACTGATATTAAAAAAATGAGTTTTGAAAATCTTCCTATATTAAAAAAACAACTCGTTTTTAATTCAAAACCATTTGATTTGCTATCAGAAGAATTAAAAGACAAAGTCTTTAAATACGCGGAAACAACAGGATCCACAGGCAGTCCGACTCCTTCATTTTTCACACGAAAAGAATTTAAAGGCTCATTACTTTTATCTAAATTAACTACATTTGGAGAATTGCTAAAGAGTGTCCCTTTAACAAATAAAAATGCAGTATGCGGTCTTGCGTGTGGTTTTACTATTGCAAATGCAAGTTTTCACCAAATACTTGATGAATACGGTTTTTTGACAATAAATGTTGATGCAAGAACAACAATTTCTCCTCCTCATAGAGTTGCAAGACTTCTTTCCAGATTCAGACCTTCTGTAATTGTAGCAAGTGAAATTGATT
>CAZYID010000245.1:0-4470 GCA_964646595.1 uncultured Spirochaetales bacterium | reverse complement strand
AATATTATATTACTTCGTCTAAAGAATTAACAATTTTATCTATCAATCCATATTCTAAAGCAAGCTCAGCAGTCATCCAGTAATCAACTTCTATATCTTTGGCAATTTTTTCACGAAGCTGCCCTGTTTCTTCAACGTATAAATTTATTATTCTATCTTTTGTTTCTTGAATCTCTTTTGCATGAATTTCTATATCAGTTGCTCTTCCTTCAAAAACGCCGGCAATTAAAGGCTGATGAATAAGTACTTTTGAATTTTTTGTTGCATATCTTTTACCTTTTTGTCCTGCAAGCATAATGATTGATCCCATACTTGCAGCAAATCCGGCAACAAGTGTAATAACCGGGGATTTGATTGCACGCATAATATCAAAAATAGCAAATCCGGAAAACACATCTCCTCCAGGAGAATTAATAATTACAGTGATTGGTTTTTTGGAATCTTCGCCGTCAAGAAATAACAATAATTTTACAATTCTTTCAGCTAATTTTTGATTCACACTTCCGGAAATTATTATTTTACGCTGTTCAATGAATTTTTTTTCCATGTAGCTATCGAAATTTTCATTGCTGTTTTTTTCGCTGTCACAATTGTTTTGGTTTTGATTTATTGTCATTATATATTCTCCATTTATGTTAACTTTATTAAATATAACTTTTTTTAAATATTAGCAAGGTAAAAATATATGTTTTACGTTTTTGTCGTAAATAATATTTAAAAAAGCCCATAATAAAACATACGGGCTTTTTTGTTAAAATATTAAAAATAATTTAGATACCTTGAATTACAGTAAATCGCATTAATATACAAACAACTAATGCAAGGATAGCATAAAATTCTGGGAAAACTGCTAAAATCATTGTATTTCCAAAAACATCATTTCCTGATCCTATTGCTGAAATACCTGCTGCGCAAACTTTTCCTTGTTGAATTGCTGAAATCATTGCAACTAAACCCAAAGCCAGTCCAGCAGCTAATACAATTATTGAGTGAAATAAGCTGATTTCTTGAACCAGGAGAGTTGAATATAATATATATCCTACAAATCCATATAATCCCTGAGTTGCCGGTAATCCTGAAAGAATAAGGCATGACCCAAATGATTCAGGTCTTTTTTTTATAGATCCAACAGTTGCTGATCCACCGATAACAAGGCCAATTGCAGAACCTGATCCTGAAAGACCTACCATCAATCCTATACCAATTCCAGATAATACTAAAGCTAAGTTATTCATGTAATAAACTCCTTTTTATATTTAATTTTTATCATTTATATGTTTAAAAGGTGAATACTTTTCGCCTCCACCTTTAAAATTTACTGCTTTATAAAATTCTACAAAAGTTAATCTTAATGGATGCACAAATGCTCCTAATGCTGCTAAACCAAAGTTTAAAGTATGTCCAAATAATAGAATTAATACCATAGCGAAATAATTTACAATAAATGGAAGTCCATCTCTTGCCATAAATGCTATTTGGTTGAATGCTCCTCCTAATAATCCTCCAGCTAATCCTAGAGCAAATAATCTTATATATGATAAAATATCACCTAAAAAACCACTGGCAACATTATAAAATTCCCATAAAAATGTTAATGGTCTAATATAAATTTTTTTGTCAATATTATTAAAAAATAATATTAATAATACACCAATAATTCCAATCGTAATAAAAACTTTTAATGGATCAGCAGGCATTGAAAATAATAATTTACCTAAGGGAAGTTTAGGGCCTATTGATAATTCTTTTTTTCCCATAACAACCATTACAGAAAAAGTTGAACCTATTAAAGTTAATGCTTTACCAATAGGTTCTAGACCGGCTTTAAATCCATTATTTCTAATACAATTTGCTGTTTGTATTGATATTCCGACAAAAACTTGAACTATCCCTAAAATAATTGCAAAAATCATTGGTCCATTTGTTCCTGCTTCAGTAGGGAATAGAATTATTTCTTTTAAAACATTTGGAAGAAATTGTAATTTTGTCAAGTTAGTTCCAAAAAAAGTATCTAATATTATTCCTGAAATAATTGTAGAAATACTAAATAATATTCCCAGATAGAGAAGCTTTCTTGTTTTTTTGCTTTTAATAACAAATAGAGCGATTATTAAAGCGACTAATGATATTATACCATAACCTAAATCAGCAAAACAAAGTCCGAAAAATAACATAAAAAAAGGAGCAAAAAAAGGAGTTGGATCAATTTCTGTGTAACCCGGTAAACTATAAATTTTTGTTATTGGTTCAAATAAACTGGAGAACTTTTTATTTTTAAGCATAACAGGTACATTATCTTCAGGTTTAGGATCTTCGAGTAAATGGACAGCATCCTGATTTTTTAAAAAGCTTTCCACTTTTTTTAAAAGCTTTATAGGTACCCATCCGTGTATTAATAAAATTTTTCCTTCAGCTTCTTCTGATAAATTTGCGTCTGCTATATAATATTCTAATTCATTTGTGTTGGTTAAAATATCATTATTAAGCTGGTCACTGTATCTTGAAAAACCAGCAACAATTTGTTTTTGTTTATCTATTTTTTCTCTTAATTTTGATGATTCTTTAAATAGATTTTTTAAATTTTTTATTGGTACTTTTTGTTCTGCTGCATCATTTATTTCGATATTTTCTTCATTTGTAAAAATAACAGTAAAATATACAGTTCCTTTTATATTATTAATGATTTCAACATTGAGATTTTTTTTATCCATCGTGTAATATTTTTTTTCACTGGTAGAATAAAAATTAAAATTAATTCCTGCTTCAGATAGTTTTTCTATATTTTCAGGATTAAAGTTTCCCCATGGAGTTAAAAGAGCAATTTCTTTTTTAATTGTATCCATGTCACTATTTAAAATGTTTAATTTTTCATTTTCCTGTTCTATTATATTCAGTAAGTCTTGGATTTTGCCTTTATATTTAATTTGTTTAATTTTTTGTTTGTTTTCTTTATTTAAACTTCTTAATAAAATTTCTGCTTTTTTAGTTTTTGAGATTTTATTGTTAAGGCGAATAATGTCTTCATTTTGAATGCTTTTATTTGCTTCAAGATGGACAACGCCTAATTGTTGAAGTTCATATAAAAATCTATCTTTTGAAGCATGATAGATCAAAAGACTTAATTTTTTCATTTTTTCTATCATACATTTATCTCCGCAGCCTGGCGCTGTTTTGTAATTTTTTGCGCTGATTTCTCAAGATTTTCAACATCTTCAAGAAATCTTTTTATTTTTAATATTGCTTCAGAATATTCCGGGATCTGTACTTTTTCATACAAGTTTACCTTTTGAGTAGTTTTTTTTCTTGCATATTCCAGTATACTAACACAATTTTCAGTTATTTTTATTTTTGTAAGAATCTCTGCAATTTCTTTTAATATAATTGTTCCGCTTGTTAACCATGCCGGATTTATAAAACAGGAAAAATCTTTAATATAAAAAAGCACTTCTTTAATTTCAGGAATTTTTATACCTGCAATTTTTTTTTCTTCAAAAACCACTTCTTTTAAAGAAAAAAGATCTTCAGGGAATTCAGCCCAGAGTTTTTTGATTTTTTCTATAGAAACTAATTTTTTATCATATTCGTTTTGTAAAGAATCCAGTTTATCTTTATATTTTTTTACAGTAAATCTTAGAGCAGACTCTTTGCTTTTAAGAGTTGGCAGAGCTGTTTCTCTTATTTTTAATTGTTTTCCGAGATATTGTAATGCAATTTTATTAAATTGAAATTTTACAGCCATTTTTATTCTTTGCCTTTCCAGTATTTATCCATTAACTCTTTTTTAATACCGACTTCAGCTCTAGAAAAGTATTTTGCCAATAAATCCCAAGCTGTATCAAGCATTTTTTTTATTTCAATATTTACATCTATTGCTAATAATTTTTTTGAATAATCATAAGAAAATTTTATTGCTCTTTCATCATAATCTGTTAAATCAAATCCATTGTCTCTTTTTGTCTTGGCATTTGCAGCATCTGCATAAAGCCTTACAGCAGTATTCATTATTTGAGTATGATCTTCTCTTGTTTTTTTGCTTATTACAAGCTGTTTTAAACGTGACAAAGATCTAAATGGATCAACAATAACTTTACTTATATCTGTATCCATTCTTAAAAATAATTGTCCTTCTGTAATATAACCTGTATTATCCGGAATTGCATGAGTTATATCTCCTCCGGACAAAGTTGTAACTGCTATAATTGTGATTGAACCGCCTGCTGGGAATTGAACTGCTTTTTCATAAATTTTTGCAAGATCAGAGTACAGAGAGCCGGGCATTGAGTCTTTAGAAGGAATTTGATCCATTTTATTTGAAACTATTGCTAATGCATCCGCAAAAAGTGTCATGTCTGTAAGTAAAACCAACACTTTTTCATTTTTTTCTACAGCAAAATATTCTGCAGTAGTTAAAGCCATGTCCGGGACTAATAGTCTTTCTACCGGAGGATTTTCTGTTGTATTTATAAAACA
>CAZYID010000244.1:0-4485 GCA_964646595.1 uncultured Spirochaetales bacterium | reverse complement strand
GTTGCAATTTTTATTGAATCATTTAATTGATCATTATTTAAAATTGGTTTTGTATTTCTATAAAGCAAAACTTTTATTGAGGAATCAGAGTCAGTTTGATAATCCCATTCTAAACGAATATAAGTATTTTTTGGTTGAGATTTAAAAGAATTTATTTTAAAAAAATCTGATTTTGAAATAACAGCCGGTTTTAATGTATAATTTCTATATGGAACTAAAATAATTTTATCTTCATTATTAGATTTATTTGAAATTATAATTGCATAATAGAAGTTTCCAAAATCTTTTGGCGAGTCAATATATTTATTTTCATTATTTTTTAATATAGCTATTTTCTCAGCTTTTATTATTTTTGAAATATTATCTATAATATTATTAGACCTATAAATTGATATATTTTCATTAAACGCTGGAGGATTTTCCCATTTTAAAAGAATTTTACCATTTGATACTTCAAAAGTTAATTTTGAGATAAAAGGAGCATTAATAGTTTCTATTGAGAAAATAAAATAAGAAATAAGTATATTTAGTAATAATATGATAATTTTTTTCATTATTGTTAAATAAATTATCGGAATTTAAAATATTAAAAATAAATAGTTAAAGAATTATTTTTTTTAGTATTTATAATTTAAAAATCTGCTAAAGTTATTTCTTCAACTTCATAATGATATTTTTTATCATTTAAATCAAATTTAATTTCATCATTTAGTTTTTTATCCAATAAATGCATACCAATAGGTGATTGGTATGAAATAATGTTTTTTTCAGTTTCAGATTCTAATGGTCCTAAAATAGTATATTCTATTTTTTTATTATTGATTTTATCATTTAGTATAATTTTTGTTCCAAAAGTTACAGATTTACCTTGGATTTCTTCTTTTTTTATTATAACAGCTTTTGATAAATCATTAGTTAATTTGTTTAGTTTATTTTGTAATAAAGATTGATGCTCTTTTGCTGCTTTATATTCTGCATTTTCTCGTAAATCACCTTTTTCCATTGCTAAACCTATATCTTCTGAATTTTTAGGAATTTCAATAGTTTGAATATGATTCATTTTTTCCTGTAATTCTTTATATGATTTTTCTGTTGTAAGTAGTTTATCAAGAACATTATTTTTTGTTGCTGTAATATCATATTTTAATATTTTGTCAGTATCAATATCTGGAAATTTTCCAGATATTTTATTTTTTATTTTAATTACATAATCACTATCTAAAGAAATTAAATCATTAACAATTGTAAATAATCTTTTTGAAAAGTCTTTATCAGATTTTTCAATATGATTCAATAAAAGATCTTCTTTAACTAAATAAGACTTTAATTGTCTTAATATTTTTTTATTTCTTATTACATCTTTGTTAAGATTTATATTTTTTGTTAATATATCAATTAAATGAATAACAGAAAGAATAATATTATTATAGTCAATATTTAATTTTTCAATAATACGATCATTTAAAGCATTTGTTACAATCCAAAAGAATGCATCTGTATATTCTTTATATCTTGAAATAAGATCTTTTATTATTTTTTCTATAATATTAAAATCTTTGTTATATAATTCATCGTATATAAATTTATTAGGGAATAAATAAAGTATTCGAATATATATTTCTATCCAATTCTCACAATTTTTTTTAATTTGTACCAGATAATCTTTTTTAAAATCTGAAGTAGTAAGATTTTGATAAATATTAACAGGATCATCAATTTCTTTAAAAAAATCAATAAAACTATAATCAATATCTTGTTTTATAAAAGAATATTTCTTTTTTACACTATTAAAGAGTAAAAAACTAATAATAGTATATTCAGAAACATTGTTTAAAGAATTAAGAAATGTTGCAAAATAAGAGACCATTTCTTCCAGATAATCAGGATCAGGTTCAGTATTATCAAGATAATCTATTATTAAATTAAATCTTTGATTAAAATCTTTAGAAGTTTTAAATGAATTATATATTTTTTCTTCAAAAGCAAGAGGTTTATGTCTTATAGTGAAAACACTGGTTTGATTGTCTACATTATCAAATTTTGGATCTGTTTTTAATATTTTTCTTGCAGCATTCCACCAACTTGTCCATTTTGATTCTTTAATAACATCCGGGACTAACTCTTCTTTAAAAATTTTTAAAGATCCCTGATTATTAAAACTTGAGATTAAAACACTTAAAGTCCAAGGAATATCTTCTAATACTTTTTGTTTTAACAATTCTATATTTTTTAGTTTTAAAAGCCAAATATGATTTTTTGGTAGAATAATTAATGAAGTAAGAGCCATTTTTAAAGACATTTTATGATTGGTTTTATTTTGGAAATTAATTGTAAAAATATCTTTTGAAATTTCAGCAATACGTCCTATTCCCCAACTTCTGTGATAAACAAAATTATTTTTATCGAATTCAATATGTTTTTCAAAGCTATCTATAGAATCATGGATATTTCTCCATTTTCCTTCAAGATTACTTATTCTGATATATTCATCAAGTTGAGAATGATTTTCATATTTTTTCCTAAAAACTTTGACTATTTCAATTCTGCTAAATTCATCATCAGGAGATTTTTCTAAAATTAATTTTAATAATTCTATACTTGTGTCCAAGTCTTGTTTTTTTTCTGCTTCTTGATAAAGAATTTTTAATAATTCTATTGATCTGTCTATACTGAAATTATTTGATATTTTTGTATCAATATTTATAAAATAGTCAAAACCAAGTGCTTCAAAGGTTAATAATTTTTTCCATATTTCTTCTACCTGGGTGAAGTTTTTGTTTAATATATATCTGTTAATTGCTTTTTTATATAAAGATATTGCTTCATCAATTTCATTTTCTTCTTCTTTTAATTTTGCGAGATTGACAACTATATCTGCTTCTTCATAATCAATTTTTATTAATTTTTCCCATAACTCAGGTAATTTTTCTTTTTTGTTTAGATTAGTATATGTAGTAATTAAAGTATTTAATGCAAATTTATCTTCAACGTAATTTAATACTTTAAGAGATAAAAATTCAACTATATTCCATTTTAAATTATCTGAAAAAATTTTAATTAGATTATAGATATGATTATCATCTTGTATTCTTTCTTCTAATTGAATAATTGAAGTTAGATATTGAGCTACAATAGAATTTTTATTATGCCTGAGATATTCATCAGTAGTTTCTTTTAATTTATCGTAAATTTTATTTTCTTTAAAATTATCTATTAATTCATCTAATTCTTTAAAATTATTGATAGTATAATTATTTATTGTTGCTCTTGTCCATTTTTCTTCATTAAGAATTTTTTCAAGATTTTCAATTAGTTGGGTGCTCATTATTTCTCCTAATTTTTCTATATATTATTTTTAAAAGTAATATAAATTTCTTCAGAAATATTTTTTATTTTATTTTCAATTAAAACCAAATCATTTTTATTTTTATTATTATCATAAATCCAAAAATAACAATTTAATAATTTTGTTTTTAAGCAATTATCTTTTTCTATTTGATTATTATAGTTATTTTCTATATAAGATATTTCTTTATTTATTTTAATAATTTCAGAAGGAATTAACTCTCTAAAAATATTAAATATATTTAATATCCTTCCATAAATTGGAAGCCAATAAACTAATTCTTTTTTTAAAATATTTGATTCAATCATTTTTGTTATTATGTAAGTAATAATATTAGAATCAAGTAAATCTAATTCAATGGATGAAGGATCAAGAAAAAAGGCTTCTCTAAATAACAATTTAGCTTTTTTTTCCTGGTCAATCAATGCATAACAATCAGCTAATTGAGCAATAATATTTGAACTATCATTTTGTATTTTTATTGATTCTTCAAAATATTTTATTGCATTTTTAAAATCACCAATTTTTTTATAAGATAATGCTATAATAAATATTGTTTCAAAATCAGGTAATCTATCTTTTCTTAGATCTTTTTTAAAAGCATCTAAAGCAGTATTAAAAATAAAAAACATTATATTTGTAATCACTTTATTTTGAATGTTTTTTATTGACTTTGTAAAATTTTCAAATTTTTTCCATTCATTAAATAAAGATTTTCCCTTTTCATAACTTTCATTTATATGATTAATTTTATTCATTCTTGCAAGCCAATATTTACAACATTTTACAGCTGATTCTGCTGTAGAATTTAAATAATTAGACTTAAGAATAAAGTAAAAAGAATCTAAAGCTTCCTCAAACTTACCATATCTTAACAACTCTAAAGATCGATTAATAGACTTAATTAATTCATTATCGTCTTCAATTTTTATGTCATTTTTTAAACTCATAATAGAATTTATAATTATTACAAAAATTGAGTAATTATAGCATTTATAGAGAGGAAGTCAATATTTAAGGGATATTAAAAAGTAAAAAATATAACAAGCAATATAAACTTAAACTCAATGAAAAATAATTATTTTTTATTGAGTCGCGTCTGCCTCTAATTCTTCTAAATATTGTTCAACAACTTTATA
>CAZYID010000243.1:0-4510 GCA_964646595.1 uncultured Spirochaetales bacterium | reverse complement strand
GGTCCTCGTGCTCCCCGCACAGGGGCAACATTTTATTCCATTATAACCAAAACATCATTTTCATCTTTTATTTTGTCTATTGGTATTAAAGTATCATTTATTTCTTCACCGTTTATAATAATCTTTTTAACACCTTTTTGAACTTTATTTTTATTTTCAAATTTGATCCTAACAACTTTATTCCTAAATCTTCTGGTAACCTTAAACTCTTCCCAATCTTCCGGAATACAAGGATTTATTCTCAAACCATAATAATCTGGCTGGATTCCCATTACATAATTTGCAGCAGAATAATATGCCCAGGAAGCAGCTCCTGTAAGCCATGGTAATCTGGATGCCCCAAATCTTGGGCTATACTTACTATGAGTTGATTGGCAATATACATAGGGCTCACTTTCTCTAATTTCAGCTATACTATTGTATCTGGCAGGTAAAAATCCTCTTAAATACTTATATGCCTGATTTCCATTACCTCGAATAGTTTCAGCTATTACAGCCCAACCCTGAGTATGGCAAAATACAGCTCCGTTTTCTTTCATTCCTGGATTATAAAGCCTTGCTTTAATAACATCAGGATCAACCTTTTTTACTGGAGGGTCACAAAGCATAATACCATAATCTGTATCCAGTCTGTCTTTTACTACTTTCATTACTTTATTCGATTTTTCTTCATTAGCATGGCCGCTAAACACTGACCATGTTTGAGAATTCAAAAATACAGAAGCTTCCTCATTTTCCTTTGAGCCAAACTTATAACCATCATCTCTATATGCTCTTAAATACCATTCGCCATCCCAGGCATATTTATCTAAATTTGCATCAACTGTTTTTAAATGTCCTTTTGCCCAATCAATTTCCTTATTTAACTTAAGCATTTCACAAATTTCTATATAAGTTTTTAATGCATATCTTAATTGGAAGCCGACAAAAACTGTTTCTCCATTATGCCCTAAAACAAGACAATCATTCCAATCTGCTGAAAGGCCGCATGGCAAACCATGTTTACCCGATCTGCCCAATGTGAATTCTATAGCTTTTCTCATATGAGCCAAAACATTATCTTCACCTTTATCTGAATATGGTAAAACTTTATTATAAAAATCAATATTTCCCGTTTCTTTTATAAAAGAAGGTATTGTGTTAAAAAGCCATAAACAATCATCCGATCTATATTCTTCCTCTCCTGGAGGTGTTTCTTTTCCTGGTTTATGGGCAAAAGGCTTTACAACCGGCATTGCTCCGCCTGTGGATACCTGTCCGGTAATCATTAATTCTAATCGTTTTCCGGCATCATCAGCTATTGTAGGGAGAACACCTAAAATATCTTGGATAGTATCACGATATCCTAATCCATCTCTCTCACCACAATATACAAGACTTGCAGCTCTCGACCAAAAAAAAGTCATCAAACAATTATATGGATTCCACATATTCATCATACTATTAAATTCACTATCAGGTGTTTCTACTTTCATTCCCTCAATTTTTGAATGCCAATATTCTTTTACTTTTATATATTCATCATAAGCAATCTTTGATGAATATATTTCGCCAATAGCTTTCTTTCCCGCTTTACTTGCTTCTCCAATTCCCATTAAAACTACCACTTCTTTTGATTCACCGGGATTAAGAGATATATCAAATTGAAGTGTTCCACAACCATTATCACCAACAGCTAACGAATTACCACATTTTCCATCCTCTACAACTTTAGGGTTTGAATAAGTTCTGTATGAACCCAAAAATTTTGCTCTATCAGTATCATACCCAACAACATCAGCTCCAATCAATGCTAAAAAAGTATGTCTTTTTTGTCCGTTATTTTGAAAATTATCAGGATCTATTGGCATATTTACATTTGTTCCATGATCAATAATTCCATCAACGTATTTCATATTGACAATATATTGTGAATACTGAAGGTTTGATAAATCTTGACTCAAATTCCAATTATTAGCATATTCAACATATGTAAATAATGATAAACTCCTTTTTTTATTATCATTATTTGTAACTTTTAATAACCAGCACTCATATTCTTTTCCTAAAGGTACAAAATAATTTGTTTCAGTTTTTATGTTAGAATATTCAGAATTAATTTTTGTGTAAGCAGTGCCATTCCTGCACTCAGTTTTATACTTTTCCATTGGCTTTCCAACCGGTTGCCATGATGTTGACCAATAATCTTTACTATCTTTATCATGAATGTATATATACCTGCCGGGCTGATCCATAGGTATATTATTAAACATAATCCTTGTAAATCTACCTTGTGCTGCAGATTTATAAAAACTATACCCTCCTGCATTATTTGTAATAATTGCTCCATATTCTGTTGAACCTAAATAATTACTCCATGACAATGGAGTATCAGGTTTAGTTACTACATATTCCTTATTTTTGTCATCAAAATAACCAAATTGCATATCTATTTCCTCCGGTAAACTTTTAAACTTTTTTAAGTTGCCCTAAAACCTATAAATTTTATTACATTTTCTAAAATAATAATTTACATAATATTTTAAATAAATATATTTAAACAACTGATTAGTTCATCTCGACTCCGCTCAATGAACGGGATTCCTTAAATGAATAAACTCTGTATGCTCTGTGAGAAACATCTTCATGCTTATTATATAGCGCGATCCTAAATCAGTTTTCTTCGAATAATTTACTCAACAATCTATTTTTGTGCAGCAATGTCATTTGCTGTAACGTTTGGATGATAGTATCTGCCGTCTTTTTGGGTATATTTATTTTTGACCAATATCGATTGTGTGGGGCAAAAATTGAAACATGCATAGCAATAATAACATCTCGCCTCTTTTTGCCATACCGGTTTGTTGTTATGTATTTTTATTTTTCCGGAAAGACATACTTTCTCGCATGTCCCGCAGCTTGTACATGTTATATCAGTATAAAAATCAATTTGAGTCTTTGTGTTACGAGTTAGGAGATACATGATTTGTTCCAAAAGAGATAAAAAAGGATTGGGGGACGTTTTTTTCGGATATTTTTCTTTTGCAAGTATGATTTTGTATATCATATCAAGTTGAGACTGAACCTCGGATTCAAGCTGAGACACCTTTTTTTTAGTTATCTTGTTAACCCAATTTTTATCGCCTTTTCCAGGTTTCAAACCTGTAGGTGAATTACTCGCCATATTAAGGTGAGACTGAAAATCCAACCTTTTCCCTTTTTTCTTCAGTATCCGTTTTACCCCGATGTTTGCAACGGAAAATGTGCCAATCCTTGTCACTACTGAAAAAGTATATTGGGCTGATTTGAGATTGAGCTTCATAAAAAACCGTCGAACTGGAGCAGGTATGGTAGTAAAATAAAGCGGGAAAACAAAACCTACTGTTTCGCCTTTGGTTATAACTTCATCTTTGTCAAATAAGCTAACCATCGAAATAAGTTTTGCTTCCGGAAGCCGTTTCTGTAATTCCTTAGCAGCATGAAGTGAATTGCCTGTTCCGGAAAAGTAATAAATTTCAATACTCATAAGTAATGCTCCTATTTATTTCTTCTAACATCTAAACTCACCTGCCGATATGGAGTAGCGATCAGGTGGAGCGTTTTGTTATACTTTTTAAATATGATTGCTTTTTTGAAAGTCTTTTTTTAGTTTTCTATTAGCAAAATAGCAGCAAAAGCAAATTTTTTGTAGTAATCTGGAGAAATAATAACGTAGATTTTTGCTTTTGCTATTACGTGTATATCGGCAGGTTGGACACCCGGCGCACATTTTGATAAATATGTTTCTGTTATTATTCATTTTATTTATCCTGTATAACGTTTGTACTCAGGTGATAATTTTGTGTAACGAAATTAGTCACCGGCAGTAATTTGTTATGAGCTTTTTATTGATTTATAAATTAAAGATGCAACAATTCCCAAAATAGCAAATTGAATTAATCCAAATATACCCCATTTAAGTATAAAAGTAAAAGGTAATGGATATACAACATATTGATTGACTATGCTATAAATGTAAACAAAAATACCGATCAGTAAACCAAAACGTATACCCTCAAATATTCCTTTTTCTTCATATCCCTTTGTAAACACATACACAAACAAAAATGAAAATACAAAAGTAGAAAGCATCATAATCCACATTTTTGACATCATGTTTGGACGCCAAAGATGTTTAGATGCTTCATATGCTTTTCCTAAAAATACTCCGTGAATAAGAGGATCTGTTATTTGAATAACAAAAAAAACTGCAATACTTGCAATAATAAATCGTTTTATATTCAATTTGATTTCTCCTTTTATATTTTTTACAACTACTGGTTGTACTGCAAAAATGAAGTATACTAAATAAGATTCTTATAATTTTCAATAAAAAATGTAAAGGATTTTTGTGTTTTTCATATTAATATATATAAAGAAACAACAAAAAGCAATCCGACAAAAAATCTCTCATGTTCGAATAATAATAAATACTTATTGAGTTCTGTATTGGTATTTTGGCAAAAAACCATTCGCCAAAAACATTAATAAC
>CAZYID010000242.1:0-4522 GCA_964646595.1 uncultured Spirochaetales bacterium | reverse complement strand
AATAAAATTTCTGATTCAATTAAAGAGATTTTTTAAAGTTATTTTTTATTTAAATATTAAAGATGTAACATAACTTTAAATTTAGTTTGCTTTGGTGAATTTTTTTTATTATCATTAAAAAGAAGATATAATTAGATTAAAGATTGTTAATTTTTTAGGAAGAAATTTGAAGAAGTTTTTAGTATTATTATTCTTAATTGTTCATATGTTTTATATATTCTCTGAAGAAAATCTTTTAATTGGAATTTCTTCTCCTTTCTTAAGAAATGAAAACTCATCAACAATGTTTTATAATAAACAATTTTCATTTGAAATACTTTTTAAAAACAATAGTGATAAAATTTCTTATGAAATAATCAATATTGATGAAATAGATATCGAAAAAGAATCAGAATATATAAAGACCTGCAAAAGAATTGCAATAAATAATGGGTATGATTATTTATTATATTCTTCTGTTTATTCAAATGATTTATTTTTGTTTTTTAAGGTACAGTTATTAAATCCTTATACTGATGATGTGATTTTTATAAAACTTTTTATAAAAAAAATAGATTACACATTAAGTGAAACAATTTCTGATTGTTCAGAAGAGATAATTAATGTTATTAACAGTTCTAGTTTAGATAGAATTCAAGGTAAAAATTTATTTAAAGAAAACATAAAAAAAGAAGAAGGAGCTGAAGAACAGCTTGATCAATATGCAACGAGGTTTAAACATGAAATTTTTTTCTTAAACTCATTTTTAAAAAATCATTCAAATACAGTTTCTCTGGTTGAAATATATTCAGGATATAATTTTTCACCTTTTGATTTTTTTAGTATAGAAGCAGCGTTGTTTTGGGGTTATGGATTTAAAGATTCGGATCTAAGTTTTTCTAAAATTACTGAAGAAACAAATTTTTTTATTGGGCAATCAGCCGGATTTTATTTTAATTTACCATTAATAGTAGAACCGAGTCTTGGCTTGAGACTGGAAATTAATTACATCATTAATGATCATTTTTATTTTACTTTCCCAATAGATTTGGGATTAAAAATTTACATTAGGCAAAAACATGCTATTAGGATAAACACATCTTTTCAGTTTATAACATATGATATTAATGATTTTAAATGGAGTTATAATTTTATGATAGGATTTATGGTTGGATATGCGCTTAAAATATAAATTATTAATTATTATATTTTTATTATTTTCAGTTTCTCTATTAATATCTATTGAAGATAAAAAAAATATCACTATATTAAATAATTTAGATGAAAATTTAAAAATTGAAACAAAAAATGTAATGGAATATTTAAAAGATATTACAGAGCTTTATTTGTTTGATAAATATAAAGATAAATTAAATATTAAAAATATTGAAGGAAATATTGATTCTTCAAATGTTAACAAATTTATTCATTATATTAATACTCAGGGGATTGATTCTTTTTTTTATTTTACTGTTAAAGAAGAAGAAGGTGTAGAAATAAATATTAAATTATATGATTATTTAAGCAATGTATTATATGAAAAAGTATTTTTTTTATTAAATGAAGATTTTTCTAGAGAAGATAAATACATCTCAACAAAGAAACAAGAAGAGTGGATTTCTGTTATTGATGAATCATATAACAAAATATTTGAAATTAAAGAAAAAATAATAAAAAGTAAAGGCTTGTTTAGCAAGTTTAGTTTTGAGCATGATTTCCCGTTTATCAATGTTTCAATTACTGCTGTTTCAGGGAAACTTTACTTTGATGAAAGGATGATAACTAAAACTCATAAAATTTTTTCTTTTTTCCCTTTTGAAATAAGAGCATCAGTTTTTCCGGTAAAATTTCTTGAAACTGGATTGTTTTTTAAAATTAATTATAATAATATGGTCTATAAATATTATGATCATGAAAAAAAAATCTATGATTACTTTGAAATGGGGTTAATTCTTCAATATGGATTATTTGCCGGATTATCAATTTTTAATGACACTGTGCATTATTCAATTGGGTTGCAGATTTATAATTTGTATTATGATATATCATATTATTCAAAATGGAAAAAAACGAATGATTATAGAAGTAATTTTTTACCTCAGATAGCATTGTATCAAAAAATTGATTTTAAATTATTTAAGTTTTTATATTATACAATATTTTTTAATTTTAAGACAATACCGAGATTTGAAGTTGAAAACAATATTTTTTATTCAAGACCATTTTTATATGATTTTTTTGTTATTGAATTTTCTGTTATAGGTTTATCATTTATGTTTTAATGTAAAATATGTGTTATTTTTTAATCTATTAAAGGATTATTTATTAACAATTTGTATTATTTGTTATATAATTTGTAGAATTATTACTTTTTTATTAAGGTATAAATTTATTAAAAAATAATAAATATCTTTATTGGAGATAATTTATGGAATATAGAAAGAAAGTTTTAGTTGTTGATGACGATAAAAAATTAACAGAAATAATTGAACGATATCTTTCTCAATATGAATTTAAAGTATTTATCGCGAATGACGGAAAAGAGTTTGAAAATATAATAGGTGAAGAAAAACCTGATTTGATTTTATTAGATGTAATGCTTCCCGGGGAAAGTGGTTTTGATATTTTAAGGGAAGTACAGAAAAATTTTGATATTCCTGTAATTATGCTTACTGCAAAAGGTGATGAGGTTGATAAAGTTATTGGATTAGAAATGGGAGCAGATGATTATATAACAAAACCATTTTCAATTCGGGAACTTATTGCAAGGATAAGAACGGTTTTAAGAAGAGCTACAGCATATCCAACTGATTTTGCAAATAAAAAAGATATCAACTATGAAAGTATGCAGGTAATTCCGGACAGAAGAGCTTTGGTGCTGTATAATAAAGAAACAGAATTAACAAAGACTGAATTTGAGATATTATATTTATTAGCTTCAAATCCAAATAAAACATTTACACGAGAAGAATTATTAAAAATGGTTTCTGATAGAGATTATGCTGTTTTTGACAGATCAATTGATATGCATATTAGTCATTTAAGAAATAGATTAAAAGAACAGGAACAGAGCAATTATGTAATAAAAACCGTATGGGGCTCAGGATATAGATTTGAAGTTAGTGAAATACAATAAGAAAGTTTGGAAAAATTTTTTTAAAATAACAATAACAAAAAAAATATTTTTTGTTTATATTTTTCTTCTTGTCTCAACTGTTATTATCACATCTATTTCATCATATATTTTTTTCCAAAAACTTTTAGACAATCATATGAGTAATTTTAATATGGAATCAAATACAATCAGGATGAAATTAGAAAAATTATATGAAAAAAAAATAAAATTATTTGAACTTCCTGATTTGGATAATGTTAAAGATCCAAAAATAAAAGATGAATCAACTAATTTATTAGAACCGCTTAAAAAAGATTATCCGGATTATAGTTTTAAAATTGAAACTGTTGAAGGTGTTCTTGAATACCAGGAGAAACCAAGGTTAATTTATGACGGAGGTGAAGGGAAGTACTATTTTGAAATTACAAGGCAATTAAAAGTTCAAGAAAATCTTCCTTTTAAATCATTAAAACTTTCATTAAAATTAAATTATTTTGGAATAATATTTAAAAGTTTGATATTAGGAGCAATAGTAACAATATTTGCCTGGTTCCCTTTTATTATTTTTTTCTCAAGAACAATAATAAATCCAATTATAAATCTTTCAAAAGGCGCAAAAGAAATTGCAACCGGTAATTTAGGAATAAAAGTCAAAACTAAAGCAAAAGATGAAATAGGGAAGCTTGCAAGTTCATTTAATTATATGTCAAATGAATTATTTAAAATTAAACGAATTAGAGATGATTTACTGGCTGTTGTAAGCCATGAATTACGATCCCCGTTAGGCAGAATAAAGGGATATACTGAAATTTTGACTGATTTGAAATTAAATGATAAAGATAAGACTATGTATTTTGATTCTATTTTAGGTGAAATAGATTTTTTAAATTATATGGTAGGAGAAATTATTGAAATTTCAAGATTAGAATTAAATAAAGAAAGGTTGTTTTTAGAAGAAGTTGATTTGGTTGAATTAATTGAAAATGTAAAAAAAGATTTAAATTTATCAAAACCTATTAAAAAAAATGTTAATTATGTTTTTGAATATGATAGTGAACTTTATTGTGAAATAGATGTTGAAAAGATAAAAAGAGTTTTTTTAAATATTCTTGAAAATTCAGTAAAAGCGAATTCTACAGAGGTTAAATTTAAAGCTAAAAAAAACAATAATAAAATAGATATTACAATAATTGATGATGGAAGAGGGATGCCTGATGATGAATTGGAGTTGGTATTTGAAAAATTTTACAGAGTAGATAAATCCAGAGATAGAGAAACAGGCGGTTTTGGTTTAGGACTTGCTATTTGTAAAGGTATAATAAAAGAACATAAGGGTGATATATATTTTATTAAAAGAGAAAACGGAGCAGAATTACATATCGAATTACCAATATTTGTTGATGAAAAAGAATAAAAATGTTTTATGTT
>CAZYID010000241.1:0-4562 GCA_964646595.1 uncultured Spirochaetales bacterium | reverse complement strand
CAATGGATAAAGTAGTACTTTTGACTCTGCGCTCTGTATATAAAATGGTATGAAATAAAAAAATACTAAAATACCCGGAAGAAATAATAATAAATATTTTAATTTAAATTTTATATTACCATTTATAAGTATTCTAAAATAAAAAAATATTACAGGACCGATAAAAAGTGTAAGCGGATAGTTGATATATAAAAGATGCGGGGTAATGGATTCTGTGCCCAATCTGTATCTTACATCACATAATATCAGGGTACCATATAAAAAAAACATTACAAAGCTTATGTAATTTATACTCTTTCTGGTTTTAATCATCAACTGGGCAAAGGAGATAATAACCGAGAAGAATCCGCCGGAAATTATTGTAACTATTATAATAATGTCTAAAGAATTAGAAACCATATTTTATATTATTTAAATTTTATAGAATTGATTACTTATAAATAAAATTATTAATAAATGATAGTAAAGTTTATAATCGAAGTCAAGAAAAAATCTGAAACTCCTAAATTTTATTCTCCTCAAAATCTAATAATCTCTCATTACATCCCACTATTTCAAAAAAATAAACAATAAAGTCAAAATTTAGACAAAAAACAAAACCTCTCAAATCAAAAAAACAGAACTATCTCTGAAAAACTTAAAATGTCGAGACTGTTATTTTCTTAGGCGGCGCTTTATTTTTAATTTTTGCTAAATGTTTTATATTTCAGTGCCTTCGAAAAGATCTTTTATCAGGTTTTCGGTTCGATAGGGATCAAGCGCGAAAACCATTATACGGTGGCCTCAGGTAACATTTTCCAGAGAGCCGCCAAGCTTGTTAAAGCCATAAAGATTATTGAATGAATTTATAATTTTACTGTATTCAATATTATTCTGGACAATCCAGTCATATGCAGGTTTAAGATCAAGTTCATTTGTTGTTTCATATATACTGATAAGTTTATCCATTTAACTCCTGCAATTTGTCTTAATATTAATTGAAAAGTTCATTAAGAAACTCAACTTTTTTTTTATGCTGAAAATTTTCACCGCCTTCATGATTATTATAAGGGTATATAATAATTTCTTTTTTGCCTTTGTAATTATTATATGCGGAATAAACTGTTGACGGTGGACAGATTGTGTCCATGAGTCCAACGGAAAAAAGAGCTTTGGCTTTTGCACGTTTTGCAAAATGAGTTCCGTCAAAATAATTTAGCACATCCAGTATCTGTTTTTCCTGGTTTCTATGTCTTTTAAGATAAAGTGCGATTTCCTGATACGGATATGTATCAACCAGTGTGATTGCTCGAGGGAAATTACACATAAATGGTACGTCAGGCATTGCAGCTGCAAGATCGTCCCTTAAGCCTGCAACTGAAAGTGTAAGAGCTCCTCCCTGACTTCCGCCTGTAATCACTATTCTGCTGTTATCTACAACATCAAGTGTTTTTACTGCATCAACTGCTCTGACTGCATCGCAGATAAGTCGTCTGTAGTAATAATTATCCTGATGCTGGATACCTCTTGTCATATAACCAGGAAGTTCAGGTCCGGCGTGGTAATCACCTTTGTCCGGGGTATCACCTGTTCGCCAGGTTGTTCCCTGGCCGCGTGTATCCATTACAAAAAAGACATAACCGCATACAGCCCAGCCTACCCAATCCAGAGGAAGTCCCCTTCCGCCGCCGTAGCCGATATACTCAACAATGGTTGGTAACGGACCTTTAAGATTTTTCGGTACAATAAACCATCCTTTTATCGGATGACCCATAAAACCGGGGTATTCTGCGTCATATACATCAACAAGAGGAAATTCCATTTCATATGGAACAAGTTTCATGGAAGCAGACTCTTCGGCTTCCGATATATTAAGAGTGTTTTTCCAGAACAGGTCAAAATCTTTTGGTTCTTTTAGTTTGGGTTTATATTTCTTAAGTTCTTCAGGTGAAAGATCATAAAAAGCCATTTTTATTCTCCAGATATATTTTTATACGCTGTCTTGGAAAAATTTCTAAACAGCCAGGATATTTTAGCGTTATTTGCTTTAACGGGCAATATGTAATTATTTAAAGATAAATGATAGTATTTATTCCCATTCATTATCGATCTGGTCACATACAAATTCTATATAATTCTGTGTTGTTGACATTTGTATCTCAACTACTCTTTCTGAAAGGAACCAATCTCAACTAAATTCCCTTCAGGATCTGCTATATAACAAGTTCTTTGTCCCCATGGTTCTGTGGTTGGTTTAAGTATAGAAATAGCTCCTTTTTGAATAACTTTTTTATACGTTCTATCAACAGCTTCATAATTTTCTACACTTAAAGCTATTTCACTATGCCCATTATATGATTGAACATACTCAAACCTGTGATTGACCATTTTTTCAAAATCACTTCTTCGATAAAGCAAAAATAATGTTCCATCTTTTTTCAAATAAACATTTGTTGTATTTTCATCTTCTTTAATTTCAAAATCTAAGACATCTCTGTAAAAACGAATCATCAATGTCATATTTTTAACAAATATTCCAAATCCTTCTAATTTCATATTTTCCCTCTGATTTTATTCCGGCATGAATGCCGAGATTTTTTTACGTTTCAGTCCAAAAATAAAAATTGGATATAACTATATATATATATAATATCAATTTATAAAATTTTTAACAATTATAAAAGTCATATAAAAAAAATATTTTTTAGCGAAGACAGGTCGTCCGAGCTCTTCAAGTTTTCGCATATTGACAGGATGTCGATCAAGCGAAAACGAGGAAAAGGGAAGCCAAGCGGCGAGGGAAAAACCCTAGGTTTTCCCCTTTGAGCGTTGTTCCAGCGTTATGGAATAGAATAGGTCTGGAGCGTCAGCTCCAATATGATATAATACAAGCAACACTTGCAAACACGTGCGTAGGTTTTAGGAGAAGGTAATAATGATTTTCAAAATTGTTTTTATGAATTGTTAAGGAAAGATTATGATAGAAATCACAAAAAATTTATTTATTGGCAATCAATTTGATTATGAAAAAAAAATTAAACATCAAAAAGATTGGTTAATAATTCAGGCTTGTAAAGAACCTTATCATAGAAAAGCACTTGGATATTTTGGAAGAGGCGCTCCAAAAGATCATCCTGAATATTTAATTGCTGTTAGAAAAAATAGATTAATTCTTAATTTAATTGATTCTAATGATTATAAATATATTCCTGTTGAAATTATTAATAAAGCAATAAATTTTATTGAAAAAAATATAAATAATAAAAAAATATTAGTACATTGTAATCAAGGAGATTCTAGAGCTCCATCAATTGGGCTTATTTATATGATAAAAATGCGGTTATTAAATATTTCCAGTTTAGATAATATTATAAATGATTTTAAAAAGATTTATCCGTTTTATGATCCAACTATAGGATTTTCTGATTTTATAAAATTTAATTGGAATTCTTATTTAAATTTTTAAGTGAAAATTAAGATTGTTTTTGTTTTTATCAATGCCGGTCCAAAACTGAAGCTGTTGATTAATCATTTTATTAAAAACAGACATTAAATTTTCATAGTTTGCAGACTTATTTGCAATATTGTTTTCTTGTAAAGATAAAAGAAGATAGTAAACTGACTCAATGGTTGATAAATAATTTTTTTTAGGTTGTTTTTTAAAAAAGAATTTTGATATATATTTTTTTTTAAATGAAAGATGAGGGATAAGGTGCAAATTCTTACTTTCTCGAATCATTACTTTTGCCTGCCACCAGGTTCCATCCAAAATAAAGATTAACAATTTTTTATTATTCAAAGAATTATAAAAAGCTTTATTATCAATATTTAATGCATTATTCGAAGGATATAATAATACAGGAAAATATGATTTGTTATTAATTAATTCATTAACTCTGATGTTATCAGTAAAATCAATACCTTTTATTAATTCTGAATCTTTGATAGAAAGATGAGTCAATTTTCCTGTTCCTGTTTTTTGGTGACGAGCTTCCTTAGGATGAATCAGGATAATTATTTTTACATTTGTGTCAATTGGTATAATTTCTTTGCAATAACAATTTTTAATCGAAAATGAACATTTATTACATTTTTTTAGCATTTTTGTTTTAGTCTATTTTTAAAAATAATTTAAATAATTTGATTCATTTTTCAAAATATTAAAACTCAACTATATCAACAGATCCAAAAACGACATCAATCTCAATTTTAATATATGGTTTTTCTTCATTAAAACTTTTTGTCTTGTATGTATATGAGCCAAAAGAAGTTATAGTTTTATCTGGTAATTTAGCTCTTGCAAAAGCTGAATCAAGACTAATTAAAGCAGGTATTTCAGAATTTATTTTGATCATACTATATGCAAATATTGTATTAATATTTATTTTATCTTTTATATTTTCTAATTCTATTTTTGTAAGATCAATTGTTCCTTTGCCAAAAATTATACTATATTCATCCTTTGATTTTTTTATATCAGCGCTATCAATTTTAGCTTCTCCAAATACAACACCACTTTTATTATTTTTAAAAACCGGTCCGCCAATAAATATTCTTATTCCTATCCATACAAAAAAAAGTGC
>CAZYID010000240.1:0-4719 GCA_964646595.1 uncultured Spirochaetales bacterium | reverse complement strand
AATAAATATTGATACATAAATTTTAAATTGTTTTTCAGGTATTTTTTTAACAACAAGAACAGAAAACGGAACTGATAATACAGCTCCAATTACTAAAAAAGGAGATATGGTCCAGTTAATTGAATCTGTTAAGATAAAATAAAATATTACACCGGTAAGACAGGTTATCCCTTCTGCAAGAGAAGTAATGCCAACAGCATTTTTAACTCCAATACCTGACAGCATCTGCCCGCCCATTACCAGTGGACCGTAACTACCGCCACTTAAACCTTTATTAATAGAAGCAATAATTCCAAGAATAGTAATTTTTTTCCATGAAAACTTTGGTTTAAAATTAATTGTAATTATAATAATTAATCCCATGATGATAACAATTAAACTTATTATTATTGTTAAGACATATTCCGGAATATTAACAGCAATAATAACTGCAGTAATAACACCTATTATAGAAAACGCTGATAATATTAATGCAATTTTAGTGTCTTGGGAATTATAAGTAAAATTTACATTATTAAATTTATGATGTAAAAATGCTGCCAGTAGTCCTGAAATGAATTCGGAAAGCAATACTGCAGGAATAATTTCAAGCGGTTCAAATCCCAGAATAAGAAGTATGGGAGTTAAAGTTATTCCATATCCCATACCTAGACTGGAGTCGGAGAATTCACTTATAAATGCTAATGGTATTAAACCTATTAAATTCCAATTCATTTTTTTTTATAATAAATCATTTAATGTAGTATTTTCTAAAATTTCAGCTATAAAATCTCTAATTTTTTTAAATATTTTTAAGACATTTTGTTCTTTACTTAGTGGAGTAGTTGAATAAAAATAAGTGCTAACAGATTCTGTTGGTGCTAAAGCTCCATCCATTAATCTAACGATTTCTGCAACAGTTATTTCTTTTGGAGATTTATTTAACCTGTATCCTCCACCTGCTCCTCTTTTTGTCTTAATATATCTGTTTTGTTTTAGAATTATTAATAACTGTTCTAGATATTTTTTTGAAATTTTATAATATGAGCATATATCTTCAGCTTTTATAAAATTTTTATTTTGATTTCTAGCAATAAAGATAAGTGATAATAATGAATATTCACTTTTTGTTGTTAGTTTCATAATATTTTAAAATATACTCTACTCGTTTAGTAGATAATTAATTTATTTTTATGTCAAGTTTTATTTATGCTAAGATATATTGTAATTTTTTTATAAAAAGATTAACTTATAAGTCCTTCAATATATTCTTTTGTTAATTTTTCTTTTGGATTATTAAAGACCTGTTCAGCGCTGCCATGTTCAATTAATTCTCCGAGATAAAGAAATATAACATAATCCGCAAGCCTTTTTGCCTGTCTTAAAATATGAGTTACAAGTACAATTGTATATTTTTCTTTTAGTTCTATGAATTTTTTTTCAATTAATTTGCTTGAAATAGGATCTAAAGCAGAAGTTGGTTCATCAGCTAAAATTATTTCAGGTTTAACAGCAAGACCTCTTGCAAGACATAACCTCTGCTGTTGACCAACAGAAAGTTTGGATGCCGGTACATTTAATTTGTTTTTAACTTCATTCCATAAACTTGATTCTTTTAAATGAAACTCTACGATTTTATCTAATTCTTCTTTTTTTGTTATTCCATGTATTTTTGGACCATAAGCTACATTATTATAAATAGACATTGGTAACGGATAAGGTCTTTGTAATAATAATCCCATTTTTTTTCTTATATGAGTTACTTCTGCTTTTTTTTCATAAATATTTTCATTATCAACTAAAATTTTTCCGGTAACACGTGCATTTTCAGATATATCTATCATTCGATTGAATGATTTTAAAAGTGTTGTCTTACCGCATCCTGAAGGACCAATAATTACAGTGATTTTTTTATCAGGTATTTCAATATTAATGTTTTTTAAAACATGTTCATTTTCATAAAAAACATTTAGATCTTTTACATTTATATGCGATTTATATTCTTTCATAATAAAACCTTTCTTTATTTAATGATATATTTTGTTAATCTGTTTGTAAGTATTCTGGCTAAAATACTTATAATAAGAATTATCAGGGTTAAAATAAATGCAGATGCATATGCTCTGTTTTGTACTTCCGGGATAGGGGAGGTTAATTGAAAAAAAATTGCAAGCGGTAATGTTGCTGCAGGACGGAATAAAGAATACGGTATATGATCACTAAATCCTGCAGTAAAAAGTACAGATGCTGCATCACCTATGCCCCTGCCAAAAGATATTAAAATTGCAGTTAATACTCCTGGTAATGTTTGTTTAAAAACAACTTTAAGAGCTGTTTCAAGTTTTGTTGAACCAAGGGCATAAGTTGCTTCAAGCATTTCTTCAGGAATTACTCTAATTACTTCATCCATTGCTCTACACATAATTGGTAAAATCAATAAAGCAACAGCTATAATACCGCCTAAAAGTGAAGCTCTTATCCCAAAAAAGTGCATTATAATCATTCCAAAAGCTCCGTAAACAATTGAAGGAACGCCTGTTAAAACATCAAAAGAAAAACGGATAATTATTGGGAAGAGTGATTTTTTTTTAAGATAAATATTTAAATAAATAACAACAGGGATACTTAAAATAAGCGCTAATAATGTAGCTCCACCAGCAAGGTATAAAGATCCAATTATTGCATTTAATATTCCGCCTTCTTTGCCAAGATAGAATCCTCCTTTAGGAGTCTGGGTAATCATTTTAAGATTTAATGACGGCAGTCCTTTTATAATTACAGTTAAAATTATTAATAGAAGAACCAGTATAATAATAATTGTTGATATTATCATAAGTATTTTAAATATTGACTCTTCTATTTTATTTTTAATAATCATTGAATATTCCTTTCAATTTTAATTAAAGCTACTCTGGCAATAATATTAAAAAATAATACTATTAAAAGTAATATTAATGCTGCTAACATTAATGCAGAGTCATATAAGGGGATTGATAACATTTCTCCATAATTATTTGCTATTAATGCAGTTAATGGATAAGCCGGTTTAAATACACTATTTGGAATTTTAGCAACATTCCCAATAACCATTAATACAGCCATTGTTTCTCCTAAGGCGCGGGATAAACCTAAAATAATTGCGGCAAATACTCCAGGAATAGCTTTTCGTAAAACAACATGTTTGGTTGTCTGCCATTTTGTTGCGCCTAAAGCAAGAGATGATTCTCTTGCTTCTGCTGGGACTGATTTAAATACTTCAATTGAGATTTGAATTATTATAGGAAAAATCATAATTGCCAGTATAATACTGCCTGATAATAAACAGTACCCTGATGATGAAACATTAAAAAAAGGAGCTATAAAATTTTTTACCAATGGCACTACAACAAGAATTCCCCAGATGCCATATACAATTGATGGAATCCCGGCAAGCAAGTCAATAAGAGAAGATATTCCTTTTTGTGTTTTTTTATTTGCATATTCAGATAAAAAAATTGAAGTTAATAAACATAAAGGCACTGCAAATATTAATGCAATGCCTGTCACAAATAGTGTGCCAACAATAAAAGGGAATAATCCAAATTCACCTCTTAAAGGGTGCCATGATGAACTAAATAATAATTGTGATAAAGGTTTTGTGAATAATAAGGATTTTGATTTATAACATAATCCAAATATAATAAACAAAATAATACTGCTTGTAATAATTGTAATAAAAAGCATAATTTTACTTGCAGCTTTATCTTTTAATAATCTTATTTCCATGACTTGTTACTCTATTTTATTTTTTTTAATTGTTCCTTTAGTAAGTTATCTGAAAGTTTAATATATCCGCATTCTAAGACGTAAGATTGTCCTTCAGTAATTACCCATTTAATAAATTCATAAGTTGCTTTATTTTTTGGTTTGCCATGACAAACAAAGTTTAACAGTCTTGAAGGAGGAGATGGATACTTTTCTTTTTTTATTGCATCTACAATAGCATCTCGATTATTATAAAAATCTTCAGTTTTATCAATTTTTCCATTGCCATTTAAATCTACCGGAAGAATCTGAACGCCTTCAATTACTTTTTTAGTATTAACATCATAAACATAATTAATATTATTATAACCAATACCTAAGTTATCTTTTTTTACAGCTTCAACTAATCCCGGATCGCTGTAAACTCCAATACCGAGAAGATCTTCTTGAGATTTACCCATAAATTTTGCCCATGTACTTGCTGCGCCGCAAGCGTCAGATCTAGTATAAATGTTTATTGAATTTTTGTTTTCACCACCTACTATTTCTTCCCAATATTTTATTTTATGTGTGATCCAGATATTCGTAAATGTTTCTTTTGTTAAGCCCTTTTCTTTAATAATTTTTAAATATGGATTATTGTTATTTATTGTTGGAACTACAGCATCCTTTGTTACAGCAACCCACCAAGCGCCTTTATTAATTTCTTCTTCATAGATTTCTCTCGAGACCATCCCAATGTCTGTTACTTCAGCTAAAGCATCGGACATACCTTTTCCAGCGCCTCCTGCAGATACATCTATTCGTACTGATGGATATAACTTTTGAAACTCTTCAGCCCATTTTATTGTCATAGGATATAATGCCCATGCACCTGAAATACTGATTGTACCTTTAAAACTTTCATTTAAAGTTCCTTGCGATTGTTTTTTTTTACAAGCAGTAAAAAGTATTAAACATAATAAAATTGGAAGTATGATTTTTTTCATTTTTAAA
>CAZYID010000239.1:0-4741 GCA_964646595.1 uncultured Spirochaetales bacterium | reverse complement strand
AAAAAGACAAAAAAGATAAAAAAGAAAAAGAAATAAAAGATAAAAAAGAAAAAGACAAAAAAGATAAAAAAGAAAAAGAAATAAAAGATAAAAAAGAAAAAAAAATACCATCAGCAACAATTAAAGACAAAATAGAAAATTTAAATATAATAACCGAAAAAATACACAGCGAAAAAATCAAACCAAATATAATTGAAAAAAACAGTAATATCAAAATCAATGATTATATAAAAAAAGAAAATCAAATTAAAACCTTTACTAAAACTTTTGAAGACTTGCAAATTAATAATGATAATTTAATTAGAGATATAAAATTAAGTACACCCGGTGATATTGAAAATATAAAAGATAAACTTCAATCCACAAAAGATGTTATAAAAAACATTGAAGATAAAGATATTGATTTTATAAATAATCTAAATGAAGAAGAAAAAAAATTAATAAAAAAACAAAATGACACTATAAAAAACAGTAAAAAAAATTTAATAAAAATTTTAGAAAGTTTAGATAAAGAACTTGACAAAAAGAACAAAAACATTGAAAATTTATTTAACAAAACAAAAGAATTAGAAAAATTGACTAAAACGATTTATAGACAGTATAGAGCAATAGAATGGATATTATTTGAAAAATAAAAATTGTTGAACAGAAAGAATAATTAAAAATTTAAGGACAAGTAACATTTATAAAAAAATTATAATATTTATTATTTTTTTATTCTCCTCTCACTTCTTTTTTTCGTTATCTAATAATGACTCTACAAATGATAAAAAAAAAATCCTTTTTTAATTCAATTTTATTTTCTTGACGAATTATATACAATTTTTGATAAAAATGAAACATACTCTATAGATAAAATAAGTGAATTTGATATTTACTTTATAATACCAAAAAAAAATTATTCTTTTACATATTATATTAAAGAACAATTTTTAATTGATTTTTCCATATTAAACAATGCATATTATTTAAATATAAATAATGCTGCATATATTGCAGAAAACGCTTTTATTAATTCATTTTCTTCAGGTATAAAAAATAAATTTCCTGTTAAAAATTTTTTCGACTTATTTTTAAACTTTGATTTTAATGCTTACTGCCCTTTTAATAATAGTTTTTTATTTAATTTAACTCCGGAAATAAGTATTTTTGGAAATTATTTTTTTGGATTAGAATGGGAATTAAAAGAATCTTTTGTTTTAAAAATATATCCTGTTTATAATTATTTTACTTTTACTCCGACAACTAATATTAATATAATATACGAATTTTTTCGATTTTTCGGCCCAAAAAATTTTCGATTTAAAATTATAATTGATGATAAATTTGGATCAACAATAGAATCAATAGAATACAATGAATATTTAAATAACAAATTCAGATTTGGTGTATTATTTAGTTTTAATGATTTTAAACAATTAGTTCCTTCCGTCTACTATACTATGGATACATATTCTACATTAACTCCGGCTGAAATTATTAGTAATTCTATTGGATTTGAATTTAATCTTGATATAAATATTTATAAATTTTTAATTACATTGAATTATAAAGGCTCTATAGATACAGCATTGGATCCATATTCTTCAGAAAGGAAATGGATTTCAATAATTGATTTTTATATTTTATTTTATTTATCATATTAATTATATTTTTTTTAATCCTTATTTTCTCCAATTAATTCATTAACAGTTTCTATTAATTTAGATTTTTTAAAAGGTTTTAAAATATAATTATTTACAAATTTTTTTAGTATCTTTCCGATTAGATCTTTATCATATACTGCTGAAATAAATATAATCTTCGGAAAAATATCTAAATCTAATTTTTTAATTTCTTCAAGAAGAGTGTTTCCTGTCATATCAGGAAGTTTTTGATCTATAGTAATTAAATCAGGTGTGAATGTTTTTAAAATTTCTAATGCTTCTTTTCCAGTTAATGCTGTTAATACATAATACCCCTCATCAGTTAATATTTTTGAAATTGATTTAACAACATATAAAATATCATCAACAACTAATATTTTCTTTGATAAAGATGAGTTATAATCATAATCATTAAAATTTTCTTTTTCCAAATTTGACTCTCTATAAATTATAATAGTTAATTATTTATTTTTCAATTTTTTAAAAATTTTAAATATTTTTTTAAAAATTCTATTTGATTCAGAAGCAATTTCAATAATTTGAAATCCATTATAATAATTTGCTTCATTTTCAGAATATGTTGAAAATAATAACCTGCCAATTCCTTTAACAAAATACTTCTTTTTTTTAAAAACACCACCGTTTATTTCTGCTACAAATGGAACCTTTTCAGCTGGAATTAACTCGTCATTAGTTAAAAATCCAAATCCATTTTGACTTATATTTATACCTTTCCCATTAATTTCATTTGATGATATCATGAAATTAATATTATATCTGACAAATCGTCTATTATTGTTTATCATTTTATATTTTCCTTAAAATAAAAATTATTAATTTTTTATATGATAAAAAATATTATTATTTACATTATACATTTTATTATATAAAATATTATAGTATAATAAAAATAAAAAAAAACTTTTTTTAAATATTTAAATAATATTTATTAATAAAATGTTTTTCATCTAATTAAAAAAAATTTTTCATTAAATCATAAATAGTTTGGAGAAATATATGGCTGAAATTTTAATTGTTGATGACTCAGAGGATATAAGGAAAAGCATAAGGCGTACACTTGAAAAATATAATCACCAAGTCTCTGAAGCATCAAATGGTTTGGAAGCATTAAAAATTTTGGGAAAAAATAATTTTAATTTATTAATTCTTGATATTATGATGCCTGCTAAAGGTGGAATAGAAACTTTACTCGAAATAAAAAACATTAAAAACTTAAAAAAAATCATAATAACCGGTGTTGTTATTGCTGAATCTGAAGCATTCTCTAATTTAATTAATCAATACGGTGCACAAAAAGTATTATTTAAACCTTTTAAAAATGAAAATTTAATTGAAACAGTTAATGAAGTCTTAAATACTTGATATGAACTTAAATTAAACCTTTTTTAAAAAACAATTTTCAAATTAAAAAATTTCTGGTAAAAATAATAATCAACTAAACATTTTAGATATTCTTACATTAATAAAAATGATATAAAAAAATATTATATATACTGGAGTAAAAAATATGATAAAAAAAGGCGCTATAACTGTAATAGGAAGCTGGCCGCATACTGATGTAGAAAAAATTTCAAGCTTAATGCTGGAAAACTTTAAAGAAATTCCGGCCTGGCCTCAACTTCCAAAACTGGGTTTTTTTGAAAACATGTATGTTCAATACAGTGAAGGTCTTCCATGTATAGTTATTGAAACTGATAATGAAAAAATATATTTTAATACATCCGGGGACATTTTTTCAGAAATTCAAACTGTTTATGAAAATTTCCTGTCAGAAAATTATGATCATTTTGCAATAACTGAAAATTATGCAAAAGGTTTATATAAATTTAAAGATTTATTAAAACAAAAAGGAAAACTACAATTAATAAAAGGACAAATTTTAGGACCTGTCAGTCTTGGATTAAGTCTAACAGATGAAAATAAAAAACTGATTTTTTATAATGAACAAGTTGCAGATGCAATAGTTAAAACTTGTATCAGTAAAGCAATATGGCAGGCGAAATTCCTACAAGAAATTGGTGAAAAAGTAATTATATTTATTGATGAACCATATTTGGTTTCATTTGGTTCCGCATATATCAATATTACAAGAGAACAAGTTATTTCAATGTTAAATGAAATAATTGATAAATTACACGAACTTAATGTAATTACCGGTGTTCACTGTTGTGGAAATACAGACTGGTCAATACTGATGGAAACAAATGTAGATATAATTAATTTTGATGCATATGAATATTTTGACGGTTTTATACTTTATCCGGAACAAATAAAGAAATATTTAAACAATAATAAATATATTGCATGGGGAATAGTTCCAACATCTGAAGAAAAAATATTCTCTGAAACTCCGGAAAATTTATTTAAAAAACTTAAAAAGCAGCAGGATCAGTTGGCATCTCTTGGGATAGATAAAAATAAAATCATTGATAGTACAATAATTACGCCTGCATGCGGAACAGGATCTATTTCTGAAAAAGCAGCTGAAAAAGTAATCGAATTATTAAATGGGATTTCATCATTATATAGAAATAATTTATAAAATATATAAATCCCAAAAATTGAGTAAAAATTAAATAATTATTTTATTCAGCATCCTCTTAAAAAAATACGGTCTGACTTTAATAATATTTTATTAGACAATCCTAATTAAGCTTAATTCTTTATTTTAAGTTTGCATCAATTCCAGCTGCCCAACCTAAATTATTAAAATCAATTAGCTTTTTATTATTATCTTCATGATATACTGATTCCATTCGCACATAAGAAATTTTTGTATCAGAGGTAATAATAGATATAGATTCTGATACACATCCAATTACAATACTCAAATAATATCTCAATAAAAGATGACAGATAACGGCGCGTCGGGTTTATGAAGTGACTAGACAAGAGCTTGCTCTTGGATGGGCATTTTATGAACCCGAAGATTGGCAAAGTTCGCGAATCTAACAAGTCTATCGAGGGCAAAGCTCGACGCGCAAATAGAGTGAAATGTGCAAAGTGAATTTCGCTCTATCTATAAATATATGAAATTCACATATATTTTTAATGTTTAATATATCTAATTTTTC
>CAZYID010000238.1:0-4759 GCA_964646595.1 uncultured Spirochaetales bacterium | reverse complement strand
AAAGTTGGTGGAATTTTAGCAAATGATACAAAAAAAGCTGAATTTATATATGAAAATCTTCAGATTCAAAATAATGTTATTCATAATTCATATTTAAATAATGTTAAAAAATTATTATTTTTAGGAAGCTCTTGTATATATCCTAAATTATGTCCTCAACCTATTAAAGAAGAATACTTACTTTCCGGATATTTAGAAGAAACAAATAATGCATATGCTATAGCAAAAATTGCCGGAATCACTATGTGTCAATCATACAACACCCAATATAATACAAATTATATTGCTGCTATGCCTACAAATCTGTTTGGTTATAATGATAATTTTGATTTAACTTCTTCACATGTATTACCAGCTTTAATAAGAAAATTTCATGAAGCTAAAATAAATAATCAAGAAAAAGTAATTATCTGGGGTACCGGCAAACCAAAAAGAGAATTTTTATTTATTGATGATTTAGCTGATGCTTTATTTTTTTTAATGAATAATTATGATAACAGTGAAATAGTCAACGTAGGTACAGGAAAAGATATTACAATTAATGAATTAGCTCTTTTAATAAAAGAAATTATTAATTATAATGGTAAAATTGAATTTGATACTTCTAAGCCTGATGGTACACCGCAAAAACTACTTGATGTCTCTAAAATTAATAATGTTGGATGGAAAGCAAAAACTTCTTTAAAAGAAGGAATAAAATTAACATATAAATGGTTTTTAGAAAAATACAACTAAGGAATTATTAATATGCAGTTAAATAATATTTTTACTATAATATTTTTATCTTTCTTTTTTTTATCAATGATTGTTAAATTATTACTTGATATTATTAATTATAAACACAGAGAAAAAAATAAAAATAAAATACCGGATGAACTTAAAGGATTAGTTGATCAGAATAAACTGTTAAAAATTAATAAATATTCTAACGAAAAACTTTCTTTTTCTTTAATTGAATATTTTTTTGATAAAACTTTTCTTATAACTATTTTACTGTTAGGGATTATTCCTTTTTATTATAAAATTTTAACAACATTAACTATGAACATTTATTTTTTAGCATTTCTATTTTTTTCTGGTTTTATGATAGTTCAAATAATACTTGATATACCTTTTAGTTTATATTTTAATTTTATTATAGAAAAAAAATATCAATTCAATAAAATGACTATTAGTGTCTGGGTTGCAGACTTAATAAAAAAAATTATTATCACATTAATATTAAGTGCTATAATTCTTACTGCTCTTATTTTTTTTGTATATAAATTTGAAAAAATATGGTGGATTCTTCTTTGGGCATTTTTCTTTTTATTTTCACTAATTATGCAGATAATATATCCTACAATTATTGCACCCCTTTTTAATAAATTCAAACCTCTAAATGATGAAGAATTAAAAAATAAAATTGGAAAATTAGCTAAAGAATCCGGATTTAAAATAAAAGGAGTTTTTGAAATGGATGCTTCAAAAAGAAGCACTCATTCAAATGCTTATTTTACCGGAATTGGAAAAACTAAACGTATAGTACTTTTTGACAGCTTAATACAAAAACATTCACATGAAGAAATTTTATCAATTTTAGCTCACGAAATTGGTCATTATAAATATAAACATATAGTAAAAAATATTATTATATCATCAATAACTTCATTAGCAGGACTTTTTATCGGATATTTATTAATTACTAACAAATACTTATATGAAGCATTTGGTTTTAAAAATGATATAAACATTACTGATATAAAATTTATTGGTCTTTATTTATTAACTATTATCTCCAGCCCAATAAGTTATTTTTTAAGTCCCATGCATGCATATATTTCAAGAAGATTTGAATATCAAGCAGATAGATTTTCAGCCAAAATTTTAAAAACATCAAAATATTTAATTGATTCTTTAAAAAAATTAAATATAGATAATCTAAGTAATATTTATCCGGCAGATATTTATACATGGTTTTATTATTCACATCCACCTCTATTTAAAAGAATCAGAGCATTAAAAACATATAAAGGAAAATAATTTGAAAAAGATTATACTTTTATTATTTACTTTAAATTTATTATTTTCATGTTCAAATTTTTTGATTAAGCCTAAAGAAAAAAATTTTTCAGGAAAAGATTTGTCGCGAAAAGATTTTACTAATGAAAATTTAAAAAACTGTAATTTTACTAATACAAATTTAAGCAACTCTATACTAACAAATACAAAATTAAATAATGCAGACTTCACAAATGCAAATCTAAGTTATTCTATTTTAAAAGATACTATTTTAAAAAATACTATTTTAAAAAATGCAGATCTTTTTTCTGTTGATTTTACAAATGCAAAATTAAAAAATATTAATTTTTCAAACCTAAATTTATCAAATGCTATCTTTAACAGTTCAGATCTAAGAAATACTGATTTTAAAAATACAAATCTTACTGGCGCTACTTTTTACGGAGCGGATTTAAGAAATGCAGATTTCACTGGAGCAAATGTAGAATTGTATCAATTATTTACTGCTAAATATATTAATAATGCTTTAATGCCCTATGGTACTGTATATAAAAAAAATAAATAAAAAATTAAAGTAAGAAAGACAGAAATCAGGATACAGAAGTCAGAAGATTTTCAATTCTTCTCAGCAACTCAATTTTTCCAATATTTTTTATTACAGAATAATAAATAAAATCATTTTGATCAACAAATAATTCTAAAGCAATTTTTAGCTTATTATTTTGTACCTGATTCTTTGAAATTTTATCTGTTTTGGTTAAAACATAAACAGCTTTTATATCAATTAAGTTTTTTATCCATTCATTCAGCATCTTATCATGTTCATTTGGAAGACGTCTAATATCCAAAAGAAAAATTATTATTTGTAGTTGCTTTCTATTTTGAAGAAATGGTTCAACTAATAAGGGCCAATTTTTTCTTTTTGATTTTGAAGTTTTTGCAAATCCATAACCTGGAAGATCAACAAAGTATAATGAATCATTAATATTAAAATAATTTATTAATTGAGTTTTACCTGGAGTTGACGAAGTTTCTGCGATTTTTCTATTGCACAAATTATTAATCAAACTTGATTTTCCTACATTACTTCTGCCAATAAAAGCAATTTCAGGAAAAAAAGAATTTGGAATTTGTTTATAATCTATAAAACTTTTATAATAACTTACACTTTTAATTTTTATCATTATTTAATCTCATTAAACACTAGACCGAATGTCGAGCTTTTTTATTATAGTTTTCTCATATATTTGTCATATAATAGGCTAATTTATAAAGACAAAAGTTAAAACTCGAATTTCGCTCTACTAAAACATTCCCAATTCTTCCGGATCTTTTCCATAGTTTTTTTGAGAATATTCTTTCTTCTTTTCATAATACTCTATTGCTTTTTCTAATAATTCTTCTTTATTGTTTAAATTAGGATTATCAAGAACAATTTCTAATAAATAATTTAAAATCTCTCCTATTAATCGCCCAGGACTTAACGAAAGATTTTTCATTAATATGTCACCATTTATATTTAAATCTTTTATTTTAAAAGCATTATCAATTTCTAAAATTTTTTTAATTCGTTCTTTAAAATTTATATAAACTTCCGGAACACCTTGCTTCATGCCATTACCTACTCTATCTGCATCACGTAAAGTAAATAAACTTTCTATATTTTCCACTCCAACATTTCTGATAAACCTTCTTACTGCCCCGTCAGTCCATTCGCTGGTATAATAAAACATATGGTATTTTACTAAATGAGTAATATACTTAATATCATGATTGCTAAATTTTAATCTTTTTAATATTTTTCCTGCAATTTTCGCTCCAATTATTTCATGATTATAGAAAGAATTTTCTTCTTCCATATCTTTTTCTCTTTTAGTTTGAGGCTTTGCAATATCATGAAATAAAGCAGCAAAACGTATTCTATAATCATTTTCCGGGGCTGCATCGCATGTATAAACATTATGATAATACACATCATATTTATGAAATCTATTTTGATTAATTTCATAACATTCATTAAGCTCAGGTAATACATAAGCCATCAGTTTAGAAATTCTCATATATTCTAAGCTAATAGAAGGTTTTGAAGATTGCATTATTTTAATTAATTCATCACGAATTCTTTCAAAAGAAATTTTGCTAATATTTTCTGAAAGTTTTTTTATTGCAGAAAAAGTTTTTTCTTCAATTTTAAAATCAAGTTTTCCTGCAAATCTGCAAGCTCTGAGCATTCTTAAATAATCTTCTTTAAATCTTATTTCCGGATTACCAATAGTTTTTATTATTTTATTATTTAAATCTATTTTACCGCCATAATTATCAATAAGTTTTTCATTAATAATATCATATGCAAAGGCATTTATCGTAAAATCCCTTCTGGCAAGATCTTCATCAATAGTTTTTACAAAATAAACATTATCAGGATGCCTGTTATCTGAATATTTATCCTCTGTTCGAAATGTAGTAACCTCATATTCATTTTTCTCAAATATCACCAATACAGTTCCATGATCAATACCGACAGGGATAACATGTTTAAATAATTTTATAACATCCTGTGGCTCTGCATTAGTTGCAAAATCATAATCTACATGTTTCTCACCTCTTAAAAAATCTCTAACTGCGCCGCCCACAATATATATTTGAAAATTATTTTTTATAAAAATATCAGCAAATTTTTTTATAGAATTAGGAAGTTTCATAGCTTGAAGAACGTATCACTTTTTCAACTAAAAGTCAAATCTTTGATGTTTTCAAC
>CAZYID010000237.1:3686-4823 GCA_964646595.1 uncultured Spirochaetales bacterium | reverse complement strand
AACAAAAGTAATAAAAGCAGAATATCCATGTAAACGCTGTTCTGAAACAAATTGTATATACAGGCTTTCTCATACGAGAAAGGTTGAAATAAATAAAAACTTTTCTTAATTAATGAAGGAGATAAAATGACTGATAAACAATGGCAAAATTTAAAAAAAATAATTAATGGTGAAATACTTAATCCGATCCCAGCAGGATTTATAATTGATTGTCCTTGGCTGCCAAGCTGGTACGGTGTTAATATTCTCGATTATTTTTCAAATGATGAACTATGGTTAAATGCTAATTTAAAGGCTAAAAATGATTTTCCTTCAGTGATGTTTTTACCGGGTTTCTGGTCAGAGTACGGTATGTGTACTGAACCTTCAGCTTTTGGAGCAAAGTCTTCTTTTTTTCAAAATGATTTTCCTCATGCTCATAAAGTCATAAATTCTGCTGATGAAATCGATTCGCTAAATGTACCAAATCCGGAGACAGACGGATTATTGCCTTTTATGCTAAACAGATTAAAACTTACAAAACAAAAAATAGAAGATAACGGACATAAAATTCGTTTTGCAGTTGCAAGGGGACCTTTAAATATTGCAAGCTACTTAATGGGTTCTACTGAGTTTCTTACAGTTATGATGATGCAGCCGGATAAAGCTCATCTATTAATGAAAAAAATAACAGAGTTTTTAAAATCCTGGCTTGAGTTGCAGAGAAAAACAATACCTACTATTGATGGTATTCTTCTTTTAGACGATATAATAGGTTTTATCGGTGATCTTGAATTTAAAACTTTCGGACTGCCCTATTTTAAAGAATTATATAGCAGTGATGTATCAATAAAATTCTTACATAATGATGCTCCTTGTATGGTTTCTGCACCATATCTTCCTGAGATTGGTGTAAACCTCTTTAATATGGGATTTGATGTTGACCTTAATGAGTTAAAAGAAATAACAAATAATAAAGTTACAATGTTTGGAAATATACCACCAAGAGATGTATTAGCTGCTGCAAGTCCGGAAGAAGTAGAAAAAGTTACAAAAAAATTAATTGATTCATTAAAAGACAAGTCCCGCGTTATTGTTTCCTGCGGCGGAGGTATGCCTCCAAATGTAAGTTCAGAAAACATAAAAGCTTTTATAAAA
>CAZYID010000237.1:0-3586 GCA_964646595.1 uncultured Spirochaetales bacterium | reverse complement strand
ACTCAAATTGGTATTATAAATTTTATTGCTACAATAGAATTATTTTCAGCTCTTCTTTTTAGTATTTATATAGCAGCTCGTTTTGGGAAAATAAAAGTAATTCGATTTGGAATATGGACAATTGCATTTGGTTTATTTTTAGTATCTTTTTGTCAGACATTCTGGCATATTCTTATTGTTTTTATAATAACTGGTTTTGGATCAGGTTTACTGGAGGGGCTATTAACGCCAATTGTTGAAGATCTTCATCCAAAAGATGAAGGTAAAAAAATGAATCTTGTTCACGCATTCTGGCCTGTTGGTGTATGTGCTACACTTTTAATTGTTGGAGAGTTGCTTTCATGGGGGATTTCATGGCGATATATTTTTCCTGGATTAGCATTACTTATGGCAGGATTAAACCTCCTCTATCCTTCATCTAAAAAACTTATTCTTCCTAAATCAAGATCAGATTTTTCTCACTCATTAGAAATTTTTTCTCAACCTAGATTCTGGTTTCTTGGAATGGCTCTCTTTTTTTCTGGTGGAGCAGAAGGTGGATTTGCTTTTTGGACTGCAAGCTATATTCAAATTCATTTTGATGCTTTACCACGTGCAGGCGGGATTGGTGCTGCTTTTTTTGCTATTGGTATGGTAATTGGCAGGTTTTCAACAAGTAAACTTGCTCATAAAATTAAATTAAAAAAATTATTGTTCTCATTTACAGTTTGTTCATTTATTTTAAGTTTATTATTTTTTCTTATTGTACCCAGCCTCTATTTTCTCTTTGCATTCATGCTTGCTATGGGTTTTACTATTGCGTGTCTCTGGCCAAGTATTCAATCTTACTCTGCTTCTGTTTTAGATGCGGATCCAACAATGCTGATGGTTTTTATAGCATGTTTTGGAACAACCGGTTATAGTTCAGCAACTCTGTTTATGGGAATAATAGGTGACAGCTGGAGCTTACAAAAAAGTTTTATCATTGCTCCTATTTATCTTACTCTTTTAATTATTCTTTTATGCTTTGAAGGGAAATTAACTTCTAAAAATCAAGTTAAATCATAAATCTTTACGAATTTTTTTTTCATTTTAATTTATTCTTTCTTTGTTATAAATTCACCAAATACCCAAAATCCAAAAGAGTCAAAAGGATGAGTAAAATCCATGCCATCATTTACTGAATTATCTGCAATATCAATATAGTACCAATAATTTTGCATATCCTGAACCATAACTTTTTCTTTTGTTCTTGCTAATACTATTATTTGAGTATTTTTTGGAAGAAATGGATATTCTTTAAAATTAATAAAATATGTATAAGATTTTGCTTTTGGAAATGGAGCTGATCTGTATTTTAGATTAACAGTTGTTATTGCATTATATTGTTTTAAAATAAAAAAATTATACTTCCCAATTTTCTTTTCATCTCCCGGTTTTAGATAAAAATCAACAGCTAATAGATTGCTTATTTTTTCTTTATGATCTGTTACTAATTTTGAATCTGAATTTGATTTGTTTTCAAATTTTGAAAGAGTTAAAATATTTCTTACTTCAATATTATTGTCATCAATTTTATTAAGTTCAAATTCTGAATAAAACTTGTGCTTCTCTGGATTTTCCACTAATGCTAAATGCGATTTTTCCATATTCAATTCATAGGTTATTTGCAGAGTGTTTTTATTTATTAAATATGTTCCATGATATTCAAAATAAGTTCCATCATATACATCTGCAATGACAACCTTATTATTGTTACTGAAATTCATTCTCAATAAAAGCCCTTTCCATTCACTGGATTTTAAAAGTTTATCTGATAATTTTAATTCCGCTCCAAAAAGGGATAGACTAAAAGTTAATAATAAAAAAACAATCATTTTTTTCATGATATGCATCATCTCCTCTATAATAAAAGCTTAACAATAAAAAATTTCTTTATCTTCAATTTCTGTGAAAAGAATATAGAGATTATTACTAATAATGTCAATGGAAAAAAATGCATAATTATTGTTTATTATTCAATTATTTTATTTAATTAATAAATACCTGTTTTTATATTATTTTTGAAAAAAATGTTTTAATTTCGTAAAAAATCTAGTAGTATAGCGGAACTTTTTTTAAAGGGAAGATATGAAAAATACAAATAGATTGGGTGAAAATAAAATCATTAAACTCTTATTAGAGTTTTCCATTCCTGCTGTTATTGGAATGCTTGTTAATGCATTATACAATGTAGTTGATAGAATTTATGTCGGGCATGGCGTCGGAACACTGGGAATAAGTGCGCTTGCACTGGTCTTTCCTATTCAATTAATTATTTTCGGTTTTATTATGTTAATCGGAGTCGGAGGCGGAGCACTTATCTCAATATCGCTTGGTGAAAAAAATAAAGATAAAGCAGAACATGTTGTGGGAAATGGTTTTATTTTATTAATAATTTCAGGATTAGTCGCAGCAATACTGGGGCTGGTCTTTTTAAAACAAATATTAATTATTGTTGGAACAACAAAAGAGAACATTGGTTATGCTTCCAGTTATTTAAATATCATCTTTTACTTTATCATCTTTCAATTTATAGGGTATGGACTAAACTCTTTTATAAGGAGTGAAGGAAATCCGTTTAGATCCATGTTGTCAATGCTCGCCGGTGCAATAACAAACATAATATTAGATCCCATATTTATCTTTGGCTTTAAGATGGGTGTCAAGGGTGCTGCAATTGCTACAGGTATTTCTTTTATAGTAACAACACTCTGGAATGTTCATTATTTTATAAAAGGGAAAAGTTATTTAAAATTACGAATTAAACATCTAAAACTTGATTTTAAAGTTTCTGAATCCATTATTAAAATCGGCCTTGCTCCTTTTTTTATGCAAATTATAGCAAGTGCTTTAGGAATAGTATTAAATAATCAAATAAAAAATTATGGGGGAACATATATTGCTACTGCTCAGGCTGCAATTGGTGTAATACAGGGCTTTAATATGATCTTTTTTATGCCTATATTGGGAATAAATATGGGTGCTCAGCCAATTATTGGTTTTAATTATGGGGCTAAACAATTTGATAGAGTAAAAAAAACTTTAATGTATTCAATCTTTGGAGCACTAATTCTGACAACAATATGTTTTTTAATGTGTCAAATATTTCCTGCTTATATTTTTAAATTATTTAACAGCAGTGATTTACAACTGATAAATTTTGGTTCAAGAATAATGCGAATTATAATGATTTCATTTCCTATACTTGGCTTATATGTAGTAAGTTCCAGTTATTTTCAGGCTATTGGTAAACCAAAAAAATCTTTACTTCTGGGTCTTTCACGTCCTCTTTTTTTTCTTGTGCCTTTATTAATAATTCTCCCAAAATTTTTGGGACTAAACGGCATCTGGATATCAATACCATTAGCAGACATAGGCTCAACGCTGTTAACAACACTCTTTATGACTCAAGAGTTTCGGCGATTAAAAACAAAACATATCAAAGAGAAAAATAAAATAGAACTTAATTAATGAATAAATTTCCAAAAATATATAAATTCTAAACTTATAGTCCTTATATTACAAACTGCATATAATTTATATAATTTGACAAAAATGTTTTATT
>CAZYID010000236.1:0-4831 GCA_964646595.1 uncultured Spirochaetales bacterium | reverse complement strand
TTATTAAAATATGATACTGATTTAAATTTAATTTGGAGTAGAATAATTGATACTAATACTGAAGATAGAGCAGAAGGTGTAGCAGTGGATACAGCAGGAAATGTTTATTTAGCTTTACATTCTAGACCAAATGCAGGGGATTTTGATTGTTATACAATTAAATATGATCCATTCGGGAATGAAGTATGGACAAGACAATACGGTACAAATGGAATAAATGATCAATTATGGGATATATCTGTAGATCCTATAGGTAATGTTTATTCTGTTGGTAATTCAAATAATAATTATTTAATTATTATGTATAATTATTATGGAGATCAGCTTTCTGTAAATACTTTTGATGGTGGATTTGGAATAGATGAGGCTTTAGGTGTTACTGTAGGGCATAATTAAATTTATTAAGGGATTATTATGAAATTTAATAATATGAAAAATATTATATTATTATTCAGCTTAATTTTATTAATTATTATTATCTTTATCTTTATATCCTGTGATGTTCTTACAAAAATGAATGAACAGGAATGGAATGAACAAAATCTTGATGATGAAGAAAAAAAAGAAATTAATATTTATTTAACTGGAAGTTCTTATAACGGTTTAAATAATGATATTTTTTCTTTAAAAATTGATCCTTTTATGAATGTATCAAAACAACATAGATTTGATTTTGGAGCTGCTGAAGGAGCTTATGCAATTTATGCAAATAATAAAAATAATAATATTTATGTTGGAGCAAAAAATAATAATGACTTTCAAATAATAAAATATGATTCTAATTTAAAACCCATTAATAATGTAATTTATAATGTTGGAGGAAGTAACACTTTTTATGGTATAACAAGTGATGAATCAAATAATGTATATGCAACCGGAACTGATGGTAATGATTTTTATACAAGAAAATTTGATTCTGATTTAAATCCTCTTACACCATTTCAAATATTCAATGCAAGTGGTGCAGGTGATCTGGCATTTGGAATAGCTTATTATAATGGTTTTGTGTATGTTGTTGGTCAATCTTCAAATCCACCCGGAGAACCTGGAGGCGATAACGATATGACAATAATTAAATATAATTCCGGTAATCTTACTCCCTCTATTATTCAATATTATCCAAGAGATCCTATTGAACTGTATTTACACCAAGCAAAAGATATAGCAATAGATAATTATGGAAATATTTATGTTATTGGGTTTGTTCGATTAACTGCAACAGACTATGATTGTATTTTATTAAAATATGATACTGATTTAAATTTAATTTGGAGTAGAATAATTGATATTAATGATGATGACAAAGGAATGGGAGTAGCTGTGGATAGTGCAGGTAATATTTATTTAGCTATACAATCCAGACCAAATGCAGGAGATTTTGATTGTTATACAATTAAATATAATCAATTAGGGAATGAAGAATGGACTAGACATTACGGCACAAATGGAATAGATGATATATTAAGTGATATATCAGTTGATCCTTTAGGTAATGTTTATTCTGTTGGTAGTTCAAATAATGACTATTTATTTATTAAGTATGATTTTTACGGAAATGAACTTTCAGTTAATAGATTTGATGGTGGATTTGGTTTAGATGATGCTCAAGCTGTTACTGTAGGAGTAAAAAATTTTAATAAATAAATATAACCTTAAGTATTACTTTAAGTTATACTTATACTTTAAGTATTCAAAGCAATTTCCAATATATATTGATAAATTAACCAAAAAGTAGTACAAATCAAAATAAAATTTATACCTTAAAAGTACTTTATGCAAAAAAAAATCAAATCAAAAAGAAATCCTGGAAAAAAATCGAGTTATTCAAAAAAAGAACTAAATAAACCTTTTAAAAAAAAAAGACAATATAAAAAAAAGAAAAAAAATATTTTAAAGATAAAAATATTATTATCAATAATTATAATATTTTTATCTTTTTTGATAATATATACACTCTTTATTTTTCCTTTACAACTAAATAATAAAATTAAAAAAGAATTGATTCAAATATATAAACCTGTTATTTATGATGATTCTAAAAAAATATTTATATTAAAATTAAAAAATAAACCTGCTTATAAATTACAATTAAATGTCTATGAAAATATTAAACAAAAATATGGATTAGAAACAAACTTTATTAAAATAAATAGCGCTGATAACAGTGGCATAAATAAATTATCTTTTTATCGTAATAATAAAAAATTTAATGAAATACAGCCAATATATGTATTCTGGGATTATAATATTGAACAAGAAAAAATGGTAAAAATAGATAAACCTAAACAAATTTTTACTACTAATTATGAAACAATAGAAGAAAAAAGAAAAAACGAAAAACAGGAAACATTATTAAATCCGGATCTAAATCAATTTAAATCAGGCGCTTATCCTAAACATGAAATGCCGATATATAAACCAAAAATAGCAATAGTAATTGATGATGTTGGTTACAGTTATAATTCTACATATGATTTTTTATCATTGGGTTTTCCGGTAACATTTGCATTGATACCTGAAATGAAAGATTCTGATAAATTTTATAAACTTTTTAATAATTATCATTATGACATACTGCTTCATATTCCAATGGAACCTTTAAAAGGCAAAAAATATGTTGAAAAAAATGCAATATTTATAGACATGAGCGATAAAGAAGTTAAAAATAAAATTACTGATTATTTAAAAAAATATCCTGAAGTAATTGGCGCAAATAATCATATGGGGTCTAAAATTGTTGCAGATGCAAGAATTATGAATATTGTATTAAATGAACTTGCTGTTAATGATAAATTATGGCTTGATTCGATGACAAATTTAAATACTGTTTCAAAAGAAATTGCATCAATTCATAATTTATTATATTTTGAAAGAGATGTATTTTTAGATAATTCCAAAAATATAAATGAAATTAGAAAAGCTATGGATCAGTTAATTAAAGAAGCAAAACAAAAAGGATATGCTGTAGGTATCGGACATATACAAACAAGAGAACTTGCGCAGGTTCTTAAAGAATATTACAATAAAAAAGAGCAGCTTGGTGTTGAATTTGTTCCTCTTAAAAAATTAAAATAAATCTTTTTTTTTAAATAAAAATATCATATTTCCGGGAGATCCGGGCATAATTTTTTCAAGTAATTCTACAAACCAAAATGAAAAATTATTTTTAAAAAGATATGCCGAATGAAATTTCCAAAAAATATTTTTAAATATTTTTTTGTAATAAATCATTTTAAAACCTGTACTATTACAAAAGTTAATTATCTGTCTTTTATTAAATCCGGATGCATCAATATTATTTTTAGTTTTAAAATGATCTTTGCAGTAAATGTCATACCATAAAAAAAAACCTTTTTTATTTAATAATTTATAAATATTTTTTAAAGAGTTTATTATTTCTTCTTTTGTGTTTAAGTGAGAAAAAATATTGATAGCAGTTATTAAATCAAATTTTATATTTTTAATTTTTAAATCATTAATGTCATCTACAAAATATTTAATATTAGGATTTAATAGATTTGCATTTTTTATTCTATTTAGTGACAGGTCAATTCCATAAATATTTTTTGTAGTTTTTTTTATTTCAGCATAAAATCTAGTCCATATTCCATAGCCGCAGCCAACATCCAGTATTTTTGCTTTTGAAATATCAAGCTCATTTTTTATGATTTGATTAAAAATTTTACATAAAATATGTCTTATTTTTTTATTGATAAAAAAACCTGTTGGTTTAAGTAATGAATAAACATTATTAAATGTTTCTGAATCTTTTTCTTCATTATTATATCTTTGTTTTATTACTTGTTTATATGATTTCATGTATGTTTTTTCGATATTACAAACGTCTCGTCTGTAATTTCATCTTAATAAAATTAAATTTTAATAATACTTCGGTAAGACAGGCGAGACGCCTGTCTTACCGAAGTAAGTTTTGTTGTTTCACAACATTTTTTTATATAATAATACTTTAATTATTTTTGAATATCAATATTTTAATTTATCAAATTATATGATATGATAACAATAAAAATAATGGATAATTATGATCATTCTTGGAATTGAAACAACCTGTGATGAAACAGCTGCTGCATTAGTCAAAGATGGTAAAGAAATTTTATCTAATGTTGTATCATCTCAAATAAAAGAACATTCTCCCTGGAAAGGTGTTGTGCCGGAAATAGCATCACGGCTGCATTTAGAAAAAATTAAATATGTTGTTGAAAAAGCAATATTTGACTCTAATTTAAAATTAGAAAATATAGACCTTATTGCAGTTGCAAATAGACCCGGTCTAATTGGAGCATTGTTAGTTGGCGTTAGTTTTGGAAAATCATTAGCCTGGGCTTTAAATAAACCTTTAATAGGTATAAATCATATAGAAGCTCATTTATATTCTCCTCATTTAAATAATAATATTGATTTTCCATATATTGCTCTATTAGTTTCAGGCGGTCATACAATGATTGTTCTTGCTAAGTCATATACTGAATATGATATACTGGGCACAACAATTGATGATGCGGTTGGTGAGGCTTTTGATAAAATTGCAAAATATTATGATCTTGGTTATCCTGGAGGACCGGCTGTTGAAAAAGCGGCATTATCAGGAGATGAGAATTCTTTTATTTTTCCAATTTCTAATTTATATAAATCTAAAAGACTTTATGATGTAAGTTATTCAGGAATTAAAACTGCTGTAATTCATTATTTAGATAAATATAAAAAAAAGGATAATTTTAATAATAATGATATTGCTGCTTCTTTTCAAAAAAGAGCATTTGATATTTTAATTAAAAAAACTAAATTAGCTTGTGATAATAATAATATCAAA